>CAYPVI010000050.1:0-1619 GCA_964414135.1 uncultured Candidatus Saccharibacteria bacterium | reverse complement strand
TATGGTCCAATTCAGAAAAATCTGGGAAAAATCTTCTTCGAATCCATTTTTTTCTAAAGCATAATTTATGCTCTCAATACCAGTTTTTGGAGAATGCAAAGAATCAATTAAAATTTCAATCCCATAGTGGTCAACTAAATATTGAATAAAGAGATTTATACTTCCATAATCATATTTTGTATTTTGCCAGTCAATTATTGAATCGGAAGGATTTTTAGTAAAAAGCTGAACCCTTCTTTCTAAATTGCTTCCTTCATAAACATCATCGTAGCCAACTAAGGTAGGGGCGTATTCTGCCCGAGCTTCATTCAGCCAGATTTCTTCAGCAACATCATAGCTATTTTCTTTTTGATGAAAAGTAATTAAATGTGTAAATTCATGAGCTAAAAAGCTTTTAACCAAAGGGTTCCTGATATGTTCTGAATTAAGATAAACCATTTCCCTTTCATTAGAATCTGAAACTTGGACTTTAAAATACTCATCATTGGAACGGAAGTATCCACCCGCTTCCTCTCCCATTGGATGAATTAAAATGGTTGCTTGAGATTCTTTATCAATTCCTGGATTCCATTCCGGACCAAAAGCAGAAGTAAGGGTTGGATAAATCCTATCTTCAAATTCTTGTCCTAAATTGCTTAATGCTTGATAAATTTCATTTTGAGGCGTGAAATTCCACCACTTTTCATCAACGTAAAAATAAAGGTTAGTGGTCTTTTTTACCAAAACTGCGGTTAATTCTTCTCTTCCCGATGAATCAAAAGAAGGGTCAACATTAAAAACCCTTTTTTCCCCAACAGTATCAGCGCTTGCAGTAATTGCTATTCCTAAAAACAAAATTAAACTGATAGTTAAAACAAATTTCTTCATACTAATTATTCAATTTTAGCATAAACTCTATTTTAGTAAAAATTAAACTAAGTGATTATAATATATTTTATCTTCGGGATTACTAAAACGACCTTGTTTTATAGCATCGCGAATCTCTATAATTCCATCTCTTACTTTTTTCTCGGTTCTAAAATTTAAGGTTTGTTCTATTTTACTAAAATCAACTTTATAACTTCTTTTATCTTCTATTCCATTTATTGTTTTTATCTTTAGCTCAGGAATACTTTCTTTTACTAATTCCCCTACTCGGGAAATAAGATAATTCTCGCTATTGGCTCCGGCATTAAATATTTGATTCCCCACTTTTGAAAATGGTGATTTCAAAACCAATGAAATTACCCTGGCTATATCATTCACATGGATTAAAGGTCTCCATTGATTTCCTCCAAAAATAAATATTTCTTTATCTTTTACTGCTTTTTTGCTAAGAGCATTAACTACTAAGTCAAACCTCATTCTTGGAGAAAGTCCATAGACAGTAGAAAATCGGAGAATTGTTGGGCTAAAACTCTCATCCATTAATTTAATCAGTTCTCTTTCAGCATAAATCTTTGTTTCTCCATAAAAATCAATTGGAAACAAACGACCGTTCTCAGAAACAGCTTTATTATTATCTTGCTGACCATAAGCACTGCAAGTAGAAGCCTGAATAAATCTTTTTATTCCAAATGCCTTACAAAGTCGAGCCAAATAAACTGTTCCTAAATAATTAGTCTGCAGGGCGACATCTT
>CAYPVI010000049.1:0-2068 GCA_964414135.1 uncultured Candidatus Saccharibacteria bacterium | reverse complement strand
CAGTTTAAACCGGTTCGCAAAAAATCCAGAAAAAAGAAATAGTTGCTCTCTTCTCCTGCTCTATTTTACATTTATGAATAAAATACTAATTAAAGTTAAAGTTTTTCCAAATTCCAAAAAGGAAGAGGTGATTAAGAAAGCTGAAGATAGTTTTGAAATTAGAGTAAAAGAAAGGCCTGTTAGGGGAGAGGCAAACAGGAGAGTGATTGAGGTTTTGGTTTTATATTTTAAAAATCCCAAAGCAAAAATTAGATTAATCAAAGGATTCAGACAACAGAACAAAATTTTTGAAATTACCATTTCTTGAAAATTATCTATCGTAAAAAATGGTGTCAACTCTGATTTTTAGGATAAATAAAAAGTATAAAAAAATAATTAACCCATTACTACCAGAAATCCTACGGATTTTGGTATGAGGGCGCAGAATTTATGGAAGAAAAAGAATTTACAGTTTCAGAATTTATTGATTTTTTGAATAGTATTTTAACTCCCAGGAGAGTTGTTGTTGTTGGAGAAATAGGAGAGAGGGTTAATGAATACCCTAATTATTTATATTTCAAACTTTTAGACCTAAAGGAAAAAGCAATGTTAGATTGTTTTATTTGGAGAAGAGATTTGGAAAAATCAGGCATAGATTTAAAGCCGGGAACTAAGATTAAAATTTTGGGATTTCCTAAAATTTACAAACCTAACGGAGGTTTTAATTTTCAGGTTGAGCAGATTAGTTTTATTGGCGAGGGTGTTTTAAAAAAAGCGTTTGAGGCCTTGAAAAAGAAATTAGAGGCAGGAGGATTTTTTGCTTTGGAAAGAAAGAAATCAATCCCTCTATTTTGTAAAAGGATAGGCTTAATAACATCAAAAATTGGGAAAGGGGCCTTGCCTGATTTTGAAAAGAATCTTGGCGATCATGGTTTTCAGGTTTATCTTTACGATGTAAGAGTAGAAGGGTTGTTTGCAATAGATGCTATTTCTGAAGCTATTCAGTGGTTTAATAAAAATATGATAAATCTTGATGTGATTGTTTTAATAAGAGGAGGCGGAAATTGGGAAAGTTTGCAGTCTTTTAATTCCGAAAAAGTCGCTAAGGCGATATTTGCTTCTAATATTCCCATTATATGCGGTGTCGGGCACGAAAAAGACATAACCATCGCTGATTACGTATCAGATCTGCGTGTTTCTACACCAACACAAGCAGCGAAATTTCTCTCTAAAAATTGGGAAAACGCAGCTATAAACATTCATAAATACGAAAAAGGATTTTCTGTTTTTATAACCAATTTATTTAAAAACGTATGGGACAGATTAAACTTTTTTGCTAAAGATTTTAATACTAAAATTAAAAATCTATTGCTTGAGAAAAAATCTGAGACGGAGGAGTTGTCTGAAGATTTTAATAAAAGCAAAGATTTTTGGCAAAAGAGAGTCCGGGATATTTTAAAGCAGCAAGAAGAAAAACTAAACCTCTCAAACCCTGTTTTGAAGTTAAAGCAAGGCTATACAATGACACTGGATAAAAACGGCCAGATAATTAAAGATTTGGATGGAGTTAAGTTTGGTGATTTGATTCAAACAAAATATTATAAAGGTCATATTTTGTCTCAAGTAAAAGAAAATAAAAAAGAATAATTATGGCAGAAAAATTTAATTTCACAAAAGCATATCAAAAAATCGAAGAAATTAACGAATGGTTTCAGGGAGAGGATATTGATTTAAATGAAGCGCTATCAAAATACAAAGAAGGCATGGATTTAATTGGGAAATGTAAAAAAGAATTAGAAGCTGCAAAGAATCATTTTGAAGAAATAAAAAATCAATATAAATCGGAGGAATTGAGCGAAGAGGAAAAATAGCGTCAACTCTGATTTTTAAATAAAAAATCAAAAAAATTAATTAACCCGTCACTACCCCGCTAAGCGGGGTGTGAGGGCACAGAATTTATGAAAAAGGTATATATATTTTTGTTAGTAGTTCTTCTTTTTACAGGAATTGCAGTATGTGTTATAGTGTTTAGGTCGGATAAAACACCGGTTGATAATAATGATAGTATAAATAGTTTTGAGGAATGTAT
>CAYPVI010000048.1:0-2095 GCA_964414135.1 uncultured Candidatus Saccharibacteria bacterium | reverse complement strand
GAAAGGAATAGAAAATGATAGAAACAATAAACAAAAATGATTGGCCTTTGTTTAGGATGATTATTCCAGCTTTCCCAGAAATAAATATTTTTACTCGTCAGGCTAAAAATACAACTGCCTTAGGGGCTATTATAGTTGCAACAGCAGCAAATAAATTATGGGGATGGCAAGTAGAAGTAATTGATGAAAACAATTATAGGAAAGGCCCCCGAGATAGCGATGAATTGCCTGATCACACAGTTTTACAAAGAGAGCGTCCAGCTACAGTAGTTGGTTTTTATTGCGGTCTTACTAGTACGATGGAACGAGTTTGGAAATTGGCTGAATTTTATCATCAGCAAAAAGCATTTACTATTGCTGGCGGATGGCATGCTCTTTATTGTCCAAAAGAAACATTAGAGCATAACATTGATGTAGTTGTTTATCGTGACGCAGAAAAAGTTATTCGGCAAATTCTTAGCAATCTGGAAAAAGAGAAATTTTTGGAAAATATTCCTGAAATTTCCTTTTTAGAAAATGGACAGTTTAAAACTAACGCCTCAGAACTTGTTGAAGTTTTGGGTTTAGATCCAAAATTAAACAGATTGCCTCTTCCAGATTTTGGGCTTTTAAGATATGCCAAAATAAAACTTTATCCTGTTGGTCGTGTTAGAGGATGTAGCAAGCATTGTGAGTTTTGTAGTGTAAACGAAAAACCTCATTGGGCGTCTAGTCAACATCTTTTTGAAACGGTTAAGTGGTTAATAGAAACAAGAAAAGCTAAGCGTTTTTTTCTTGTTGATGATAATCTAGCAGAAGACCTTAAAGGCACAATGGAGTTTTTCAGATTAATTTCTGATAAGTATGGGAACCGACTACTTGACTTTTCAATTCAAATGCGGCTAGATCTTGCGAAAAATACTAAATTTTTGCGAGTAATAAAAAAAGCAGGAGTTAGGACTGCTTGTATAGGAGTTGAATCGCCCATTGATGAAGATCTTAAAGCTATGCGTAAGGGATATAGATCGGACAAAATGCTTGAATGGATTAAGATTATCAAACGTTATGTCAAGACGCATATAATGCTTATCGCAGGTTATCCATTAAAAGAAAGAAATGTTTTTCTTGGCGCTAAGGAAATAATTAAACGTTTTAGAAAATTTATCCGCAAAGCCCGTCCCGACAGTGTTCATGTAATGCTTCCAGTACCAGGAGTAGGAACTCCTTTGCGCGTAAGATTGAAAAAAGAAGGAAGACTTTTTCCTCAAAGCATAGTGCCTTTGAGCAAGTATGACGGAAGGTTTGTTTGCTCTAGACCTGATAAGAATATGAGCGTGCGAGAGCTTCAAGAGATGCCTTTAAAGATTATGGGTAGATTTTATAATCTCTGGAGCTTTGTCATGGTTTCAAGGATCATTGTTTTCCCAATGGATTATCTTATTAGAAGATGGAAACCCGATCATCGCAGTTGGTATAGAAATGCGGTAAAGTCTGGAGGATATCTTCTTATGAAGAAATGGAAAGCAAAACAAAAGATTGATGAGTTTATTAAAAAATTAGAAAATTATTGAACAAGGTGCCGAGAGTAACTCTCGGCACATTTTTATCCTTACACCAAACGAGGACAACCCCGCCTTGGCGGGGAAATTGACGAAGTCAGTCCTCGTTATGGTGTGGGGATTTATTGATTTTTAACGTAAAATTCAATATACTGAAAGTAAGTACCCGCTCTTCAAATACAACGCTGTATTGGAAGAGAGGGTACAGAATATGATATCTTATTTACAAGGCAAAATTATTCTAAAAAAAGAAAAATTTATTATCTTAGATGTTAATAATGTTGGGTATAAGGTTTTTTTGTCTAAAAAAGCCTTATCCAATCTGCCAGAGATAGAAAAACCCTTAAAGTTATTTTGTTTTTTAAATGTCAAAGAAAATATAATGGACCTTTATGGTTTTCTAAATCATAAAGAACTTGAATTCTTTGAGATTTTAGACAATATTCGCGGAGTTGGTCCAAAAGCAGCTCTTGAAATTTCTTCTTTGGGGCCTTTAGAGAAAATTAAAGAAAGAATTTTATCTAAAGATGAAACATTATTTTCTGAGATTTCAGGAA
>CAYPVI010000047.1:0-2356 GCA_964414135.1 uncultured Candidatus Saccharibacteria bacterium | reverse complement strand
TGGTTTTACAGGCAATGATTGATTATAATAAATATGATAAAGCAGTAATTGTTAGCAGTGACGGCGATTTTTATTCCTTAGTTAAGTATCTTTATAAAAACAATAAATTGGAGCGTGTAATAAGTCCTTATGTCAAAACTTGCTCTGTTTTATTAAAGAAAACAGCTAAAGAGAAAATTGTGTTTATGGAAAATTTACAAAAGAAGCTTGAATATAAAGAAAAACACCGCTAAAGGACAAAACCCTTAGAGGTGTTTTTCATATGTATTCTAATTACATTGTAGCAAAGCAAGAAGTGTTGTCAATAGTTAGTAAAAAATAGAGTCAGCTCCGATTTTTTAGATAAAAAATCAAGAAATTAATTAACCCATCACTACCCCGCTAAGCGGGGTGTGAGGGCGCAGAATTTATGAAGAGGATATTTATTTGTAGTCCGTTGAGGGGTAATATAAAAGAGAATATAGAGAAGGCTAAAGAATATTCACGAGAAGTAGTATTAGCTGGGCATATACCGATTACGCCTCATATTTATTTTACCCAATTTTTAAATGACGATGATCCAAAAGAAAGAGAAATCGGAATGGAAATGGGGCGGAAGCTATTGGATATATGTGATGAGATGTGGATATATGGCGAGCCCACAGAAGGAATGCTGCAGGAAATTAAACAATTTAAAGGAAAGAAAGTTAAAAAAATATAAATAAAAAATCAAAAAATTGATTAAATTTATGGAAAAGGAAATATGTAAATGGTATGATGTCTGCCCGATGAAAATTTAAAGTAAGTATGGATTTTAAAGATAAAGTTTATAAAGTGGTAAAGAATATTCCTAAAGGGGAGACATTGAGTTATAAAGATGTGGCGGAAAAGGTTGGAAGGCCAAAAGCTTGGCGGTTTGTTGGGAGTATTTTGAAAGAAAATTACAACCCTAATATTCCTTGCCATAGGGTTATTAGAAGTTCAGGTGAAGTGGGAGGGTTTAATAGAGGGACTCAAAGAAAAAAGCAACTTTTAGAAAAAGAGAAATGTGCTTAATCAGGTTAAGCACATTAACTGTAAACGGCGCGATAAACCAAGACGGCAGCATCACTGCCCAGTCAATTCAAGTAAGGCCAATTATTGCGCCTGTCCAATAAATTTTCCTAACTTGAAATTTTTTCTAAAAAGAGTTAAAGTAAATCAGTAAATTTAACGTTCTTTTAAAAGGAGACAAAAGATGAATACTATCTTTATAGGAACTACTGATTTCGATGGTCTTATAGATGTGTTTCAGGGATACTCACTGGTTGGGGCGCTTATAGTTTTTATGCTTATTGGTCCTTTCTATTTCCGTTTATTAGCATTGGCCTTTTATCCAAGAAAATACAAATATAGGATTAGAGCTTTTTTCTGTTTTTTGATAGCAACAAGTTGTGTAGCAGTTTTCATCACTTATATCTATACTGCATACAGTCAAGGCCCCAGGAGAGCAGAAGATCGTATCTCAATATGGGATTATGAATTTTATCTTATGATATTGGGTATAACTGTATTCCTTTTCTCGTTAGGTGTTGGAATTTTCTTGCCTAATCCAGAAAAGAAGAAAAAACCCAAAAAAAACCCAAAAAAATAATAAATTGTTTAAAAAGCCCATTAATTTGGGCTTTTTCCTTTGCAAATCCTTGAAATTTTTCCTCAAAAGAGCTATTCTAAAATAGAAAAATAGCATCAACTCTGATTTTTAAAATAAATAAAAAATATAAAAAAATAATTAAAATTTGTGGAAGAAAAAGAAATTAAATTTTTAAATATTAATCCTGACTTAATTGAGAAAAAATTGGAAGAAATCGGTGCTAAAAAACTCTTTGAAAGAATTTATAAGAGGAAAGTTTTTGATTATCCGGATCTGAGATTAGATAAGGATGGGGCTTGGGTAAGGGTCCGTGATGAAGGTGATAAAATTATGTTCGGCTTTAAAAAAAGAATAGGAATGGGCGACGGGGATAATGGTAATGACAAAGGAATGGAAGAAGTTGAGGTGCAAGTTGATAATTTTAATAAAACGTGCGAGATATTATTAAAATCTGGCTTTATAGAAAAACATTATGTAGAAAATAAAAGAATCAGGTATCAATTAGATGATATTGAGTTTGATATAGATTTTTGGCCTAAACTCGAGCCATATTTAGAGATAGAAGCTCCATCTTGGGAGGGTGTTAATAAAGGTATTGCTCTTTTGAATCTTAATTTTAATGATGGAAAGATATTTTCAGCATATCAGGTTTATAAACTTAAAGGAATAAATTGTAACGATTATAAATTATTTACCTTCAATCAGATAATTAAGAAATAAAAGCTATGGAATGTAAAAAAGAAG
>CAYPVI010000046.1:0-2527 GCA_964414135.1 uncultured Candidatus Saccharibacteria bacterium | reverse complement strand
TGTAGATAAAATCTATCGTTTTATCTTTTTTAAGGTAAGTTCTCAAGAAATTGCTCAAGATTTGTGTTCAGAGACATTTTTGCGTGGTTGGCAGGCATTTAAAAATAATAAAAAGAAAATTGAAAATCCTCAGGCCTTTTTGTATCAAATTGCCCGTAATTTAGTGGTTGACCATTATCGCCAGAAGGGTAAGATGCAGACAGTTTCAGCAGATTGTGTCCCGATTATTGACCCTGGGGAAGATTTAGAAGAACAAGCTTTGTTAAGGTCAGACCTTGATACAGTTAAGTCAGCTTTAGCCGGACTTAAAGACGAATATCAAGAAGTAGTTGTTTGGCGATATGTAGATGATTTGTCAATATCTGAAATGTCAAAAATGCTCAATAAGTCAGAAGGAGCGGTACGAGTTACGCTTCATAGGGCTTTGAAATCCCTTAAAAATCGGATATCCGATACAGGTGTAACACAAGCTTAAGTTTCTCGTCTTAACTTTAAAAGGACGATAATATGACTGAAAAACAACTCATCGCCAAAATCAAAGAACTTCAACAGATTAAGCCCAGTAATGACTGGGTTATTTTAACTAAAAAACAGATTTTAGGAGAAGAAAAACCAATCCCTGTTTTTTCTTTTATTTCCTTTATTAAAGAAATTCAGAGAGGAGAAAGGTTTATTTTTCACCACAAGCCGGCTTTTGCCACTTTTCTTGTTCTGGCAATTTTGTTTGGGCTTTTTGGTTTTGCCCAGAATTCAGTGCCTGGCGATACTCTTTTTTCTGTAAAAAAGATTACTGAAAAAAGCCAGACAGTTTTTATTTCTGAAAAAGGGCAGCCAAAACATAATCTTGAACTTACCAATAAACGTTTGGATGACTTAACTAAAATTGCTGAAGCAAATCAAACCCAAAAATTAACTTCAGCTATTAATGAATATCAGGAAAGTGTTTCCAAAGCGGCGGAGAGTTTGGCAGAAGCAGAAGTAAAAGAAGTTGTTGCCGAGATTAAAAAATTAGAAGAGAAAACAGAGAAAGTAAAATCTCTGGGCATAGAAATAGGTGATAACTGGGAGTGGGACGATGCTTTGGTTAAAATAGTGGAAAGAGAGGTTGAGGATTTGGAAGCGAGGACTTTAGCCGAAGAGCAGGAAGAAGCTTTAGTTGAAGTAAAAGAAGATTGTGAGGCAGGGAATTATTCCGATGCCTTGGAAAAAATTTGGACTTTAAGCCAATAATTAAAATTTGAAGAAGTCGTTAATCTTAATTTTTTGAGTGGTTGGCGCCCCGTTTCTATCGGGGTAAACCCACGTGAGGGCTTTCCTCGTATGAGGAAAACTGCCATAGAGAAAATTTTTATACTCAAAAGATTAAAATTTACCCCCGCTTTTTAGAAAAAGATGGGGGCAAGAAGGTCGATGACGACAAATTAATAAATTATTAATTAATAAAATACAGATTAAAAAAATGAAAACAAAAATAATTGCGATGATAACTGGATTAGCGATAGTTGCTATGATTATTCCTTCTTCTGCTGCTGCTGTAACAGCTGCTGAGCTTCAGATTCAGATTAATGCCTTGTTAGAGACATTAGCTGGATTACAAACTCAATTGTCTGATCTTACAGGCGAGCCAACAGGAGGAACTGTTACTGGTTGCACTATTACTTCCTTTAGCAGAAACCTTAAAGTTGGAATGACCGGAGACGATGTTAAATGTCTTCAGATTGTTCTCAACACTGCTTCTGACACCCAGCTTTCAGCCGGCGTAGGTTCTCCGGGACAAGAAACATCTTACTTTGGCCCTAAAACCAAAGCAGCTGTTATTAAGTTCCAGGAAAAATATGCTGCTGATATATTAGCTTCTTGGGGTTTGACCTCTGGAACAGGTTATGTTGGTTCAACAACCTTAGCCAAGTTAAATACTCTTTTAGCGGCTGGTGAAGAAGAAGAGGAGGAGGAAGAAGAAGAAGAGGAGCCAGTAATCCCAGGAGGTGGTTTGACCATTTCCGCGGCTTCTGATACTCCGGCAAGCGCAACTATACCTTACGGAGTATTTAATCATCCATTTGCCAAGTTTAACGTTACCGCTGGCAGTGATGGAGGAGATATTTCTATCTCAAAGATTACTGTTAGTAGAACTGGCTTGAGCGCAAATACTGATGTTGATTTGGTAAAGATTTTTGACGGCACTATTCAAAAAGGTAATAGCGCTTCATTAAATTCCAATAATCAAGCAGTATTTAGTTTAAGCACTCCTATAGTTGTTACAGCAGGCACTACTAAAACTTTAACTATTAAGGTTGATATTGATGCTGCTGCTGGTACTGGTCGGACTATTGCAATGGGTATTGCTTTGGCTGATGACATTGTTTCTAATGCTTCGTCAACAATCGGTTCAGTTACTGGTAATTTAATGACAATTTCCGCAGTGACTATTGGTTCTATAGATGTATATACTGGTGCAAATAACCCAACCAGTGATTTGGCTCCGGAAGTAGGTGATACTAATTTCAGGGTTCTTCAAATGAGATTA
>CAYPVI010000045.1:0-2883 GCA_964414135.1 uncultured Candidatus Saccharibacteria bacterium | reverse complement strand
CCATAAATTTCAGAAGAAAGAAAAATAAATCCTCTTCTTTTACTGAACGAAACAATTTTCTGCATTAAGTCAGTCATTATTTTATTCTAACTTATTTTCTCAAAATAAAAAAGGTCTGAATTAATTTCCAGACCCTTAAATAAACAAAAGAGGCAAGCAACCCAAAATAATCAATATGCTTCCTACCATTACTGTCTTTATTCTTGCTATTTTTAAGTTCTTGGAACTACCGAAAAAATTTACGTACTCTACAGCATCTCTGATAGCTTCAACAGAATAAGGACTGTCAGGATTTCCCGAATCTTTTGCTACTCTCGTCAATTTTATTGACACAATCACCATAAAACATAAGAAAGTCCCAATCAATATACAGGCTAATCCTAAAATTTTTAACATCGCTGTTCTCCTTTTTTTTAAAGAACTTTACTATCCGCACACATTTACATTTACAATATCATAACATATCATAGATTAATATATATGTCAATAAAAAAAGGCAGATAGCTCTTGCTAAACTGCCTTTTGTTTCTCTCAGAAACGGTACGTCATTCCCGTTCCATAGACCATTTCGGTCTTGCGACCATCAGAAAGCGATGTAAGGGGATCAATAGCTTTGATAGATATTAAATCAATCGTAGTTGATTTAGATATCTGCCAGTTAAGATCACAACGATATTGCCCCAAAATCCCGCTATCATCGAGAGCGCCATCATCAAAGAACAAATTAATCTTTTGGTTGAAAACAAGCTTTGGATTTATCTGCCAAGCGTGTTTAACGCCAAAACGAGCAAAAAATCCGTGCCCAAACTCATTTCCTTTAGCTGAAAAAGGAAATTCAAAACCCATGTAGGGCGTTAAACGATGTTTCTCGGAGACATCAAACTCTTTATTTATCTCCAAATAGGGAAGAATTAAATCACCGCGTGGCGATTCAAAAAGATCGATACAATCAATGTAAGCAATTCCGATATCTAAATTGATCTCTTCCAATTTCTCCCTCCAGCCCACAAGATAGTCAAGTTCGTCACCGTAATCTGAAGATAATCCTGTTCCATCAAGTCCAATAGAATTCCAAATCTCCAGATAGAATCCTTTCGGTAGTGTAATAAATAAATCATTTTGAAGGGAAGGATCATCGTCGCAAACTTTTCCGGTATAAGATCCCAGGTATTTCGAGTAAATCTTCGATGATATAGTTACAGAAATATCCTGACCCTCATCACCAGCAAATACAACTCCTGTTACTCCAATCAGTAAAACAACTGAACAAATTATCCTCTTGACCGTGTTCATTTCTTGTTCCTTTCATTGTTTGGTTAATAAAGTTAAAGACACCAAACAAAGAAGAACGAGGGACACGGTCAATACTATCCGGTTCTTTACTGTGCCAGACATTTTTGGGGAATCTCACAATCACTAACAGCAACAGGAGCTCAAATAATTCAATTCCTGGAGAAACACCCCATTGCTCGACTTGATGAGTGTTTTCATTAGTATCATCAGTTAGATTCTGTTCTGTATTAGTTTGATTCTCTATCTGAAAAAGTATTAATCCTGGGCTTCTGACTCTCCTTTCTGAAGCTCTAAGGTTAGAAGAAAACAATAGATGAATAAACAAGGTTGCCATTAAAGCTAAGAATAGTCCTCTTCGGAAGTCACCCCTGTTTTGCTGACGAAATTCAGCTAACCATTGTTTGTAAAAACCACTATTGGCAACTTCTCTGACTAATCCTGCTTCTCTGGTAGTAAATACTTTGAATAATCCTTTTAATCTACGCAGTTCTGCTTCTACTCTTATCTCACGGGCTACGTTGTATGGATACTTGAAGAAATATACTGGCCAGAATATTGTGGCTAATACAAACTTCTTCTTTTCAGCAAGTAGGGTTTCTAAGATAGTACTGCCAGATCTTTCAGAAATCCGGATAAGATACAGAAACAACACAATAAATATCATTCTTAAATATGCTGTTTTTGCCCAATGGATAAATTTATTCCATTGAATAGACTTCATCTTATAAACCAAACTGTATTGCTCAACGTAAGCTCTACCATCCTGTTGACGAAACTCTTCTCCTGTCTTTTCTACATCTCTCCATTCAAAACGACCCAGAAAAACGTTCTTACTTGCCAACTGGTAAAAATCTACTTGGGTATCTGGGAAATGAATAGCTAAGTTTTCGTCAATTCTAAGTTCTTCCTTTTTACTTTCTATAGAAGATAAGTCAGCAAAATACATAGAAGGACTATATTTTTCATTCTTTTCTCTTGCTTGTTCATACAGCTTATTTCTAAAACTATAAAGTTCTTGTACTCTTGTTTTTTCTTCTTCAAAGCTCCAATTTTTATACCTTTCTGCATTGTTTTTCATGGACTCTTTAGCTGGCTTAGCTAATTGACAAGCCCAAAGAGTGCAAAGAAGAAATAAGCCAATCCTAAGCGGCCACCCAAACTTTCTGAGAATATATTCTATTCTTTTCATTTTTATCCCTTTCTGAATGTGTATTTTTTTATTCCAGATTTAAATTTCAATGAACTTAACGTGTTATTTATAGCATATCCCTTCTTTTTTGTCAATGGGCAAAGATCAAAAAAAGGAGCCTAACTCCTTTTTTGTTTCCATCCTATGCAACTAAACCGAGTTTGCTTTGGGTTTATTTAACAATTTCCGAAGCTTTGCCTTGAATGAAAGATTCTGTCCACTGGTCTTCTCCAGTAATTGTTGCTTCGCTAATAATCGTCTGGCCAGACGTTAAAGTAACTTGGAAAGAAATATTTGGGGCCTCATTAAAGATTCCTGTTCCTGCTTCTATGTCTCCAACCATCCAAACAATCTCTCTACTTCCGCTATCAAAAGCAAATTTTGATGATTCGCTTTCAGGA
>CAYPVI010000044.1:0-3354 GCA_964414135.1 uncultured Candidatus Saccharibacteria bacterium | reverse complement strand
ATATCCTTTGCTCTATTTTGCCCTCTCTTTGTTAGTTGGATATATTGTTTCCCATATTTTTCCTCTAAAGAAAGTTTTATTAAATCTTCTCTTTCAAGTTCGTTTATGGCTTTAGACACAAAAAATTGAGAAACACTAATTTCTAGTTTCATAAGTTTTAAAGGAATTTTTTTACTCTTCCTACCTAAAACTTCTAATATATCCTCTTTTACTATTTTTAAAACCTCAGGCTCTTTAATCATATTAACTAGTAATACATTTAATCTTTAATAATTTTTTTCTTCTTGTTTTTATTGTCTTTTATATTTTCATTTTATCAAAAAATCGCCATTTTGGCGATTAATTGTGAGGGCCCGACCCCGAACAAAGTCCTATTTCCTATCGGGGTATGGGGGTATTTTTTCTCGAACCTTTTAAAAATATGAGGCGTTTCGGTCTCCCGAACAGCCTCACTAGCCTGCTCCGAGGGACGGACAACGTTAGAACCTGTTTTAAGCATTGTTATAGTCCCCAATTCTCATCTTGATACTTTTTTTGCTTTAGAATAGATTCCATTTCTTTTTTAATCTCTTGGATGTCTTCTTTATTTAGTGGCTTAAATTTATCGTAAAATCCTGTATCTCTTTGGGGGAAATAACAAGCATCTCCATATTTGTTAGTTTTAGCATTTTTGGCTCTTCCGTATAAATGAACATGTAAATATGGACCTTCTGGTGTAAAAACATTCCAGTTACCATTATCTTGGTAGTTTATTCTGCCAATGTCTATTCCTTGTTTCTTTAGTGCTGCGGTCATTGCTTTTCCTGTTACAATTGTAAGTCTCATTAACTCTATTGCTAATTTTTGACTTAACTGAGTTCTGTCTACTAATCTAACTTTGGGATAAATCTTAATATGACCACCATCAGTTCTTGTGATATGTGGTTTATCAGGAGCCTCAACAATAAAATTTTTTGTAGAATATATCAGTACCATATATTTCATCTTAACAAAAAAAACGCCTTTTTGGCAATAAAAGTTCTAACCGTCCTGCTTGGGGTCTTAAATTTAAGTTCAAATAATGGCAGCTCCCCCTACGAGACGCATTCAGAACCATTGATTGGTTAAGAATAAGAGAAGAAATGGAGATTTTCGTCTTCTTTATAAATCAAAAACAGCAAACGATAACGACAAATAATTTTATTTAAACCAAGGTATTCAGGCAACGAAGCAGAAAAGAGGTACCTCTTTTCTGCTATCGAGCGCAGGATGGCTTATAGATTGTCGCAGATTCCGTTGCCGTCGGCATCAATAAATTTTCCGCCTTGATTTTGTCCGCGGTTTTCACTGTTCATTTTTTTACGTCTTTGTCCTTCTCCATTACCTTGTCCTGCGTCGTATCCGGCACCGACCTTTTCACCGTTGCTGGTTCTAATTCCTAACTCTTCTCTGATTGCGTCAGCACCTTCCAGGTCGCCTGCATGAGCTAATTGATTAGCTTCAGCAAATCGTGAAAAGTTTTCCGCGTTGATAACTTGTGCAACTCGTCCGTGATCATTCATTAATTCGCTCCATGCTTCGTAATTATTACTTTCCATTACTTCCGTCATTGCTGTATGTCTTTCCGGAGAATAAGCAGGCCCTTGTTTGGAATAATCGCCTTGATAAGCTATTACCGAAGAAACAGCAAATGCGCCCATCATCACAGCCGCGAGTGTTCCGCCCAAAAGTTTTGTTGATTTTTTCATAGTTTTTACCTTCATTAATTTTTTAGATTAATAAATAAAAATTCGACCTTTCTATTTATTAATACAACTGGGTTTATTTTTTCTTTCGTTTTATTTCCAAAAAGATTTATAACCGCGGACTCGTTGCGACTGGAAAAGATTAAGGTCTTTCTCAACTTTGCGTATATCAAAAGCCTGTACCGTGCTATTGCTTCGTTTTCCTAAAACCACTATTGCATCACCTTCTTTTATATCTGTTTTTAATATAAGGCTGATTTTGGGGCTAACAACTATGGTAAGCGCTTCGCCACAGGGCGTCTCTATCTTAAAACCATTGTCAATTACTTCAGAAACGGCCCCGTGATGCACATTGCCAATTCGTGGAGCTCCAAAATTGCGATAGACCATTCCTATGCCGGGCAAACGTCTTTGCTGAGCCTTCCAAAATAAATTTGAATGAAATGGTGTTTTATCTATCAAAAAACTTCCTATAAATACAATCATTATAATACCCAACAAAGAATAAAGGATTGGCCGACGGTAAACAAAGGTAAATTTTTTGGCAAATATCTCTAATAATATAATCAAGATTGCAATTATCAAAATTAAAAACCACGGCAGAGAGTTAAGGAAGATTTTCATACCGGAAAAGCCAAATTTTGGCAAAAACAGCACTCCGCTTACCCGTAAAGAAAAAATGACAAAACTGACAAAGTAGATAATAAAAGAAATTAAAACTAAGGTCCCTGATATCAGTAAAACTGTCTTCAGAATAAAGTATATTTTGGGCTTCATTTTAACTCTCCCGCTTTTTATCTTATTGAGCACCTTATCAATAATAGAGTTTTTTTCTTGTTGATTGTTCATAAACTATATTCTAATTTTTTAAAAATAGATTTCATTATTTCTTTTGCTCTTTTTATTCTTATTCCCACAGTCGAAATTGGAACTCGCATTACCTCGGCAATTTCCTTGTAGGACAAATCCTCTAAATAATAAAGAATTATCGGCTCACGGTATTTTGGCTCTAATCGATCAAGACATTTATTAATCATCTTCTGTGTGTCTTGGCGGTCTATATTCTGAATAAGAGATTCGTCTTGAAGACTATGGGGAAGAAAAGTATCTAACTCAAACAGGGGTAAAATCTTTTTCTTTCTCTTTTTAAGCGCATTAACCAGTTCGTTGTGGGCAATCCTGTAGAGCCAAGAAGAAAATTTTCTTTTTATACCAAAACTCTGAATGTTTTTATAGGCTTTTATAAAAATTTCCTGGATAATATCATTTATATCTTCGTTGTTAGAGAGAAACTTCCTTGCGTAGCGTATTATTTTTTCTTTGTAACGATGGATTAAAACCCCGAAAAAATCAATATCGCCTGCCTGAACCAAGGCGGCAATTTCTTCATCTGATTGCTGGAAGGGTTTTTGCTTCATTTTATTACTACAACAGAAGTATGCTTTTTATTTCATTGATTCAGTATCTCATATTACCAAAAAACCAGTATGCTAGAAAGAGAGCATACTGGTTTTTTAATGTTATGGCGAAGGTAGAAGGCAAGAATTGCTACAAAGAAAAATAGGAGTCGGCTCTATTTTACTCTATTTTACTTGGAGTATTAAATTTAAGTTCAAATAATGGCAGCTCC
>CAYPVI010000043.1:0-3385 GCA_964414135.1 uncultured Candidatus Saccharibacteria bacterium | reverse complement strand
AAAAATAATAATTTAGAATTTGATTAAAATCTATCGCCATATTCAATTATTATACCAAAAGATTGGAAAAACGCCAAAAATAAGTTAAAATTAAATAAAGCATATGAAAAATTCTATAGGGGTTGATATTGGGGCAACAAAAATTATTTTTGGATTATTAAAGAATCAAAAAATTATAAAAAAGAAAAAAATTCTTACCCCAAAAACCAAAAAAAATTTAATAAAAGAATTAAAAGAAAACTTAAGAGATTTAAAAGATTTCTCGGGGTTAAAAATTGATAGAATTGGAATTGGAGTACCAGGGATTTTAGATATTAAAAAAGGTTTAATTTTAAAATGTCCCAACCTAAGGTATTTGGACAATTTACCTTTAGTCAAAATTTTAGAAAAAGAATTAAAAATCAAAACCTCAATAGAAAATGACACTAACTGCTTTACTCTCGCTGAAGCTCTCTTGGGAGCCGGAAAGAATGAAAATATAGTTTTTGGAATAACATTAGGAAGTGGAGTTGGGGGTGGATTAGTAATAAAAACCATGCCTCGCTTCGCTCGGCAGAACCTTGATTCGCTAAGATATAAATCAAATAATCTTGAATTAAAAGATAAAAACAAAATAAAAATTTATCGAGGAGCTTTTGGAACAGCCGGAGAAATTGGACATCAAACAATTAAATTTGACGGGCAAAAATGCTCTTGTGGAAATTTAGGATGTTTTGAATGTTATTGTTCAGCTAAGTTTTTTAAGAGAAAAGGATATTCTGTCAAAGAGTTGGCAGAAAGAGCAAAAAGAGATGATAGGAACGCTCTGAAAATTTTTAAAGAATATGGAAAATATTTAGGTATTGGTCTAAGTAATGTGATTAATCTAATTGATCCTAACATTATAGTAATTGGGGGCGGAATTTCAAAAACCTGGCCATATTTTTTAGTTGAAACAAAAAAAGAGATTAAAAAAAGAATAATTTCTCTTGTCTCAAAAAAATATATTAAAATAGAAATTTCTAAATTAGGAGACCTTGCCGGAGTAACCGGCGCTGGATTAATTAACGGCCACTAATTACTTCCTGAAACAATTTCAGGTAATCTCTTACTAAACGAGGTATTAAAAATTTCTTTTGGACGGTAGTTTTCGCTCTCTTTCCTATCTTTTTTGCAAGCTGAGGATCTCTAATCAGCTCAACAACTCTCTCGGCTGCCTGTTCGGAGCTTGAAACTAAAAAACCATTTTGGCCATCTTTAATCTGAAGTTTTATCCCTCCAACATTTCCACCAATTACAGGTTTTTGCTTCCACATGGCCTCAGCCACGGTTAAACCAAAACCTTCTTTAATAGATTTTTGCAAAATAATATCAGACCCCTGCTGAAAAGCATTAACGAATCTATCCACTTCTAAACTACCCAATTGGTCAGGGTTGGAAAAAAGAAAAATATCTTCATCGCCCTTGGTTTCTTTTTTTACTATATCAAAAACTCTCATTGCCTCTGGATCATCGTGAGCTAAAAAAAGTCCTGCTAATGCTAGCTGCAAAGCTGGTATTTTCTTTTTAGCTAATCTATACGCTTTAATTACTCCTATCGGATCTTTCCAGGGATCAAAACGGGAAATTTGAGAAATTAAAGGCTTTTTAGAGTTAATCCCAAAACTTTCTAAGATTTCTTTGGCGGAAGACAAAGAAATAGGCATATTCTTCTCAACCAAAGGATCAATAGCTGGAGGGAAAATTACTGCTTTTTCTTTAAAGATGTCTTTGTGAACAAACTCTTTAGTAGAGAAAATTATCTTATCGTACTTTGCTAAAAATCTTTTAAAAAAATCCCAGGCTTCTAAATTAGGGCTGGAAGTGTCAATATGGATACGCGATATTATAGGATGAAAACCGTAATCAGGTAAAAATTGAATAATTCCTGCTGGCTGGGGATCATGAAAAATCCAAACATCGGCTTTCATATCTAGCATCAGCTTTGCAAATCTCTTCGTATAGCGCTGGTAGGACTTCTGAAAATCAGGACTTAAAAAAACTTTTTTACCTTGAAGGGCATTATGAATCTCTTTCGTTAACCCAAAAAATTTCCTTCCCGGAGGCACAATATACCACTCTGCTTTAATCGCTACTCCTTTCATTATAGGAACTAAACTTTTCAAAACCTCGGCCACTCCCCCCCCCCGAGGAGTGGAATTTATATGAGCTACCTTCAAATCCTTAAGATCTTTAGCTAAATCATTTATTTCTCTATAAAGAGAATCAGAAATAATACCTTTGTATTTTTCTAATTTTTGAATTGGTGTTTTAACTAAAATCAACATTTAATTTTTTTATTTAATTCTACTCCATTAAAGGTCATAGAGCAACTTTTTTAACTTGCTTTTGAAGAAAAAATTTTACTCCCAGTTTTACTAAAAATATAAAACCGAATAGGGCAATTAAAATTTCTGCCCCCCTTAAAATAAAACTAAAAGTGACTCCAGCGGCAGCTCCTAATCCCAAAGAACTAAAAACAAATACTTGAGCTGCTTCTAAACTCCCCATCTTAGCCGGAAAAGGAAAAACATAAGCTAAATAAATAAAAATTAATACTGCCAGAGCAATTAAAATATTTATTTCTCCTTTTAAAAAGAGAATCAGGAACCAACAACGAATAAGAGCTAAAAAATATTTTAAAAAAGAAATCCCTAAACCTTTCCATATTAATTTTTTTCTAAAATCAAAAAAACGAAAAACTTCCTTTTCAATCTCTCCGGCTAAATGGTTCTTTCCGCTTTTTACTCCAAAAAATCTAAAAAACCATTTTAAAATGCTTTCTTTCTTAAAACTTCTAAAATAAAAAATAGTCAGCCCGACGGCTAAACCTCCGATAAGAACTAAAGCTATTATCCCGAAATTCTTTAAGGGAAAATTATTTAACGAAAGAAAGGAAACTGCTCCGGCAACTAAAAATAAAAAAATAACGCTCGCGCTAAGCAATTTTTCAATAGCAATTATAGTGAGACTAATTTTCCAAGATAGAAAAAATTTTTTCTTAATAGCGTAAGCTTTAAAAGCTTCTCCTCCAAAATAAGCAGTTGGAAATAAATAAGCAACAGCGAAGCTAGCAAATAAAATTTCTCCTAAACTCCAAACTGAAAAATTATATCCCTGAGATTTAAAAATAAATTTATACTTCCAAATATTAATTAACCAAATCAGCAATGTTATTCCTAAAATTACCGATCCCTTCCAACCAGAAAAAGCAAAAAGAATTTCTTTTATTTCTTTCCACCCCACCCACTCAACAACCAAGAAAAAAAAACCTAATCCAATTACAAAAGAAAACAAAAAAACTAAAACCTTTTTCACCCTCACACCAAACGAGTTTATGCCTCAAAACAACCTTGAATTCTATTCT
>CAYPVI010000042.1:0-3442 GCA_964414135.1 uncultured Candidatus Saccharibacteria bacterium | reverse complement strand
GCCATTACATCTTCAACAGAAATAGGAATTCTATTTTGAGGATTTTTCGGATCTTGAGGATTAAATATATTGGCAGTTGTTGGATCAATTGGAGATAACTCAGATAAATCGCTCATTACGATTTCATCAGCCCCTAAGGCAATCATTGTAGCGGCGCTATGTCCCCTATATGGAATTAGAACTGAAAACCTATCGCAGTACTCGCGAATCATTGAAACCAATCTCCAGGGAACCATTGTATCTCCGCCCGTAGAATACAAAAATAAATCAATTTGCGGCACTTTCCCAATTTGCCGCAATTGTTTACTAAAAACCGGGATTATATCCATAGCAATCCTTGCATTAACTGGGCCCTTTCTATCGCTTGTCAAATAGGTAATAACTTTTGATCCCCTCAAATTTTCAATTTTTTGAATTAAATCTTTTGTAGCCATATTAATTACACTATAGTATATTTTTAAATATTTTTCAAGTGATATTTTTAAAAATCTAACTCTTTTTTGGGTTATTTTCAAGCTTAATTTTATGAAAAAACCCCGCCTTGGCGGGGGTTGATTTATTTTAATCTAAAACTTAGCCGAGCTAAGTTTTAAACATTCCGCCGTGGCCGGGAATTATATAATCGGACATTTCTACTTTCAGGTTAACCCTTTTTTTGAGGAAATTCAACTAAAATAAAAAAACCCGATGGAAGCTCGGGTTTTTGATCAAGGAGCTTAAGGAGTAGTTAATATGCTATTTTTAGAAGTGTTCCTGCGCTTCTATACCAAATATCTTCTCAAATCTTTTTATAACTGGCACTAGGGCTAACCCAATTGTTTGAACAATTTTAGCGGGTAGAAATAGATAAAACAACCATGGAAGACCAAAAATTATGGGAAATACAATTGGGAAAAGAGTTAAAAAACTCAACGCTATAAGAAAAGCCCCCATAAGTATCATGTTCGCAAAAAATCTAAAAATCGGAAAATAAATAGCAAACACCTGATCTCTAAACAAAACAAACAAAACGAATCCAATCAAACAAGCAATTCCAATTCCTGTTTTTTCTTCTCTTAAAAAAACTCTGCCAAATCCTGCGCAATATGATACATTGTAGTCGTCTTCTTTAAAACGAGGGTATTGGGGTATACAGGCATATATGCATACTATTGTCCAATATATCAAAAACAGTATTATTAAAGCTATCATTTTTTGTCTCCTTTTTAAATGAACATTGAATTTACTAGTTTAGTTTATCTCTTTCCAGATAAAAAATCAAGGTTTTATGAAATCAAGCAAGGCCCGGTTTTATCAGAATTACGACGAATATAATTGTGAGGATTTTGGAACTTAGGAGGAAGCGCAAAAGGTTTTTGAATCCGCTGGAGGAATTGAAAATGATGTTCATTGGCTTGATCGCGATGGAGACAGAATCGCCTGCGAAGTACTTCATTAAAATTAAGAATCATGATAAAACTTAGCCGGGTTAAGTTTTGATCGCTTTTTGGGTTATTTTCAAGCTTAATTTTAAGGGAATTTCAAGCTTGATTTCATTCTCAGAATAAAAAAGGAGCGGTTAGGCTCCTGTTTTGAAAACTTTTGAGATTGCGTTTTCATTAATTGCTATTTGTTCTTCTTTTCTCTATTTTTTGCATAATGATAGCTGCAAAAGATGAAATAATAGTTATTGCAAGAAGTGCGATGCACGAATAGAAAAGATAATTTTTTCTGTAAATAACAGAGAAAATAAGAACTATTACACCGCATACAAAAGATATTGCTATAATAAAATCCAGTTTTTTCATTCTCATTTTAATCTCTCCTAAAAAGTTTTCAAAGACCAATAAATTATATTACTAAATATCTAATCTTTGTCAAATAAAATCCGACTTTTAAAAGCTTAAATTTTATATGAATTAAAAAAGACCCAAGAATTATCCCGGGTCTTTGGCTAAAACTTCTTAACGAGAAGCCAACTATGAATAGGTGTTACATGCATTCTCCCTTCTCTTTTTTGTTGCTCATCTAAAATCATATTGTTAGCCCAAGTTTCAGATTGAAAAAGAAAACGCTCCCCTTTTCCTCCTTCGTTGCAAGGAATTAGGCTGCTGGCAGTTCGGCAATCAATAATGCGGACTGGATAGACATCGCAGAACCCTCCAATTTCATTTAGAAAGGGGCAAGCTTTTCCTGCCCAATCTTGAAGCATTTTGAAAGAATTCTTACTTAGGGCAATTTCATTCCTTCGGTAGTACTTTTGCCACTTTGTGGCAAATTTCTTTAATCTCCTCTCCAGAGGGCGACGACGGAGCTTGGGCATCGCTTTTATAAATTTAACAATCTCATCTATCTCCATCTCCGTACAACTAACTAATTGATAACAACACGAAGAACAACCCTTTTTGCAAGCCAGAACCTTTCCTGAATTTTCTTTCTCCTTTTCCAAAAATTCATCCAGTGTCCGGTAAACAGCGAGAATAAAAGATAGCCCGCTTCTTTTCTTTTGGTCTACCACTTCTTGAAAAGCTTCTTTGGTGATGTCTCCTTGAAATACAATTTCCTGATCAGTCATCTCTGACCTCCTTTCTTGCCTATATAAATATTAAGAACTGTAATTATATTATTACCTTGGTTCAAAAAGTCAAGCTGAAATTCTGCTATTTAATATATCTCGTAGGTTATTACAATTGAGACAGAGATTTTGTTCTCTCCGGTCTGGATATCAGGAACTTCACCGCCTCCTGCTGCTTTTTCCATATAAATTCCGGAGTCGTATTGAGGAATATAGAAGCTTTCGTTAAAACTGACGAGTTTTCCTAATTTAACACCGAGCTGAGAACTTAGTTCTATTGCTTTTACTTTAGCTTGTGCAATTGCTTGTTCTCTTGCTTGTTTCTTTAATTCATCTTGATTATCAATAGTCATTTGCAAATCGCTTATTTCATTAGCGCCGGAGCTTGTAGCTTTTTCAATAATTGTTCCAATTTTTCCTAAATCTCTAATTTTTACTTCAAGTTTTTGAACAACCTCATATCCAACAAGGGTTCTTTTGCCGTAAGTTCCTTCTGAATACTCGTAACGAGGATTAACATTAAAAGAAATTGTTTTTACATCTTTATCTCCAATCCCCTGCTCTTTTACCGCTTTAATTACATTATTCATTGTTGCGCTATTTTCATCCATTGCATCAGTAACTGTTTTTGCTTCCTTAATAACCGTAAAACTCATAACAGCTAAATCGGGCTTAGCATAAACTTCCCCTGTTTCTGAAACTACAATGGAATTTCTCATTCTGATATTCTGGCTAATATATCTTCCTTCTTTTATCTTATTCACAACATCAACTGCTGTTGAAAGAATAATAACAATAAAAAAGATAATCAATACGCTTAATAAAGCAGAGAGTATCTTCTTTTTGTCTTTCATCTGATTATTAAAATCTTTTTGTTTCATATTTTTA
>CAYPVI010000041.1:0-3733 GCA_964414135.1 uncultured Candidatus Saccharibacteria bacterium | reverse complement strand
GGTTTTGGCAGTGGCGCCAGAGGTTTCTCAAAGGTATCAGGTTGTAGCCAAGGGTCAAAATACCAATACTCAAATAGTAGGAACAGTTTATTCTTATCCGCAGGTAAAAAACATTGAAATAGCTTTGGGTGTTTTTATTTCTGATCAAAATGTTCGGAGTATGTCAAAAGTAGCGGTTTTGGGCCCGATAACCAGAGATGATCTTTTTGGTGAAAATACCAACCCCCTGGGCCAAACAGTAAGAATTAATGGTATAAATTTTAAAGTGATCGGCGTAACCCAATCCAAGGGAGGCACCGGCTTTGGCAGCCAGGACGATGTAGTTTTCATTCCTATAACAACTGCCCAAAAATTTTTAGCAGGATCAAATTTTGTCTCAACAATCAGTGTTCAAGCTGAAAGCGATCAAGCGATGGCCTCTGTCCAGTCAGCTATCACTAACCTTCTTTTGAGGTTACATAATATTGGTGACCCTCAGATGGCCGATTTTAGTACACTGTCGCAGCAGGACATTATTGAGTCTGCTTCTTCAATAACCAATACCATGACCATTTTATTGGCAGCAATTGCCGGAATTTCTCTGATTGTCGGCGGTATTGGTATTATGAATATGATGATGACAACAGTAACCGAGAGAACTCGGGAAATCGGACTTCGCAAAGCAATCGGCGCTAAAAGATCAGATATTAGTTTACAGTTTTTGGCCGAAGCAGTAATGCTTACTTTTCTTGGAGGTGCCATCGGAATCATTTTAGGGAGCGCATTAGCTTATGGAATAGCATTTTTTACCGCCCTGCCTGCTAAAATTTCTTTATTTTCAATTATTTTAGCTTTTGGCGTATCTGCCGGCATTGGGATTTTGTTTGGCTATTGGCCTGCCCAAAAAGCAGCCAAACTTAATCCCATTGAGGCGTTGCGTTATGAATAACGAACTGTGGTCGGCGGTTCGGAAATTAAAATTTTAGGAGAAATTATGAAAAAATTACTATTAATTATCATTGCAATTATTATAGTTGGGGGCGGGGCTTTTTATGGTGGCATGAAGTATGGTCAGAATAAAAGTCCTTTAAGTGATTTTTCTCGCCAGAATTTCCAAGATTTATCTCCAGAACAACGCCAGCAACTTTTTCAGGGTAATGTAGGAGGAAACTTGCAGAAAGGAGTGGGGAAAGAAGCCGGATCAGGTTTTCTTAAAGGCGAGGTTATTAATAAAGATGAACAGAGTTTGACCCTGAAAATTGTGGACGGTAGCTCAATGATTATTTTCTTTTCGGGTTCTACCGAGATATCAAAAATAGCCGAAGGCTCAATAAATGACATTGAAGTTGGCAAACAAATAACGGTTACGGGCGAACAAAATTCTGACGGAAGCTACACCGCAGAGGCGATCCAACTTTCTCCCTATTACCCGACTCAGAAGAAATAGCGATTAGAATACCGAGATATTTATAAAGAGACAAGGCAACCGAGAGGCATAAAAATTGCCAAGAGAGTAATTAATATGCAATAATAAAATAATGAAGCCGTTAAATATTTTAGGATTAACAATTTTTTCCGGGGGTCTGCTTTCTTTGATTGGATTTGGTTTATATGAATTTTTTAAAGATTCAACTGTTCCTATCGTGGTCAGGTGGGGAATTATAGCTATAATATTAGGAGTAATTATTATTTTAATCTCTCTCATCAAAGAAAGGTTAAAAGAAAAAAATTTATGATATTTGTAACTTCAGATAAAGTTCCCGGAAGAGAAATAAAAGAAACCTTGGGTTTAGTTCGAGGTAATACCATTAGAGCCAAACATATTGGTAAGGATATTTTAGCTGGTTTAAGAAGTATTGTTGGTGGAGAGATTAAAGAATATACCGAGGCATTAAGCGAAGCAAGAGAAGTAGCGATGAAAAGAATGATTGAAGAAGCGGAGAAATTAGGAGCAGATGCAATTGTTTGTATCCGATTTACTACCTCTCAGGTAATGGCGGGAGCGGCCGAATTATTAGTTTATGGGACAGCAGTAAAATTGGTTAAATAGATTTTAACAGTAGGAAAATAGGGTCAGCTCTGTTTTTTCAATAAAATAAATCTGAATTAAAAAATCTCGCGCTTGATGCGAGATTTTTTAATGTCTTAGCAAGATTGTAAGCCGAATTCTGTTTTATGTGATCATTTATCTAAGCGAACTACTTTTTCCAAAAAATTGAGTCAAATTCCCGATTTTTTGGTTTGTTCTTGCACCCAGCAAGGATTTAGCCGTTTCACCCCTCCGCTAAGCGGAGGACTCGTCTCTGTTCGCACCTCTACCCCGCTAAGCGGGGCGGTAGTCTTATTAAGAACTACTGCTTTTGGAATAGGTGTTCGGACTTTCCTCCCCCCCGCTAAGCGGGGGAGCGATCACTCATCTTGCTAAGACACATACATTTTACCAAGCTTAAGCTCTTTTGTCAACCCCGTAGAAGAAATTTGACAAGATTTTCTTTGGAAAATCTAAATGTCGAAGGCAGTCAAATTTTCTCTACGGGGTCAAGTGTGGCATGTTGAAAAATCAAGGGAAAAATAGTAAGATTGAACTATGGAATACACCAGATACCCGATAAAGACCCATTTTATTAAAACTTCGGATAACTTGGTTGGGATTATTTCAAAATATGTTTTGCCTTTTGCTAAAGAGGAAGACATTATTGTTTTATGCCAAAAAATTGTTTCAATTATTCAAAATAGGGTAGTGTATAAAAAAGATGTTAAAGTTGGGTTTTGGGCAAAATTTCTTTCAAGGTTTGCCAAAAAGACGCCTTATGGTTTTTCAGTAGGAAATCCTTTGAAAATGCAAGTAGCTATTAATTTAGCAGGCCTGCCAAGAATTTTATTTGCTTGTTTCTGCAGCGGCGCGGCTAAAATTTTTGGAATTTCTGGAACTTTTTACAGAGTGGCTGGCCATCAGATTTCCCAAATAGACGGTTTTTACGGAGAGGCATTTTCTCAATATGCTGAGATGGGAATATTGGGTTCTAAGGATTCAGATAAAGTTTGTGAAGAATTAAAAAATAAGTTTGGTTTTTCTTTTGTAGTAGCAGATGTCAATGATTTAGGCAGAAACATTATTGGCATTAGCAATGATTTAAAAGATAGAAAAGAAGAAATTTTAGAAGTATTAAAAGACAATCCAGCCGGCCAATCCAACCAACAAACTCCCATTATAATTTTACGGAAATATGTACAATCACATTTTTAATTCTAAAACAAAGACAATTACTTCTGCTGCTGGGATTTTAGCGGCAGCGTCTTTGATTAGCGGCTTTCTGGGTCTTTTTAGAGACCGCCTTTTAGCTGGCAGTTTTGGAGCTGGAGATGAGCTTGATATTTATTACGCCGCTTTTAGAATACCCGATTTTATTTCTATGGTTCTTATTATGGGAGCCATTTCAGCTGCTATAATACCTATTTTCAGTGAGTATTTAGTCCGTTCTAATGAGCAAGCATGGAGATTCTTTTCTAATCTTGTAAACCTCTTTTTTATTTCTTTAATTGTAATAGCTGGTATTTTAATTATCTTTGTTCCTCAAATCCTTTCTGTAATTGTCCCCGGATTTATTGGAGATAAAAAAGAGTTAGCTGTTTTGCTTACCCGAATTATGTTTTTAAGCCCGATTCTTCTTGGAATAAGCAATATTATTTCCGGTATTTTGCGCGTGTTTAAAAGATTTCTTGTTACTTCTTTAGCTCCTATTATGTATAATCT
>CAYPVI010000040.1:0-4426 GCA_964414135.1 uncultured Candidatus Saccharibacteria bacterium | reverse complement strand
GGAGCAGGCTAGCGCGCCGTTCGAGAAACCGAGATGCATAAAATCGCCAAGAAGGCAGTTTTTTGGTATAATAAAATAATCAAAAAGGTCGATCAAATTAAAATTATCAAAATAAATTTATGAAAGCATTAAAAATCATAGCCCTGGTGCTTGTTATTATCGGAGGCCTGAACTGGGGACTGGTTGGTTTGTTTAACTTTGATTTGGTAGCTACTATTTTTGGTGAAATGTCTGCTATTTCAAGAGTAGTTTATACTTTGGTTGGATTATCAGCAGTTGTCTTGGCTATTGCTTCTTTTATGAAGCCAAAAGGCCAGCAAGCATAAAAGAGTTTTTAAATAA
Source organism: uncultured Candidatus Saccharibacteria bacterium (assembly GCA_964414135.1). GTDB lineage: Bacteria > Patescibacteriota > Minisyncoccia > Minisyncoccales > GWA2-38-27 > CAYPVI01. Next base: position 4,084 of record CAYPVI010000040.1, on the reverse strand, counting down.
TATATTGAAAACAGTTTTTCTTTTTAAAGAAGTGTTGTTTTTGTTATAATAAATATATGAGCAAGATCTTAAAGCTCGTTGTTTCTATTTTGATTTGCCAGGGAGTAGGAGTTATGGGGGCTTTTTTTACTTCGCCTGCAATTCCGACCTGGTATGCCACTCTTTGATAGATTAGCTAATGAAATTGATTATATTTATAAATTGAACATAACTAAGGTTGATTGGGGAAATATAAAAAAAGGAGAAACAGGGGTCAGCTCTATTTTTTTAATAAAACAAGCAATTTTAGATAAAGCAAAACCGATAGGTTTCGCTTTTTTTAATTTCCCTTGAATTTTTTAGGAAATAAAGGTATTTTGAAAATAGATCTATGAAAGAAAAAGTTAAGAAAAATAGACCTGACACCATTTTTATTTTAGTTTAATCATATGTGGGATTCAATCGTAAACATTTTAAGTTTTACTGGAGTCAAAGAAAAAAGTGTTTGGCAAGATATTTTTATAACATCCTTGATTTTGCCACTTACCTTTTTTTTGTTAAGAAGTTTATTAAATTGGTGGGAACGAAAGAAACCATTAAAACAGCTATTCAATGGTTTTTTAGACAAGAATCAAGAAGTTCTCGTCTTTCATTCACAAATGTCGGGAGCTTACGATGATTATAGATTCAATCCTGATCAAAAATATATTGTGAGATTTCCGAATCCTATTCCGACAGATAAAGGTAATTTATTAATACAAAAAAAGTGCAATATTGACCCCGTGTTATCTCAAGAAGAAGGGCAATGTCTAGCTGATACATATAATATTTTAGGAAAAGCTGACAAAACAGAGTTTATAGAAATAGGTGATTTGATTAAAGACTGGGATGTTTGGTCTAAACCCGTCTTTTCGCTTGGGTTCAACCCGAAAACTCATAAACTTATGGAAAAATGTGATCCTATCTATTTTAAATTATCGTATGATAAACTGACCTTAGGAGACGTAACGATTGGATCTTCTTATCCTAACGATGGCGGAATTGTACAAAAATCTTTTATAAAGAATACAAAAATTCCAGTTTTTATTTTAGCAGGTCTTGGAACTCTTGGAACTGGTATTACTTCTTATTATTTACGTAATAATTCCATAACTCTGGGTAAACTATATGGCAATAAGCCATTTTGTGTCCTCTTGAGTGCTAAAAAGAATGAAGGCAATAGCTCTACCATTGTTCGTAATGTTTACCCAAATCCTAGTTGGAATAGAGTGGTGTTCCACCCTTTCGCTTATTTAAAGTTTAAACGTGATATTTATCCAAATATATAATGAGTAGCGGAGTAGGTAAATCCTAAAAAGCTATGTCGGGAATATAAACATACTCATTATTTCTTTGAATAATAGTTCTAACGTTGTCTACGATGGCCAGCCAATTTACAAAATATTAATTTTGTGATATACTATTAAAGTATTGAATCTCATAGCTTTACTTAAAATCTACGAGACCGACCGGTCTTTTTTTATTTATACAAAGGCCGGATATATAAAAATTATGAAGACAAGAAGTTTCAATAATAGAAGACCGAAAAAATATTTTTCCCAATCCCACTACAAAAATGCGGGCTCTTCGGGTTTGGGTCGTAGAAGGCCGATGAGCCGGTTCAAGAAAAAGATAGATCCCGCAAGGTTTATTAACAAAGCGATTGCAGTTGAGGATAATGAAAATTTTACGCCCAAACACAATTTTCAGGATTTTAAAATTGATCAGCGATTAATAGCGGTTGTTAAGAATAAAGGATACAAAATACCGACGCCGATTCAAGACCAAATTATTCCGTATATCATTGATGGTTTTGATGTTGTGGGCATTGCCGATACCGGCACGGGGAAGACAGCTGCTTTCATTCTGCCTCTTATCAATAAAATTTTGCGAAATTCAAGAGAGCAAATTTTGATTGTCGTTCCGACCCGGGAACTTGCCATTCAGATTGACCACGAGTTTAAATTTTTTGCCAGGGGAATAAGAACCTTTTCTGTTTGTTGCGTGGGAGGCGTGAGTATTGGCAGGCAGATTTCGGAACTCCGCCATAATTACAATTTAATTATCGGCACGCCCGGAAGGCTGAAGGACTTAATGGGAAGAAGAATAATTAATTTGTCTAAGTTTGACACTGTTGTTTTGGACGAGACAGACAGGATGTTTGATATGGGATTCATTAATGACACTCGTTTTATAATGAACGGAATGCCGAGAGAGCGCCAGACACTTTTTTTCTCAGCAACCATTTCAAATAAGATAGAGGAGATTATCAAAGAATTTACCAAAAATCCAGTCAGGATTTCGGTTAAGACCAGAGATACTTCAGAAAACGTTGAGCAGAATATTATTAGAATTGAACAAGGCAAAACAAAATTAGACGTTCTTAACAATCTTCTGATTCAAAAAGAATTCGATAAGGTGCTTATCTTCGGACGAACCAAACACGGAGTCGAAAAAATATCAAAAATTCTTTTTCGCAAGGGCTTTAGGGTAGAATCAATACATGGAAATAAGAATAATTCTCAACGTCAGCGAGCGCTCGGTTTGTTTAAGGATAACCGCATTCAAATTTTAGTTGCGACCGATGTTGCAGCCAGAGGACTTGATATTGCCGACGTTAGTCATGTTATCAATTATGACATACCAGCAACTTACGATGACTATATCCATCGTATTGGCCGTACCGGCCGTTGGAACAAACGGGGGATGGCTCTAACATTTATTGAATAAGGTATGAAAATAAGAAATATTGCCATTATTGCCCACATTGATCATGGCAAAACAAATTTAACAGATGCCCTGATGCGCCAGACCGGCGTAGCAGAAGTGGGCGTGAGTATGGATTCAGACGTTTTAGAACGAGAACGCGGAATTACCATCTATTCAAAGAACACCTCTGTGTTTTACCGTGGGACAAAAATAAACATCGTGGACACTCCGGGTCACGCTGATTTTGGTTCGGAGGTGGAGAGAGTTTTAAGGTCAATTGATTCGGTGATTTTAGTGGTTGACGTGCAGGAAGGCCCGATGCCCCAGACAAAGTTCGTATTAAGAAAATCTTTAGAGCTCGGCTTGAAACCAATTGTGGTTATAAATAAAATAGACAAGCCGGCAGCTCGGCCCGAATGGGTAAAAGACGAAATATTTACCCTTTTTATGGAGCTCGGCGCAAACGACGAACAATTGAACTTCAGCACTGTTTATTCGGTTGCCAAAGATGGAATTGCTAAGCTTAATTTAAAAGATGACTCAAAAGACTTGTCTCCGCTTTTGGATGTTATAATCAAAGAAGTTCCAGTGGCTTCCTCTGATAAATTAAACCAAGAACCGTTAAGGGCTCAGTCGTTTAATCTCGGCTACGACAATTTTATGGGTCGGCTGGCCATAGGAAGAATATATGAAGGGGTAATAAAATCAAACAGCAATGTTTTTGTAAAAAAGTTATCGGGTGAAACAATGACAGGGAAAATAACCAAACTTTTCACCTTTAATGGGCTGGAAAGACAGGAAGTAGACGAAGCGTTTGCTGGAGATATTGTGATGATTGCAGGCCTGCCGGATATCTATATAGGTGAAACTATTTGCAACGATCCGTCGCAGGAAGCACTGCCGGCCATTAATATTGATGAACCGACAATATCACTTAATTTTTTGGTTAATAATTCGCCGTTTGGCGGAAAAGAAGGGAAGCTTTTTACTAGCCGGCAGATTCGTGAAAGACTGGCAAAAGAGATAGAAGTTAATGTCGGGCTGAAAATAGATTTTTCTTTAAATGATTATTTCAAAGTTTATGGCCGCGGCGAGCTTCATATTGCTATTTTGCTTGAAAATATGAGAAGGGAGGGTTACGAGGTGCAGGTTTCAAAACCTCAAGTCGTTTTTAAAGAAGAAAACGGAACAAAACTTGAACCGTTTGAAGAAATCACAATAGACGTACCAAACAAGATGACGGGAATTGTTATAGAAAAAATTTCCAAACGAAAGGGTGTTATGATAGATATGCGTCTGGAACAAAACCATACGATAATTATTTTTGAAATACCAACAAGGGGATTTTTGGGATATC
>CAYPVI010000039.1:0-4692 GCA_964414135.1 uncultured Candidatus Saccharibacteria bacterium | reverse complement strand
AGCAAGAAACAAAAGAATCATTAGGAAGAGGATTTAAATGCGGTTTTCTTGGAACTTTGCACGCTGAAATTATATCAGAGAGAATTCGTAGAGAATTTGGCTTTAATCTAATAATTTCTTCTCCTTCTGTCGTATACAAAGTTGATAATAAACTCATTTATTCAGCAAGTGATTGTCCGAATTTTTCTAATGAAACAGAAGAGCCGTGGGTTTCTCTTGAGGTTATAACTCCAAACAGATATATTGGTAAAATTGTTGAAATATTGAAAAATCTCAGAGCAAATTACATTAAAACAGATTATCTTAGTCCAGAAAGAGCTGTTTTAATTTATGAGATTCCATTAAGAGAAATTATTGTTAATCTTTATGACAAAATAAAAAGCGTGAGCCAGGGATATGCTTCAATGAATTATAAGTTTTTGGAGTTTAGGGGAGCAGAGCTGGTTAAAATGGATATTTTGATTGCCGGGAAAAAAGAATCCGCTTTTTCAAAAATTGTTCCCAAGGAAAAAGCATTTACAGAAGGAAAAGCATTAATTAAGAAGTTAAAAGAAACTTTACCCGCTCAGCAGTTTTCAGTTGCTTTGCAGGCTGTTATCGGGGCAAATATTATAGCTAGAGAAACAGTCAAAGCTAAAAGAAAAGATGTTACCGGTTATCTTTATGGTGGAGATTATTCTCGCAAAAGAAAGCTTTTAGAAAAACAGAAAAAAGGAAAAAAGAAATTAAAAGAAAAGGGAAGCGTTCGCATCCCTGCTAAAGTATTTCTTGAAATTTTCAAAACTTAAGTCTTTGTGCTAAGATTACTAACGGAACAGAGGAGTTAAGCTTAAAAAAACCATACTTAAGACAACCAGAGAAATTAAGGTAATCCAGATGATTTTAAAAATTGTTTTAGGTTTAAGCGACATTAGTTTATGATAGCAAAGTTTAGGAAAAAGAAAAAGCCAAGTTCTTGGAAAAATATATTTTTTTCAATATTGTTTAAAATATTATTTTTGCTGGTTATTGGATTTTTAATTGTTACAAATTTAAAGATTAACCAGCGGAGGGCTCAGCTTACTGCAAGAACTGCAAGTTTAAAAGAAGAAATTGAGATTTTAGAACAAAAAAACCAAGAGTTAAAAGAAAACATTTCTCAGGCAGGGGGTGAAGAATATTTAGAAAAAGTAGCCCGAGAACAACTCGGTTTAAAAGCCCCCGGTGAAGAAGTGGTAGTTATTACCGGAGAAAGAGAGGAAGAAAAAGAAGAAGTTAAAGAGGAAGAAAAAACCTTGGGGGAAAAGATAAAAAGCATTCCAAGATTTTTTCTCTTCTGGATGCGGGATTAGTATAGTGGTAATACGTTTGCTTCCCAAGCAAGAGAGGCGAGTTCGATTCTCGTATCCCGCTCAGGTATGCCGGGGTAACTCAGTGGTAGAGTAGCTGTTTCGTAAACAGCAAGTCGCGAGTTCAAATCTCGCCTCCGGCTCAAGCCATATATCTCTTATTAACTATGCCATTAAGTAAAATTTAATGGTGTTTTTCATTAAAAATAATTGACTTTTATAAAATAAAATTATAAAATTAAAAATTAAAATTTTATAAATCAATTTTTAATTTCGCAATGGTCATTAAGCCCCTGATTTTGGGAGCCATTTATGAGCTAAAACAATATCTGAAAATACCAATTATCGGAGTGGGAGGAATTGAAAACGCAGAAGATGTGCTGGAATATATGATATTGGGATGCGCGGCAGTCCAAACATATACGGTGGCTCATGTTCAAGGATTGCAAGTTTTTGATAAAATCAACGAAGACCTTAAAAAAATACTTGGGAGAAAAAAAATAACGGACTTTAAAGACACCCTAAAATTATGGAAATAGAAATAAGAGCGAAGATAAATAATCCAAAAAAACTTAGAGAGAGACTAAAAGAATTAAGGGCAAAACGCGTCGGGGAAAAAATAGAGAACGACCAATATTTCAGTTCAATTGAACTTTGCAAAAAATTAGGTTATTCTTTTGTGGTAAGAATAAGAGAAAGAGGAGGAAAACATATTCTGACCGTAAAATCGGCCAAGAGAAAAATAGACGGGGTGTGGGAAGAATATGAAGTTCTCATCAAAGAACCAAAAACCTATCTTGCTATGTGCAAACTAATAGGTTTGGAAAAAGTGATAGCTGTTAAAAAGAAAAGAGCAATTTTTAAATTAGACGGATTTACTGTAAATATTGATGAATTCAGAAAATGGGGTTCTTTTATAGAAATCGAGCTTATATCGCCAAGATATAAAAGCAAAAAAAGATTGTTTGACTTAGCGGGTAAACTGGGAATCGCCAAAAAAGACATTTTTGAGAAAGGTTACATAAGCTCTCTTCTTAAAAAATTAAATTCTCCTTTTGTAAAGTACATCAAAAATTAGTTTTATCACGATTTTGATAAAGGGATGTCAGCCAGCGGAGTTAATAGATAAACTGTAATTTTATAGGCTTTGTAAATAGCACATTTAAAACCATAAGGAGGTAATTCATATGGCAAGAAATAAAATTCGAACATACACAATAAAAATTTTTTGTACTAAGTGCGGAACCTTGCTCTATAAATATCGGAAAGAGGGACCTGGACATCTGGTAAAATGCTATAAAAACGAGATTGTTGAAGACAATACAGCAAGAGACTTAAAGTGTCCAAAATGCAAACAGGCTTTTGCAAGAGAAGCTTTATACCACAATCGGCCAGCCAACAAAATAATTCAAGGGAAAGTGTATGTTAGGAGGTAAAAAGGGCATTCTGGTTTTAAGGAATGTCCTTCTCTTTTATTTTGTTGAAATTTTTGCTAATATAGTAAAAAGCGTAAAAATAACTAAAAAAGAGAATTATGGCTAACCTCGAATTCAAATTAGAAGATTTCCAGTCTAGACTCCATCATTTGATGGACTGTCTTTGACGTTGAGAGAAAAGAAAAAATATTAGAAGAGCTGGAAAAAAAAACCGAAAAAACGGATTTTTGGGAAGATAAAGAAAAAGCTGCGGAAATTAATCAAGGGATTGCTAATTTAAAGGAAGAAATTGAGAAAGTTGAGAAAATTAAAAAAGAAATAAAAGAGTTAGAAGAGTTAAAGGAGCTGGAAAAATTAGCAGAAGAAGATGACAAATTAGCCAAAGAAATTGAAGAAAAATCTCGGATTTTAGGAAACGAAATAAAAAAAGAAGAAATTAAAGTTTTTCTTTCCGGGAAATACGACAGGAATAATGCTATTATGGAAATATTCTCAGGAGCTGGAGGAATAGATGCTCAGGATTGGGCAACAATGTTGCTTAGAATGTTTGAGCGGTATTGCGAGAGAAAGGCCTTTCAGGTAAAAGTTATTCATCAGTCATTTGGTGAAGGCGGAGGACCGGAAGGGAGAATCGGAACCAAATCAGCAATTTTAGAAATCAAAGGTTCTTATGCTTACGGTTTTCTGAAAAATGAATCAGGCGTTCATCGATTAGTTCGCCAATCTCCCTTTTCTGCTAAAAAACTTCGCCATACTTCTTTTGTGTTAGTTGAAGTTTTACCTGAAATCGGGAAAAAAGAGCAAGAGGAGATTAAAATTAAGCCGGAAGATTTGAGATTAGATACATTCAGATCTTCTGGTCCCGGCGGGCAGTATGTAAATAAAAGAGAATCAGCTGTAAGGATTACCCATCTTCCTACGGGCACTACCGTTTCTTCCCAATCGGAAAGATTACAGGGATTAAATAAAGATAAAGCAATGAAAGTTCTTTACGCTAAACTTTATCAGCTAAAAGAAGCAGAGCGTAAGAAAGAATTAAAGGAAATTAAAGGTAAAACAGTTTCTGCTAGTTGGGGAAATCAAATCAGGTCTTATGTCTTACATCCTTATAAGTTAGTTAAAGACCTTAGAACTGGTGTCGAAACCTCCGACGTAGAGGAAGTGTTAGATGGAGACTTGGACAAATTTATTGAAAAAGAAATTAGAAATTAGTCATTTCATTTATGCTTTCTATTCAAAACATTAGCAAAATTTATCCTTCTCATTCCAGTGGCAAACCTACGGTTGCTTTGGATAATGTTTCTTTTAAAATAGACGGAAAAGAATTTGTTTCTATTGTTGGAAAATCAGGAGCCGGCAAGACAACTTTGCTGAAGCTGATTTTAGCTGAAGAAAAACCAACTCAGGGTCAGATTTTTTTTGACGGCCAGGATGTCCATAAAATAAAAAAAACTCAACTTTCTCAATTAAGACAGAGAATTGGCACGGTTTTTCAGGACTATAAATTATTTCCTTCAAAAACAACCTATGAAAATATTGCCTATGTAATGGAAGTAATGGGAGTGGCCGAGAAAGAGATTCAAAGAGACGTGCCCCAAGTTTTAGAGCTTGTCGGATTAATAGACAGGGCTGATAATTTTCCCAATGAACTCTCCGGAGGCGAGAAACAAAGAGTAACTATTGCCAGAGCTTTTATTCATCGTCCGGATGTTATTTTAGCCGATGAGCCGACTGGTAATCTTGATCCCTATCATACTCTTGATATAATTCAGCTTTTGGTAAAAATCTATGAGCTTGGAACCACTGTTATTTTGTCTACTCATGATAAGGGGATAATTAATTCTCTGGGAAAACGAGTAATTACATTAGATCAGGGAAAAATAATTAGGGACGAAAAAAGAGGCCGCTTTATTCTTTAAATTATAAAT
>CAYPVI010000038.1:0-4809 GCA_964414135.1 uncultured Candidatus Saccharibacteria bacterium | reverse complement strand
TGGTTGTTGAGTTAAAAGATGATCCTGAAGGTCGGTTAGATACAGAATAGCTTAAAGTATTATTATCTGGATCTGTAGCAGAGATAGTAAAGGTTAAGGCGTTGTTCTCATTGGTTGATTTGTTTCCTATGGTATTAAGTATTGGAGCATGATTTGTTGGAGGTGTAGGAGATGTGCAGTTTGCAGTATTAAATGTTAAACAGTTAGATGAACATTGTAATGTTCCTGCTGTAAATCCTTTAGTAATACAGGTTTGGTTGTTTAGTTTATTGGTATCGCAGACCTCATTTGTTCCTTCATCATTAGGTGTTTGTAATATATTGTCTCCACAATAAGTACAGTTAGTATCTTGAGCATGGGTGCATCCTTGAGGGCAGATATTGTCTGTATTGTTTCCGCAGACAGGGCCCGTGGCTGTTCCTGAAGATCCTCCGCTACTTCCTCCTGATGATACTTTGTTTAAACACTGTGATGTATCAAAGGTTAAACAAGTACTGGAGCATTTTAATGTTCCTTCTGTGTAGCCCTTAGTTATACAGGTCTGGTTGTTAAGCTTCAATCCATCACAGAGCTCATTTATTCCTTCTGTATTAGGCGTCTGGATAATTCCGTCTCCACAATATGTTAGTGGTTCTTCTTCTTCTCCCGGAGCAATGCCTGAACGATACTGTTCTAAGAGTTGATTAATCTTATCTCTGGTTGTCTGTCCTACAAAGCCAGTTCCTTTTGATAACTTCCAGGGAGTTAGTATTTCTGAAGCATACTTCTCTTGGAACTTGATTACTGCCTGTTTGGTCTTGGAACCAAAGTACATTGATTCCTGTCCGGGTGAGCCCCATCCCGTATTAGATACTCTTGTGTCTGGGTCTGCATTAAGGAATATCTGGAGATAGATTACTTCTGTTGATGATGTTCCATACTTTAGATTAGCGCTGAATGAATAACTGCTTGGGATGTTAGATATTCCTGAACCTTGCTGAAGAGCTTGAGCCAGGATTGTTTGTAATTGCTGGATTGCTGTCATTATCTCTTGAATCTTGACTTGTAATTCCGGCTTAGTCATCTGATTAATTGGCTTTGTTATGGTTGGAATAGAAGGAAGCTCTATTCCAGACAAATCTAATTCCTGGGCTTTTACTGGAATAACAAAAGATGCCATTAATATGACGACTGATGATATTGTGATTAATATTTTGTTTTTCATATTTTAGAAATAGGTTTCTGCGTAGATGAGTAAGCGAATTTATACAAATCCTCTGCGTTTTTCTATATTATTATATTTTATAACAAAATTTCGCATAAATATAATATTACAAGCTTAGGTCTTATTTTTTGAGATATTCCAAGAGCTTAATCAAAGGATTAGTATTAATTATGTCTTTTTTTTCTGCCCAGCCGCGGCGTGCTTGGGCAATTCCAAATCTAATAAATTTCAATTGGTCTCTATGATGAGAATCGGTGTTAATTACCATTTTCACTCCCATGTTTTTTGCTTTCTTAATATTCACATCTTTTAGGTCTAACCTGCTAGGCGATGAATTAATTTCTAAAATTGTATTTGTTTGTTTAGCAATTTTTAGAATTTTCTCAAAATCAATTTGATATTCATCTCTTTGTTTAAGTATTCTTCCGGTTGGATGGGAAATAATATCAATATTAGGATTTTTCATCGCTTTAATTATCCTTTCTGTCATTTTCTCTTTATCCATCTTCATGCTTGAATGAATTCCGGCAATAACATAATCTAATTTTTTCAAAGCTTCATCTTTAATATCAATTGAGCCATCATTTAAAATATTTGTTTCTGCGCCGTGTAAGATACGAAAGTTTTTCAGTTTAGAATTCAGTTTATCAATCTCTTTTCTTTGTTGAGCTAATTGTTGTTCGTTCAACCCGTGTTCAATTCTTAAAAACTTAGTGTGATCTGAAATACCAAGATATTGATATCCCATTTCCTGAGCAACTTTTACCATTTCTTTAATTGAATTTGCTCCGCCGTCCCAATTAGAATGGCAATGCAAATCACCTTTTATATCATTATATTCAATAATCTTAGGTAATTTCTTTTTGCGAGCAAGCTCTATTTCTCCCTGATTTTCTCTCATCTCCGGAGGAATTAAATCAAGACCAATTGCCTTATAAACTTCTTTTTCAGTCCTGCCAGCTATCATTTTAGAGCCTTTGAAAACTCCGTATTCATTCAACTTCAAACCTTTAGCTATAGCAATCCTACGAGTAGTAATATTATGCTCTTTGGAGCCGGTAAAATATTGAAGAGCTGAACCATAGCTTTCAGCAGGAACTATTCTTAAATCCATATCAAAGCCATTTTTCATCTTAACAGAAGACTTTGTCGGCCCCTTGCTCCAAATTTTAATAACACCTTGCCGAGAAACAAAAAAATCCATAACTTTCTTTGGATTTTTTGAAATTACTAAAATATCAACATCGCCAATCGTCTCTTTCATCCGCCTCACCGAGCCAGCTACGCTTATTTCTTTAACTTCTTTTAAACCCCTCAATTCTTCTAAAACTTCTCTAACGGTTGGCATTATATCTCCCAGAAGAAACCTTCCTTTGCTCCTTTTCAAAAAAGCGATTCCTTCTAAAATATTCTTTTCTGTTTTTTCTCCAAAGCCAAACAAAGGAGCAATTTTATGTGACTTAGCTACTTTTTCTAAATCCTTTAAATTCTTAACTCTTAATTTTTGATAAAGAATCTTTGCCTTTTTTACTCCCATTCCTTCCACGCTAATTAATTCTCCTAAATTGACCGGCGTTTTCTTTTTCAGTTTTTCATAGGTTTTAATTTTTCCTGTTTTGAGATACTCTTCAATTTTCAGAGCAATGTTTTTTCCTACCCCGGGAATCTCTTCAAGAGCTTTTAATCTCCCCCGTTTGTAAACTTTCTCAACATCCTCCTCTAAGGTTTCCAAAGTAATGGCTACTTTTTGATAAGCATAGGGCTTAAAAGCAACCTCCTCCATCTCAAGATAATTCGCTATTTCGTAAAATATCTTAGCTATTTCTAAGTTCTTCATTTTAGAAAAATTTTACTCGCCCCGTTCAAAATTAGTGAGATTTGGGCATAGGAAATACTCTGTTTTTTGGCACTTTCGGCAACAGTTGTTTTTTAATCAACAAAAGCAAAGAGGCAGCTGTTATCCCCAAAACACTTACTCCAACAAAAAGAGGGATAAAACCGAAGATTTCAGCTATTGCTCCGCCTAAAATTGCAGCTACCCCTGCTCCAAACCCGATAGAAGAGCTATCTAAACTCCAACAGAAAGCTTCTTTTTCTTTTTCAATATGACGAGTAAAAATAGCTGACCAAGAAGGAATAGCCATAGCCATTCCTAAGGCATGAACTCCCTGAAGAATATAAATATGCCAGGGCAAAGCAGCAAAAATAAAACCAATCGGAACAAGACTGGCTAAAAAAGTTCCTACGACTAAAGCATAGTAATCATCTTTTTCTCCGTGATTTTCATCTAAATAATGAGCGATTGGCATTTGAAGAATTGATTTTCCCAACCAATAAACTCCCATAGCAATTCCAGCCACTTTAACGTTTCCTCCTTGAATGTTTCCTACAATATAAATAGCTAAAATTGGGCCAATCAAGCCCCAGCCAGAACTCAAAACCAAATCAGAAAAAACCATCACTTTTACAACTTTGTTGATAGATTTAAGCATAAAAAAATAAGATTTTAATTACTTTTTTCATTGGATATTCGTTAGTTCTTATGTTTTATTAATGAAAACTGTTTGGGTTGGATAAGCAAATTCAACTTTCTCTTTTTCAAATTCTTGTTTAATTGCTAAGTTTATTTGTTGCTGGACATCCATATATTCGTTATAATCGCTAGAATTTAAATAATAAACTACTTCAAAATTTAGACTAGAATCACCAAATTTATTAAAGTGGACTCTATCTGTTTCTGCAAGATTAACACTATTTATAATATTTTTAACAATATCGGGTATTTTTCTGACCTTTTCGGTAGGGGTTTTATATACAACACCGAAAGTAAAAACAATCCTTCTTTTTTCCATCTTCTTGTAATTATGTATTCTGATTTCCGTTAATTCTTTATTTGAAATAACTAATTCTTCTCCTTGTAAGGTTTGAATTCTTGTAGATTTTATGCCTATTTTTTTAACCGTTCCCATATCACTTCCTACTATAATAAAATCTCCGATCTGAAATGGTCTATCAAAATAAATAGAGAAAGAAGCAAAAATATCTCCTAAAATATTTTGAATTGCAAAAGCAATCGCTAAACCACCAATTCCTAATCCAGCAGCTAAGGTTGAAATATTATATCCTAAATTCTGCAAAATAATAATTATAGCAATTACCCATAGAACAATCTTGGTTATTTTGCTTAAAAGATTTACAACTGCAGTGTCCTGTTTTTTTTCAATTATTTTATGAAATCCATAATCAATTATTTTTTGAATACCCCTAACAACATAATAAATACCAATAATCAGAAGAAGATAAAAAACAATTTTTTCTAATATTCCTGGTATTATAATAAATTTAAAAGCAAAATATAATGAGAAAAATAAATAAAAGGGCCAACCAATAGAATCAACAGTTTTTATTAATAAATTATCAAATTCTGTTTTAGTATGGTCGGCGAGTTTCTTTATTTTTACAATAATAATCTGTTTAAAAATTTTCAAGACAATAATTGCTAATACAAAAAACCCCAAAGCAATTAAATATCCTTTTATAGAATTATCCAAAAAATAATAATTTAGAATTTGATTAAAATCTATCGCCATATTCAATTATTATAC
>CAYPVI010000037.1:0-4979 GCA_964414135.1 uncultured Candidatus Saccharibacteria bacterium | reverse complement strand
AGAACTTCTATGATGAAAATATTTATTGCAATAATTTGGTGTTTCATTTTTACCAAACTGCTCGTTTTTTGGGTTTGGCTTTGGCAGTTAAAAGAATATCATTGGGGTAGATTTAAAGCCCATTTTGAAACTCAAAAAATAAAAAAGTTGCTTTTTAGTTTTCATGGTATTAGATATCCTAAATTAACGCAAAAAGTTTTTGTTATTTTAACTTTTGGCATACTTTTTGAATTTTTATTTCTTTTCTTTATTTTCAATTTTACAAATTATTTATTTTATATTTTTCTTTTAATTCCAATTATTTTAGTTCCAATAATTGTTTCTATTCTAATATTATTATTGCAAATTCCTGTTAATGTTTTGATAAAAGGAATATTAAAAAAAGCAGAGCAAAAAAGAAAAGAATTTAAAAATCTAATAGTTATTGGCATTACCGGAAGTTATGGTAAAAGTTCAACTAAAGAATTTTTAGCAATAATTCTTTCTGAAAAGTATAATGTTTTAAAAACTAAGAAGAATATTAATGCTGAAATTGGGATTGCTAAGATAATTTTAAATGAATTGAAGCCGGAACATCAAGTTTTCATTGCAGAAATAGGAGCTTATGAAATTGGAAAGATAAAGCAGATTGCTCAAATGATTAAGCCCGAAATAGGAATTTTAACCGGTATAAATGAACAGCATTTGTCTACTTTTGGATCCCAAGAAAATATCAGAAAAGCAAAATATGAATTGATTGAAAATTTGCCAAAAAACGGAGTAGTTATAATAAAAGATAAATTAGATATACAGGCAGAGGATATTAGGATTGAAAAAGAGTATCTTTTATTTAGAATTGAATTAGTTGATTTTAAAGTAAATTTGCTCGGCAAACATAATATTCAGAACATTTTACTGGCTGTTTCCTGCGCTAAAAAATTAGGAATGAGCTTAGAAGAGACTTCAAGGGCATGCTTAAAAATTAAACCGGAGCAGGGAGGAATAAAGTTTTTGAGAAAAAATGGATTAACCGTTCTTAACGCTTCTTATTCTGCAAATCCAGCCGGCGTAATCGCTGATTTAAATTATTTAAAAATTTATTCTGGCAAAAAAGTAATTGTTATGCCCTGTTTGATTGAATTAGGAAAAGCATCAAAACAAATCCATAAAAGAATTTGCAGAAAAATTGGTGAAGTTTGCGATCTGGCAATAATTACAACTAAAGATTATTTCAAAGAGATGAAGGGAGAAAATAAAAATATCTTGTTAATTGAGAATCCAAAAAATATTGTTGTTAAATTAAATGAATTTTGCAAAGATGGGGATGTAATTCTTTTAGAGGGCAGGGTACCAAAGGAAGTCATTGGGTCATTAAGTTGAGTTGCAAATTCATATATATAAAAAAGTGCCAGTTTTTAAAAATGGCACCTTTAAGAGATTATTGGAAATTAGATTATCAAATATAATGAATTAGGATAAAAAACAATATTATCCCAACCGTTAAAATAAGAAGATCCAACCAAAACTTTCTCTCTTTTTTACTATAAAAAATTCTAATCATTTTTGTAATTTCTTTCCTTGTAAATTTTAAAACGAGCTAATTTTAACCCTACTTATTTATTTTAATATGATATTAAAATTTTGTCAACCAATAACAATATCTTTATCACCGAATACCGAAAGAGATGATATTTGGTTGGTTTTGAAATTGGTTTTTTGTCCGTGGAAATGGAAAAAGGGCAAAGCGGCCTATGAATTGGAAAATCAATTTAAACAGTATTTGGGAATAAAATATGCTTTTGGTTTTAATAGTGGGAGAACTGCCTTGATGGCTATTTTGAAAGCCCTTGATTTGGAACTGGGAAGCGAAGTTTTACTTCAGGCATTTACTTGTAACGCTGCTGTAAATCCGGTTATATGGATTGGTCTAAAACCAGTTTATGTTGATTGCGATGAAGATAATTTTAATATTGATATAGAAGATTTAAAGAAAAAGATTACCTCAAAGAGCAAAGTAATCATAATTCAGCATACTTTTGGTCTGCCAGCTGAAATGGTTAAGATTTTAGAGATCGCAAAACAAAATAATTTAATTTTAATTGAAGATTGCGCTCATTCTTTAGGGGCTGAATATTATAATCAAAAAATTGGAACTTTTGGCAGAGCTGCCTTTTTCAGCTTTTCCCGGGATAAAGTAATTTCTTCTGTTTACGGCGGTATGGTAGCAACTAATGATGATAATTTAGCTAAAGGAATTAAAAAATTTCAAGATGGAACCGATTATCCTTCCCGTTTTTGGATTTTCCAGCAGTTATTACACCCGATTTTAATGAATTTTTTGATTTTACCGACTTATAAAATTTTATTGGGAAAGATTATTTTAATTTTATGCCAGTGGTTTCGTATTTTATCAAAAGCTGTCCATTGGAAAGAAAAACAAGGACGAAAACCTTTTTATTTTCCAAAAAGAATGCCTAATGCTTTAGCTTTGCTTGCCTTAAATCAATTTAAAAAATTAGAGAGATTTCAAAATCATCGTCGGAAGCTGGCCGCTTTTTATTATAATGAATTAAAAATTAGTTCTTTTGAAATGCCGGAGACATTGTCTTCAAAATCCTTGGATTTTGGAGGAAGAAAACATAGTTTTTTGCGTTTTACCATAAAACATCCGGCAGCTCATAAAATAATTAAAAAGGCCTGGCAGAAAAACATTTTAATAGGGGATTGGTACACAACCCCAATTGCTCCTGCCGATACAAAATTAAATAAGGTAAAGTATAAAATAGGCAGTTGCCCTAAAGCAGAAAAATTAGCTGAAGTTACCTTAAATCTCCCAACCCATATAAATATTTCTAAAACTCAAGCTAAAAAAATAATAAATTTCTTAAAAAAATTCTAAATATGTTAATTTTAAATAAAGATTATTTTCTGTAATAAACTATTGCTTTTCAGAAAAGGATTAGCTAAAATAAAAAGAACAAGAACGGTTTATATAATTTAACAGATAAGAAAAAACATATGGTTAAGAAAAGGCGAAAAAAAATTCAGATGTCTAAACTATCAAAGAAAATTTTGGTAGGCAAGAAAATTAAAAAGAAACTTTCAAAACCTGCTAAAAAAAGCCCTGTTTCCGATAATACCATTCACAAAACCAAAATAAGGGTAATCGGGATTGGGGGAGGAGGCGGTTCAATTGTTTCAGAGATTGTTTCCAGAATAAAGAAGGCAGATTTTGTGGTAGCTAATACTGACATTAGAGCTCTTAAGGCAGTAAGACAAGTGAGGCGATTTCAGTTCGGTCAGAGTTTAACCAAAGGATTGGGTACCGGGATGAATGCCGAGTTGGGAGAACTGGCTGCCCAAAATGAGAAAGAGAAAATAAAAAAGCTTTTTGAAGGGCAAGATCTTTGTATTATGGTTTCTTGTTTGGGAGGAGGAGCCGGATCAGGCGCTACTCCTGTTTTCGCTAAGATTTCAAAGAATTCGGGTTGCCTTACTTATGGAATTTTTACTTTACCTTTTGAGTTTGAGGGAGAGAAAAAAATGGAAATTGCCAAAGAATCTCTTGAGAAGATAAGACCTAATCTTAACGCTTATTCAGTTATTCCTAATGAAAGAATTTTTCAAATAATTGACAAAGATACGCCTTTAAAAGATGCTCTTTCCGCTATTAATGAAAGATTGGCCGAGAATTTAGAGGGATTAATTGGGATGATTTACTTGCCTGGTCTTATTAATATTGATTTTGCTGATTTGAAAACAATTCTTGGTGGTCGCGGTCGTTTGACTTATTTAAACACAATAGAAATCGAAGATCCCGACAAAGAAAATGTGGTTAAAAAAGTAACTTCCAGCCCTCTCTATTCTTATACTATTAAAGGAGCCAGGAGGATTTTATATAATATAATAGGAGGGAAGATGCTTCAGCTTTCAGAAGTTTCTCAGCTGTCAAAGATAATTTCTGATTCCATAAATAAAAATGCAAAAATTATTTTCGGTATTAATCAAGATCAAAAATATCAAGGGAAAATTAAAATAACTTTGTTAGCTACAGGTTGTGGAATAAAAGGTTTTTCGTTAAAATCCAGCCAGAGGGCTAATCCTCGCCCCGTTCTTCCTAAGAGAGTAAAGAGTAGAAAAAGAAAGCCCAAAAAAGAAAAACCCGAAGCCGACCGCGTAGCGGAGTTAAAAAACTACGCGACCCGGCCGCGTAGTGGAAAAACAAAAATTATAAGTTCTAAAAAGAAACTGCGGAAGAAAAAGGGGTCTCCTACCGTTTCTCGGAAAAAATTTTTGATTAAAAAAACTACTTCAAAAGTAGCGCGAATTAAAACAGGGACAAAAATTAAGCCCAAAAAAGTAATTCCCAAAACTAAAATTCAATCCAAAAAGGAAAAGAAAAAAACTAAAGAACCTGTCCGTTATTTACTTGAGACGAAGCCGATGGCAGGCGAGAAAGTTAGACGAAATGCTCTTCAATTAAAAAAGGTTATTGAACAAGAAGAAAAAGAATTATTAGAAAAAGAAAAGAGTTGGGAAACCCCGGCTATTTTAAGACGAAAGGCAAATAATTAGTATGGAAATAAAAAAAGCTATTATTCCTTTGGCTGGTTTAGCTACAAGATTTCTGCCTTTATCAAAGGTGGTGTCAAAAGAGCTTTGGCCATTGGTAGATGTACCGATTATTCAATACGTTGTTGAAGAAGCAAAAAACTCAGGCATTCAAGAGATAATTTTTGTTTTAAGCCCTGGGAACAAAAAGGTTTTAGATTATCTAAAACCTTCTCCTAAAATAGAAAAAATTTTAAAAGAGAGAAAAAAAGAAAATATTTTGGCGGAGATGAAAAATTTAGACGAATTTTTTAAAGACATTTCTTTTTCTTATGTTTTACAGAAGAAACCCTTAGGGGATGGTCATGCGATTTTACAGGCAGCAAAACTTGTAGGAGATGAACCTGTTGCTTGTATGTTTGGAGACGATGTTATTAATTCAAAAACTC
>CAYPVI010000036.1:0-5430 GCA_964414135.1 uncultured Candidatus Saccharibacteria bacterium | reverse complement strand
ACCTTTATCTTTTATCCATTTTTTAGGAGAGCCCCAATTTTTACCCCCCAAAAGAGAATATTTAATAATCTCGCAAGTTTTTTTGTCTAAGAAATAAAGATTAGAAAGGTAAGAAGCGGATAAATCAAAATTAAATTCAAATGAAGGCGGCTCAACGAGAGAACTGGAAGGAGAAGAGAATAATTTTGGGTCAGGTTCATTTACAAGTTCGGGATTTTCAATCTTTTCTAATTTATTTAAATTTTCCAAGCTTTCTTCAATTGATTGTTTTAAATCAATTATATCAGAACTTTTTGTTTCGGTTAAAAGTAAGATTTCTTTCCATGCCTCTTTAAAAAGAGCATTGGCTTCTTTTTCATTTTTAAAAATTAAAAAGCTTTCTGCTTGATTAATTTTTTCTTGTATCTCATCTAAGGAGGTTCTAATTTCATTTTCTTTTCTTCCCACCGCTTGTTTAAAAATTAAAAAGCCCAAAAGAAGAACAAAAACTAAGACAAGAATCAGAATTAGCCTTTTCTTGATGTTTGTTTTGGGACGAAGTTTTTCTATTATAGGACCTAGTGTAGGTATTTTTATTTTCGGCAGTTTTATCTTTGGCAAACTCGGCTTTTTGATAATCTTAGGAAGTTTAAAGGGAAATCTAATTTTTGGAAAAGAGAACTTCTTTTCGCTTTGAAAAACAATTGCTCCGTGTTTTTTTGTTGGTTCTGTTTTTACAACAGAGAGGAAACAAATCCCAGAAATTTTTGAGCCCTCGCCCTTAGTAAAAAGAGAAGAGGGTAAAATTTCTTTTATTTTTTTTGAATCAAGATTTTCTGTTTGAGCAATTTTAATCAATAGATTTTGCTGAAGGAAAAATTCAAAAATCTCTTTGGTCAAAACCAAGATTTTATCATCTTGAGTTAATTCGCCCGAAACGACATTAAGAAAAATTTTCAAAGGATAAGGTTCAATCTCCCGGAGGTCTAAGTTTTTACCAATATCAATTATTTGTCCGGCCCTTAACAGCAAAATTTTAATATAGCCGGTTTTAGTAAAAATTAAATTAAAATCTTTTAAAGAAAAAACAGCAAAATTTAAGTTTCCTAACCAGCTGACATTTTCCTTTTTTACTTTTTCGGCTAAATATTCATTTGTTTTTTTTAAACTTTGCGAAAGAGCTTTTTCAGGAAATTTTTGGGAAAAAGTATAATAGTTTTTCTTGATAACTTTAGCAATATCATCTAAAAGTTTTAAATTTTGGGGCAGAGTGTTCCGAAGCTCTCCAACCGCATATAAACTTCCTAATTTCTTCTCGTAAATATTTTCCGGCTCATAAACAAAACTATCAAAGATTTGGTCTTCTTTTACTTTGGGATTGAAGTGTAGTTCAAAAATTTGCATATTAGTATATATTTATTGTAATATATACAAAGCCAATTGACAATTTTGGGCTTGTAGCTCAATTGGTTAGAGCGTTGCATTCACATTGCAAAGGTCACTGGTTCAAGTCCAGTCAAGCCCACCACAGAAAAAAGCTCAGTTTTTTAACTGAGCTTTTTTGTTTTTTCCATATTATTTTCTATCTTTTCACTGAAGCTTTGGTGATATCCCTCTAAACTCTTTACCGAATAACCGATTAAATTCATTCATTTTATTTTCCTTTTTTAATAGCGGGATTTTAGAGGACTGGGTTTGTTAAATCTATTCTATGGGGTATAATATAATAATGAGTATTTTTTTACAAGGATTAATTTGGCAGTTTTTTGATATGCCAAAAGCAATTTTAAAGGGCTGGAAAAATTTTCTTTTGTTTAATTTAAATTATTTTTCAGTTCCTATCCTTTTGAAAACCTTTTTTTCTCATTGGCGTAAATATCATTATCCTTACGGGAGAATATTTGAGGTATGGGAAAACACCGGAGCGTTTATTTTTAATATGATGTCCAGAATTATTGGGGCAATATTAAGAACTGTTTTTATAATTCTCGGTTTAGCAATAGAAATTTTAATAATTTTAGGAGGAACAGTTATATTCTTGGGATGGTTAGTTTTACCATTCCTTTTAATTTTGGGATTAATCTTTGGGATTAATCTTTTATTTTGATGTTTGATTTAAAAAGGGCGAAAATATATCAGGCGGTGAAATGGGAAAAGTTGCCAATCGTGAGATATATTAAAGTTTTAAAGAAACTGTTTTTTGTTTTATTTATTTTAATATTCTTGCTATTTCTATATGGCTTTGCGCTAAAAAATTTCTCAACAGGGACCAACAAAAGTGTGTTAGGGTTTTTAATAATTCTTCTTGTTTTAGCTTTGGGTTCTTTGATTAAAGAAAGTTTTTTTAATTTAAAGCTGAAAAAACCGAAGCTTAAAGTTGTTCTTTCTGAAGTAGTTTTAAATCCTCAAGATTATAACTTAGCTGAATTCTTGAGCTTTGAAGTTGCTAAAGTGATTGGTAGATCTGGAAAGAGCTCAACTCGTCTTTTTTACTTTCTTTTGAGGGATAATCCGAAATTAGATTTTATTTTCTCTCGCGCCCTTTTGGATTTAAGCGAGATTAAAAAAATATTAAAGAAAGAGTCAAAGACCGAAGAATCCGAGAATTTTCAAAGAATTATTCTTGAGGCCTTGGAAATAGCCCGGGAAAAAAATCATCTCAGAATTGAAATAGGGGATGTCTTGTCTGCTCTTGCCAAGCATAACCTAATTTTTAAAAGAATTTTGGTTGAACATAAACTAAAAACTGAGGATATTGAGAATTTAACCTGGTGGTTAGAAAACATTGAAGAAAAAATCAAAAAGAGGAAAAGGTTCTGGGAATACGAAAATTTAGCTAAAAGAGGAACATTGGCTAAAGAATGGACAGCCGGTTATACAATAACTTTAGATAGATATTCCAAAGATTTAACTAATTCAGTCGGGAAGAAAGATTTAGAATTTATTGGCCATAAAAAAGAAATGGAGATGCTGGGAAGAATTTTAGCTCGAGAAGAAATTAATAATGTTTTGCTAATTGGAGAGCCGGGCACCGGGAAGCGAAGCATAATTTATGCTTTAACCCAAAAGAGTTTATTGGGCAAAAGTTTAACCGGGGTGAATTATAAAAGGGTGGTTGAATTAGATATGCCGGCTTTGTTAGCTCAGCTTGAAAACATGGAAGATGTTGAATCTACTTTAGATAAAATTTTCCAAGAAGTAGTTTCAGCTGGTAATATTATTTTGGTAATTGATGGATTCCATAATTATATTGGTCAAGTTTTCAGACCAGGAATAATTGATATTTCAGGAGTTATCGCGCCCTATTTAGGTTTTCCTCAATTTCAAATTATAGCTATCACTACTTATGAGGGCCTCCATCGGTATATTGAAAAAAATTCTTCTATCTTATCTCTTTTTGGGAAAATAGAGGTTTCAGAAATCTCTCAAAGGGAGACGCTTGTGCTTTTAGGTTATTTAACTTTTTTTCTTGAGAAGAAACACAAAATCTTTATTTCCTATCCGGCCCTTCGGGAGATAATTTCTTTGACTGACCGCTATCTTCCTTCTCTTTATTTTCCTGAGAAAGCCATGAACATTTTAGATGAAGCAGCAGTTTATGTTGCAGGCTCAGTAAGAGAAAAAGTAGTTTTGCCAAAGCATATAAATAAGATTATTACCGAAAAGACCGAGATTCCGGTAGGAGAGATAGAAAGCAAAGAAAGAGAAGTTTTGCTCAATTTAGAAAATTTAATTCATCAAAGAATTATTAATCAAAACGAAGCGGTAAAAGAAGTTTCAACTGCCCTTCGGAGGGCTAGGTCAGAAGTTACAGTAAGAAAAGGTTCAATAGGTTGTTTTTTGTTTTTAGGACCTACTGGGGTTGGTAAAACAGAAACCTCAAAAGCCCTAGCAGAATATTATTTTGGTTCAGAAAAGAGGATGATAAGATTAGATATGTCAGAGTTTCAAGACATAAAAGACATCCCTAGGTTAATTGGTTCTGCAACCGAGCCAGGGCTTTTAACAACTCCAGTTAGAGAAAATCCCTTTTCTTTAATTCTTTTGGATGAAATTGAAAAAGCTAATCACAATATCTTGAATTTATTTTTGCAGGTTCTTGACGAAGGTCATTTAACAGATGGTCTTGGAAGAAAGGTTGATTTTAAAAATTCAATAATTATTGCTACCAGTAATGCCGGCTATAAGATAATTTTGGAAGCTTTAAAAAGAAAAACCGAATGGTCAGAAGTAAAACAAAAACTTTTAGATTATCTTTTTGAGAAAAGAATATTTAGACCAGAATTTATTAATCGTTTTGATGCAGTTGTCGTTTTTTGGCCTTTGAGTAAAGAAAATCTTTTAGATATTGCTCAACTTATGCTGGGTGGTTTAAAGAAAAATCTTCAAGAAAAAGGCATTGAATTTATAATTAACGAGTCCCTCAAAGAAAAAATAGTTGAATTAGGTTACAGCCCGGTTTTTGGAGCAAGAGAAATGAGAAGGGTTATTCAAGATAAAGTAGAAAACGTTTTGGCATCAGCTTTACTCTCGGGTGAATTAAAAAAGGGGAACAAAGCAAAAATTGATTCAAAAGAATTTAAATTGATTATTAATCCCTAATATTACGAGAACGGTTTTCGTAGAGCAATAAAATAGGCCGAATGGTTTAATACCATTCGGTTTTTTGGTTTTTTGTGGGTGTGAATTACTTGTGGAAAAAAACGGGTTGACTTGACCCTATGAAGTGGGGTATAAAGAAGATGCAGTGGATAATTGTGGAAAACTATGGGAAAACCCTTGTTTTCTGGGGATAAGTCCGAGCTGAGTGTTAACGAAGCGAGGACCCCGCCCTCTATGCCCTATGTATTATGTTTATATTTTGGACAGAAATAAGAAGTTTTATATAGGATATACGGTAGATTTACAAAAAAGAATAAAACAACATCAAAGAGGGAGTAGGGTATTTCTAATATACTACGAAGCTTATAAATTAGAAAAAGCAGCAAGAGACAGAGAAAGAAAATTAAAACATTACGGTAGTGCTTGGAGAGCCCTGAGAAAAAGAATAACGGCTTAGAGGGCGGGGTAATTGTCCCCAGCCCTACGGGCTGAATCCAATCATGTTCATAGGAGAATACAAACATACAATTGATACTAAAAAGCGATTATCTCTCCCGTATAAATTTAGAAGAGAGCTTGGCAGGGGAGTCATAGTTACTAGAGGCTTTGAAAAGTGTTTAGTTGTTTATCCTCAAAAAGAATGGAAAGAAGTAATAGAAGAATTAAAAAAATTACCAACAAGTAGAGCAGAGAGTAGAAAATTTAATAGAGTTGTTTTGGGGGGAGCCGTAGAAATTAATTTAGACAAATTGGGCAGAATTCTCATTCCCGATTATTTAAAAAAATATGCTGGTTTGAAAAAAAATATAACTGTTTGCGGACTTTCTAATAAATTATAAATTTGGGATT
>CAYPVI010000035.1:2345-5550 GCA_964414135.1 uncultured Candidatus Saccharibacteria bacterium | reverse complement strand
TATAAAGAGATTATTGATAAAATCAAGCCGGAGATGGAAAAGGTTGTTAGTTTTTTAGAAAGGGAATTAGTAAAAATTAGAACTGGCAGGGCTTCTGCTTCTTTGGTTGAAGACATAATTGTTGAATGTTTCGGGCAGAAGTTTCCTTTAAAACAATTAGCAGCGATATCTTCTTCGGGACCTAGGCAGATTATTGTCCAGCCCTGGGATAAGTCCTATATTGAGCCAATTGAAAAAGCGATTTCTCGATCAAGCTTAGGCACAGCTCCAGTCGTTGATAAAGATTTAATTCGTATTTCTTTGCCTTCCTTAAGCGATGAGTACCGAAAAAATTTACTTAGAATTTTGTCAGAAAAGCAGGAAGAGGCAAGGAAAACAATAAGACATTGGAGAGGAGAGGCCTGGGAGGAAGTCCAAGAGAGGGCCAAACAGGGAGAAATCCGAGAGGACGATAAATTTCGGGCTAAGGACAATCTTCAAGAATTGATAGATAAATATAATAAAAAGATTGAAGAAATAGGGGAGAGGAAGAAAAAAGAAATACTTGAGTAATATGATTTTAGCTATTATTGTTTTTATTTTTATTCTTGGTTTTTTGGTTTTTATCCATGAATTGGGTCATTTTATTGTTGCCAAAAAATCGGGGATTAAAATTGAGGAGTTTGGTATTGGCTTTCCACCGAGGATTTGGGGTAAGAAAAAAGGAGAAACAATTTATTCAATTAATGCTATTCCCATCGGAGGTTTTGTAAAACTTTACGGGGAAGATAAAGTAGATGAAAAGTATCTTGCTAATCCTCTGAGTTTTACCGCCAAGCCATTATGGATTAGATCTTTGGTAATTTCTGCGGGAGTGGTAATGAATTTTCTTGTCGCAGTGATTATTTTTTATTTTCTTTTAGCTAATAGCGGTTTTACCAACCAGCAATATTTACTTTTTGATTATAAATTTCCTTTTGGTGAGCAGCAAAATTTTCCTTTTATTTCGCTAATTGCTGAAAATTCTCCGGCAGAAAAGGCTGGCTTAAAACCCAATAGTATTATTATTAACGGAAACGGAATTAGATTTGGGAGTTCAAAACAATTCGTTCAATTTATTAATGAGAATAAAGGAGAAGAGGTTTTCTTAGAAGTGAAAAGTTTAAGCACTAAAGAAGTTAAAAAGGTCAATGTTGTTCCTCGAATTGATTCTCCTGAGGGACAAGGCGCTTTAGGGGTTGGTTTGGGAGACATAGCTGAGATTAGATATGAAACTATTGTAGAAAAAACTGCAGTTGGATTTTTGCATGCTTTGGATCTTACTCATTATTCGATAGTGTCTTTAGGCCATCTTATAAAAATTTCTTTTGAGCAAAGAACAATTAAACCCCTAAGTTCTTCTGTGGCGGGGCCTGTAGGAATTTTAGCCATAACGAAAATAACTTTAAAGGGAGGGATAATAGCAATACTGAATTTAATGGCTTTAATTTCATTAGCTTTGGCTATGGTTAATATTCTTCCTTTCCCTGCTTTAGATGGGGGAAGATTAGCGCTAATGGGTTTTGAAGGTTTAACTAAAAAAAAGATTTCTCTAAAAATAGAAAGAAATATAAATTTAATTGGTTTTGTTTTACTTATTATGCTTCTGATTCTGGTTACCTACAAAGATATAGTGCAATTTAAAGATGTATTGTTTTAATTATGCTACAATCCAAACTTTTTTCTAAGACATTAAAAAAAGCTCCGAAAGAGGCAAAAATTGCTTCTCATAAATTATTATTGAGAGGTGATTTTATTTCTCAATTGGCTTCGGGAATTTATAGTTTTTTACCTTTAGGATACAGAATTCACAGAAAAATAGATGAGGTAGTGCGAGAAGAAAAGAATGCAATCGGCGGCCAAGAAGTTTATCTGCCATCTTTGCAGCCAAAAGAAAATTGTCAAAACACAGATCGTTGGGACCATATGGACCCGCCTCTTTTTAAAATTAAAGATAGGCATAAAAAAGAATTTGTTTTAGGCCCAACCCATGAAGAAGTAATCACTGATCTACTAAAGGGCCAAGTTCAATCATATAAAGATTTGCCCGTTTATCTTTATCAAATTCAAACAAAATTTAGAAACGAAATGCGCTTTGCCGGCGGTCTTTTGCGAGCAAGGGAATTTGTAATGAAAGACCTTTATAGTTTTCATCCTGATAAAAAAGATTTGGATAAGTTTTTTAATAAAGTACTTTTGGCTTACGATAAGATTTTTAAACGTTGTGGACTAAAGGCAATAAAAAGTGAGGCATCCGGGGGAGTTTTTACTAAAGAAAAGACCTATGAATTCCAGGTTATGTCAAAAGAGGGAGAAGATAAGATAATTTATTGTCCTAAATGTAATTGGGCAACCAATTTAGAGGTAACTAAAATTAAAGCTGGGCAGAAATGTCCCAAGTGTGAAAGTAAATTAGTTAAAGCTAATTCTATTGAAGTGGGGCATACTTTTAGATTAGGGACAAAATATTCTAAAGCCCTTAATCTTTATTTTAGAGATAAAAAAGGGGAAAAGAAGCCAGTGGTAATGGGTTGCTATGGAATTGGTCTGGGGAGATTAATGGCAGCGATTGTTGAGATTAATCATGATGATAAAGGAATTATTTGGCCAAAAGAAGTAGCTCCTTTCCAGATTCATTTAATTCAGATTGAGGATAATCAGAAAATTAAAAAAGCAGCAGAGAAGCTGTATAGAGATTTGCAAAACAAAGCAGTTGAAGTATTATATGATGATAGAAATGATAAAAGCGCTGGAGAAAAATTTGCCGAAGCAGATTTAATCGGAATACCAGTTAGAGTAGTTGTTAGTGAAAAAACATTGAAAAATAATTCTATAGAGGTTAAAAAAAGAGATGAGAATAAAACATGCTTAATAAAATTTTCTCATATATTTCAAATAATATAGCTATTGATTTAGGGACTGCTAATTCTCTGGTTTATGTTCAAGGCAGAGGGATAGTTATCAACGAGCCCTCGGTGGTAGCAATAAATCAAAAGACCGGCCAAATCCTGGCAATTGGCGAGGAAGCTAAAAAAATGGTTGGCCGGACTCCCGCTCATATTATTGCTACCAGGCCTTTGGTTGAAGGAGTAGTTTCTGACTTTGAGGTTACCGAGCAAATGTTGAAGTATTTCATTGAAAAAGTTCACAAAAGGAGATTTATTTTAGGTCCTCGGCCTCGGGTTAT
>CAYPVI010000035.1:0-2245 GCA_964414135.1 uncultured Candidatus Saccharibacteria bacterium | reverse complement strand
ACAAGACGTTCAACATATTGCAAAGCTTGCTCGGCTTGGTTTGACAGAAAATGAGATTAAAAAGTTTCAGAAAGACCTTTCTTCAATTTTAGATTACTTTAAGTCCTTAAAAGAAATTGATGTTTCAAAGATAGAACCGACCTTTCATCCATCTGAGCATTTTTTTGAGAAAAAATTAGAGATAATGAGGGAAGACAAAGCGGAACATCAGTCACCGGAGATAGCTAATAAGTTAATTGAGGCAGTACCTGAGAAGAAGGGAAGACACGTAAAAGTTAAAGCCGTGCTTTAAAAACATGGAGCTTCACGAACTTGCCATTATTCAAGCTCATAAAGGACTTTTAGAAAAGAAATTCTCAGCTTCGGAACTAACCAAAGCTTTTTTAAATAGAATTGGAAAACTTGATAAAAAGATTTCAGCTTTTTTGACAATTACAGAGGACTCAGCTCTTTTAGAGGCAAAAAAAATTGATGATTTGATTTCATCTGGCAAAAATATTTCAATTTTAGCCGGCATCCCTTTAGCCGTTAAAGATAATATTTTAGTTGATGGGGTGAAAGCAACTTGTGCTTCAAGAATTCTTGAAAACTATATTGCTCCCTATGATGCGACTTGTATAAAAAAACTCAAAAGATTAGGAGCAATAATTTTAGGAAAGACAAATCTGGATGAATTTGCTATGGGAGCTTCCACTGAGAATTCTGCTTTTTTCCCAACTAAAAATCCTCATGATTTAACTCGGGTGTCTGGAGGGAGCTCCGGAGGTTCAGCAGCTGCCGTAGCTGCTGATTTATGCTGTTATGCCCTAGGTTCTGATACGGGAGGTTCTATTAGGCAACCAGCTTCTTTTTGCGGCGTGGTAGGGCTAAAACCAACCTATGGAGCAGTGTCCCGTTATGGCTTAGTTGCTTTTGCTTCCTCTTTAGACCAAATAGGACCAATAACAAAAACAGCAGAGGACGCTAAGATTGTGTTTAATGCAATTTCCGGAAAAGATTCTTTAGATTCTACAAGCGTGGAACAAGGAACAAGGAACAAGAAACAAGGAACAAATATTAAAGAATTACGTATTGGAATTCCAAAAGAGTATTTTGTAGAAGGAATGGATAAAGAAGTAGAGAAGATAATTAGGCGATCAATTGAAAAAATAGAGAAAATGGGGGCTAAGATTGAAGAAATTAGCTTACCTCATACAAAATATGTCATACCTGCTTATTATCTTATTAATACATCTGAGGCCTCTGCTAACTTAGCTCGATACGACGGAATTAAATACGGATTATCAAAAACCGGAAATAAAAATTTATTAGACGTCTATTTACAGAGCAGGGAAGATGGTTTCGGCGACGAAGTGAAAAGAAGAATTATGCTCGGAACTTACGCGCTTTCAGCAGGTTACTACGATGCTTATTATTTGAAAGCCGAAAGAATTAAGACATTAATTATAGAAGACTTTAATGCTGTATTTAAAAAAGTTGATGTTATTTTGACTCCAACAACTCCAACTCCCGCTTTTAAAATTGGAGAAAAAAATACAGATTCCTTATCAATGTATCTGTGTGATATTTTTACGGCTTCCGTAAATTTAGTTGGTCTGCCCGCCGTTTCTGTGCCGGTTGGTTTTACCAAGAATAAACTCCCGGTTGGTCTGCAAATTATTGGGAAACCATTTGAAGAAAATAAAATTTTAGAAATTAGTAAAATCTATGAATAATGTATTTTCTTTTATTTTATCTCCGGTACTTTTATTTTATATAAAAACCATTTTTATAGTTCTTGGTTTTACTTTTTTAATTTGGATTGTTCTCCTTCTTTTGAAGAATAGTTGGCTTAAACGCCGCTTTTTAGAGAATTGGGTAGAATTTTTTGCTTATCGGCCTTTTGGGGTGAAAAAAACTTTCAAGCAATGGGCTAAGATTACCAAAAGATTGGAAACTGGCAAGGAAGCAGAATGCAAGTTAGCTGTAATTGAAGCAGATAGTTTGCTAAACGATATTTTTAAAGAAATGGGATACAGCGGCGAAACTATAGAAGAGATATTAAAGCAATTAGATTCAACTACTTTGCCAAATATTAAGCAAATTTGGGAAGCGCATAAAATCCGCAATAATGTTGTCCATGACCCCGATTATCGCTTTACTTTAGATGAAGCAAAAAAGACACTTGGAATTTTTGAAAAAGCCCTCCGTGACTTGGAGATGTTTTAAGTTTCCAGGCAATAAAGCTTACCCCGCTAAGCGGGGT
>CAYPVI010000034.1:0-6183 GCA_964414135.1 uncultured Candidatus Saccharibacteria bacterium | reverse complement strand
GGTGATGATCTGGAAAAATTATTCACAGATAGGTGGAATTATTATGCTTGGACTTTTTATTGTCCAAATAATTGTGAACATAAGTACCCATCGCCTAAAAAACACAGACAAGACGTCTTAAACATCGTCCAAGCATTGTAGCAGGTTAGTGAGGCGTTCGAGCGACCGAGCCGCCTATCTTTCTAGGGCGACCGAGAGGGGTTCGAGTCCTGCCGCCGGAGCAGGCTAGTGAGACTTTTCGAGCGACCGAAAGGCCTAAAATCGCCTAGAAGGCGGTTTTTATGTTAAAGTAAAGTAACAAAACAACATATGCAAATAATTTATCCTGAAAAATTAAAAAAAGGTGATGAAATAAGGGTGATTGCTCCTTCTCGTTCTATGGGGTTAATTTCTCAAGAAATAAGAGAAACTGCTAATAAGCGTTTTTCTGAATTAGGTTTGGAGTTGAGTTTCGGAAAACATATTGATGAGAAGGATGATTTTAACTCCACCAGCATTGAAGCTCGTGTACAGGATATTCACGATGCTTTTTCGGATAAGAACGTTAAAGCTATTATTACGGTAATAGGTGGTTTTAATAGTAATCAATTATTAAAGTATCTGGATTGGAAAATAGTCAAAGACAATCCCAAAATCTTTTGTGGTTATTCTGATATTACAATTTTAAACAATGCAATTTTACAGAAAACCGGTTTAGTAACTTACTATGGGCCTCATTATTCTAGCTTTGGACAAGAATTACATTTTGATTATACGCTGGACTACTTTAAGAAATGTTTAATACAGACGGATTCTTTTGAAATAGTCCCTAGCGATCAATGGAGTGATGATGAATGGTACAAAGATCAACAAAATAGAAATTTAATAAAAAATAATGGTTGGCAGGTTATAAATGAAGGCAAGGCAAAAGGTGTTGCTATAGGAGGTAATTTATGTACTTTTAATTTACTTCAAGGAACAGAATACTTTCCAGAAGTAGAAAATACTATTTTGTTTATTGAGGATGATGAATTGACTGGCGATTTTTCTGCTGTAGAGTTTGACAGAGAACTGCAATCAATAATTCATCAGTCTCAATTTAAGAATGTTGCTGGTATGGTCATCGGTAGATTTCAGAAGGCAAGCAAAATGACCCCTGCAAAAATTGAACAGATTATAAGATCAAAAAAAGAATTGGAAAAAATACCAGTTATAGCTGGCGTAGACTTTGGACACACAGATCCAAAAGTTACCATTCCTATTGGTGGAGAAGCGAATCTTATAGTTGGAGAATCATCGCGAATAGAGTTCGCTGATCATTAAGTCGCGAATCCTTGAGCAAGACAGGTTCTAATGTCGTCCGTCCCCCGGAGCTACGTTTAGAAAATTGCCAAGAAGGCGATTTTTTGATAGAATAAGAATAAAAATATTAAGATATTACTAGAATTATTTTATGCTGGCGATTGAGGTTAAAAATTTAACCAAGAAATTTAACGGATTAAAAGCGGTCAATAATATCTCTTTTCAAGTAAATGAAGGAGAAATTTTTGGTTTATTGGGACCCAATGGGGCAGGGAAGACAACGACTATTAAAATGTTGACTACTTTAACAAAACCGGATGAAGGAGAAGCAAAAGTTTGGGATTTCAATATTCTGAAACAGAAAAATGAAGTTAGAAATTCTATCGGCATTGTTTTTCAGGAGCCGGCCCTGGACAATCATTTGACTGGGGAAGAAAATTTAGATTTCCATGCCCGTCTTTACGGTTTAAATAAAGAAACTCGAGAAAAAAGAATCAAAGAAGTTTTAGAGTTGGTTGAACTTCACGACAAGGCAGATGTTTTAGTAAAAAATTATTCCGGGGGAATGCAGAGAAGATTAGAAATTGCTCGGGGTTTGATGCATTATCCCAAAGTTTTATTTTTAGATGAGCCAACCTTAGGGTTGGACGCTCAAACCAGGCGCCGTATTTGGGAATATATTTTAAGATTAAATAAAAAAGAAAAAACAACTATTGTTTTAACTACCCATTACATGGAAGAGGCTGACTATCTTTGTCAAAGAATAGCTATTATTGATTTTGGGAAAATCGTTGTTTTGGATACCCCCGCAAATTTAAAGAATATCTTAGGCGGAGATGTAGTTTCAATTGAAGTGACGTCTTCCCAAAAAGCTTTCCCGGTTTTCCAAAAAATTTCCTGGGTGAAGAAGATTAATCAACACAATGGAACCATTGATTTAAATTGCGAACAAGGCGAAAAGAAAATCCCGCTTTTGATGAAAATTGACCAAAAAAATCTTGGTTTTGAAATAAAATCAGTCAATCTTAGAAAGCCGACATTGGAAGACGTTTTTTTGCGCTTCACGGGAAAAACCATTAGAGAAAGAGAGGTTAGCCAAACTGAGAAAAATAAAATAGCAATGAGAAGAAGATTTCAACGATAAAATTATATGAAAGCAAATAACCTCCAAGTAATATATGTAATGTGGTTAAGGGAGATGAAAAGATTTTTAAGGGCTAAAAGCCGAATAATTGGCTCTTTAGCTATGCCCTTTTTCTTTCTTTTGGCTATGGGAATGGGATTTAATTCCGGTTTTAATCTTCCGGGAGTGCCTCAGGGGACAAACTATCTTGATTTTTTAGTCCCGGGAATTATTGGCATGACCATGCTTTTTTCCTCAATGTTTGCCGGCCTTTCTGTTTTATGGGACAAAGAATTCGGTTTTTTGAAAGAGATAATGGTTGCTCCGGTGAGCCGACTGGTTATTGTTTTAGGAAGGATTGCCGGAGGATTAACCACCGCTTTAATTCAGGGAATTTTAATTTTTATTATTTCTCTTTTTCTTGGTTTCAAGGTTGTAAATCTATTTGGAATTATTTTAGCTTTGCTTTTTATGGCTCTGATTGGTGTTGGTTTTATTGGTTTTGGAGTGGCGGTAGCCTCAAAAATGGAGGACACTCAAGGGTTTTCTTTAATTATGCAGTTTATTGTTTTTCCAACTTTTCTTCTATCGGGCGCCTTCTTCCCGGTGACAAACTTTCCGAGCTGGATGAGGCCCTTAGCTTATCTTGATCCTTTAACCTATGGAGTAGATGGTTTGCGAGCCAGCTTAATTGGTTTTTCCCAATTTTCTCCCATTTTAGATTTATCCTTACTTTTAATTTTTAGTTTAGTAATGGTTATTTTGGGTTCTTGGTTTTTTAGCAAAACAGAGGTTTAAATTTTGAAGTTTTTAATGTTTCTAATTCTTCTTTAATTTTTTTCCAATCAATAATTTTAAATGCGTCCAATAGAGGGGGAGTTAAAAGAAAGCGACCATTCTGGTCGCTTTTGTGTTTTCAGCAAGCTGCTTGACTTGATTTTATACAATATGATATAGTTAAATAACTTACCGAGCGGTAAGTAACTTGTTTATCAATAGTAAACTTATGACAACAATTGAAAAAGCGCAAAAAGATATTGTTCGGGATACTAAAAAGCATGTCATTGAAGTCGCTCGTCGGCTTTTTTCAGAATACAGCTATTTAGGTGTTTCAATGAATGATATTGCAAAAAAACTTAATATTACTAAAGCCGCTCTTTACTATCATTTTACCGGTAAGACAGAAATTTATAAAAAAGTGCTTGATGAAGTTTTTAATAATTTAAACTTATCAATTATCCAATCTCTTGATGGAAAAACTACTGAAGAAAAATTACAAAAACTTATTAGAAATTATTTAGATTTCGGTATTAAAGAAAAAAATCTTATTAAGGCCTTAATATTAAAATTGCCACCGGCTAATTCTCAGATAAAAAAACATACTGCTCAGTTAAGAGAACAAACTATTAATTTAATTCAACCGTTAATTAAAGAAACAATTACAAGTAAAAAATTAGTCCAAATGATTGACAGCGGGATAGTAACTTCCTTGCTGATTGGCATGATGGATGGATTGCTTTTAGAATATTCGTTTCTAAATAAAAAAATTGATTCAAAAAAAATATCAAAGCAGATTATTGCTATTTTGTTTTAATTTGAAAAAATATGTTAAGCATTATTATTCCTACATTAAACGAAGAAAAGTCTTTACCCGCTTTATTGTCTTCTATAAAGGAACAAGAATTTGAAAATTATGAAATAATAATAGCAGATGCCGGTTCCAAAGATGATACACTTAAATTAGCTAAAAAATATAATTGCAGAATCGTTGCTGGCGGTTTTCCTGCTGTTGGAAGAAATAACGGCGCTAAAATAGCCAAAGGAGATTATTTGCTATTTTTAGATGCTGATGTAATTTTGCCTAAAGATTTTTTGAAAATAGTTATTAATAAGTTTAAAAACAAAAATCTTGATATTTCTTCTTGTCTGATGACTCCTTTAAGCAGCAAAAAGATTGATTTTATATTACATAATGTGGTTAATATTTATCTAATGATTACCCAATATTTTTATCCCCACGCGCCGGGATTTTGTATTTTAGTAAAAAAAGATTTACATAATGCTATTAGGGGTTTTAATGAAAAAATCAAATTAGCCGAAGACCATGATTATGCTAACAGAGCTGGTAGAAGTGGTAAATTTAGGATTTCTTATTCTCCAAAAATTTTTGTTTCCGTGAGACGATTGGAAACTGATGGAAGATTTAATATCTCAATGAAATATCTTTTCGCTGAAATATACAGAATGACGATAGGTGAAATTAAGAACGATATTTTTAATTATAAACTTAGGCATCATTATGAAAATACAAGAGAATAATAGAAACAATTATACTTATAAAATAGGTTTGAATACTGTCCGTTCCTTGGAGAAGTAGATTATTTAACTTGACAGAATAAGCGCTACGTGTATACTTAAATAACTATCTGTGGAAACTCAGAAGTAGGTCGATTCATCCTGTTAAATAGGCCTTTGGCCTAAAATTTTTTAGATTTTATTTAACAGGATAAATTAAATAAGAACCTGCGAGCTTCGCTCGCAGAACCTTGATTCATTAAGGTATAAATATATAATCTTGAATTAAGAACCTGCGAGCTTCGCTCGCAGAACCTTGATTCGTTATTGTATAAGTATATATATAATCTTGAATTAAGTTTCTAAAAAAGATGACAAATAAAATTTACGTAGGAAGTCTTTCTTTCGATACTACAGAAGACACTTTAAAAGATTTGTTTTCTCAGGCTGGAACAGTAGATTCTGCTTCTATCGTGATGGATAAATTCTCTGGCAGATCAAAAGGATTTGCATTTGTGGAGATGTCTTCAGAAGAAGAGGCAAAAAAAGCAATAGAAATGTTTAATGGAAAAGAATTAGACGGAAGGAATATTGTGGTAGATGAAGCCAAGCCGATGGTAAAGAAACCTTTTAGAAAGTTCTCTGACGATCGCAAAGGATTTGATAGAGGATTTGGTAGAAAAAGGTTTTAGAAAGAAGATTAAAAAACCGCCCCGCTATAAGCGGGGCGGTTTTTATGTCTGATTAGCGTTCAAATCGTTGAGTTCTTCTTTTTGACCAGCAATCTCTGCAATAGATTGGTCTATCTGGAGATGGTTCAAATGGGAGTTCAGTTATTTCTTTTCCGCAATCAGCGCATTTCCAATTTCCTTGGAACATTTTCCGAGGAGGGAAATCCCTTCCCGGTTGTTCATTAGATTTTTCGAAAACCATAACGAAATCGATACACCTGTCCATCAACCGCTTTGCTTAAAGTGATGGCAGGCAGGAATTTTAAAAAAATAAAACGACCTTTTAATATAATGTATTATACTCCCTGTTTTTTTAAAAGTCAACCCTAAACCAGTACAAAAAATTGACAAGTATTCTATAACTTGATAAAATAAAAATTGATAAGTTCTTTATTTGTAAGGAAAGAGGGTTTTTGAAGACAGGTAGGTTCATAGTGAACCTACCACAATGTTAACTTTCTTGGAGAGAATTGCCAAAAATAATCAAAGCTCAATAACGATATAGACGAGAAGTACATTAAAAGACCCTCTTTTCCTTTTTCTTGACATGGTTTTAAATATTGCTCTTTATAGTTTGCCCAGGACTCAGGAAGAGTTCCTATTCGTTAAAAGCCCGATAGCTCCTGCTGTCGGGCTCCTTTTTTACTTGTGGTAATTCTTTAAATAGATTAAAATAGAAATATAATAAATTAATCACATAAAAATATGAAACAAAAAGATTTTAATAATCAGATGAAAGACAAAAAGAAGATA
>CAYPVI010000033.1:0-7250 GCA_964414135.1 uncultured Candidatus Saccharibacteria bacterium | reverse complement strand
TCTATATTTTTTAATAAAAAAGCATAATGATAAAAAAATTGTTATTGCCAGCAGGAAAGGTGGAGTAGGAAAAAGTATGCTGACTTCTGTTTTGGCAATGCTTTTTGCAAAGAACAAAAAGAAAGTTGCTGAAGCTCTAATCAAAGAAAAAGCAATCAAGATAAAAATTCTTTAAAAATGGAATCTCTTACAAATCTTCAAAACGGGGAAAAAGGGAAAATTGTTAAATTAGAGGGTGGATATACCTTTCGACTAAAACTCAGGGTTATGGGCATTAGAGAGGGTAAGGTTGTAAAAGTTATAACAACTCAACCTTTTTATGGGCCTATTGTTGTAGAGATAGCTGGAAGGCAAACTACTCTCGGAAGGGGAATAGCAGAAAGAATTTTGGTAGGAAAACCCCAAAAGAATAAATAGAAAAACTTCAATATGTTGCCTAAAATCATTTTAATGGGCAACCCTAATATAGGGAAAAGTGCCATATTCTCTCGGCTTACTGGAGCTAATGTTGTTATTTCCAATTATCCTGGGACTACTGTTGATTTTACCAAAGGGAAAATGCGTTTGGAGGGCGAGAGGTTTGAGATAATAGATCCACCAGGAGTGTATTCTCTTAGGCCTTTTAGCAAAGCCGAAGAGATCGCTGTCAAAATCCTTAGAAAGGGAGATTTGATTATTAATATTGTTGATGCTACCGATCTTGAGAGAAGCTTGTTTTTGACCTTAGATTTGTTAGAAAAAGGCAAGCCTATTATAATTGCCTTAAATTTATGGGACGAAGCTAAACACACTGGCATTGAAATTGATGTAAAAAAAATAGAAGAGCTTTTAAAGGTTCCTGTAGTGCCTACGGTAGCTATTACTGGTGAAGGAATTAAAAAATTAGTTTCAAGAATCAAAGAAGCTAAGTCCCTAAAAATTAGGCATCTTAACGAAAAGGAAAAATGGGCAAAAATAGGCGAGATAATTAAAAAAGTTCAAAAAGTAAAACATAGACATCATGCTTTACGAGAAAGATTAGCGGAGGCAACGGTTAAACCAGCTACAGGCATTCCCATAGCTTTAATTATTATTGCTTTATCTTTTTGGGTGGTAAGATTTATTGGTGAGAATCTAATCGGCTATATATTTGAACCGCTTTTTGGGTTTTATAGTTCTTTAATAATGAAGGTAAGTAATTGGTTAGGACCAGGGTTTTTACATAATGTATTTATTGGAAAACTGATTGAAGGAGAAATAGATTATGTAGAAAGCATGGGAATATTAACTACTGGCTTATTTGTGCCCTTTGGAATGGTGCTTCCGTATATAATTGCTTTTTATTTAATACTTGGGATATTAGAAGATTCAGGATATTTGCCAAGGCTAGCTACCTTAACGGATAATATATTCCATAAACTGGGAATGCACGGCTATGGAATTGTACCGGTTTTTCTTGGCTTAGGATGCAATGTTCCAGGTGCTTTATCCTCAAGGATCTTAGAAACGAGAAAGCAACGCTTTATTTCTGCTACTTTACTTGGAATTGCTGTCCCCTGTATGGCCCAAATAGCAATGATATTTGGTATTCTTGGCAGTTATGGTTTGTCTTATATATTTATAGTTTTTGGAACTTTGTTTATACTCTATATTGTTGCTGGATTTATACTTAATAAATTTGTGAAGGGCGAAAGCCCAGAAATATTTCTGGAAATTCCCCCTTATAGAAAACCTTTTCTGAAAACAGTTTTGAAAAAAACCTGGATGAGAGTAAGATGGTTTTTAACTGAAGCTATTCCCTGGCTTTTTCTGGGGGTGCTATTAGTAAATATTCTTTATGCGATTGGTTTTCTTGAATGGATAGGAAACATTTTCGCACCTTTAATGGAAGGATGGTTTGGACTTCCAAAAGAAGCTACTACTGCCTTGCTAATTGGATTCCTAAGAAAAGATTTAGCGGTAGGTATGCTTTTACCATTAGGTATGACTATTGGGCAACTAGTCATTGCAGTTATAATCCTTGCTATCTATTTTCCTTGTGTAGCAACCTTTGTAGTTTTAATCAAAGAGTTGGGAATTAAGGATACAATAAAGTCTACTCTAATAATGCTCGCAATAGCTTTAATAGTTGGAGGCATTATGAGACTGATTTTAATTTAAGAAGGATTAAAGAGGGACTGTCCTTTGACACTTCGTTAGGAAAAAGATAGTTTAAGATAAAAGTATTCTAAAATGGATGGGAAACACCGATGAAATAACTGAAGTGTGGATTAGAAATAGCGGGGCTTGACAATATTGTCCAAAAGCATAAAATCTAAATATTATGATGAAGCCATTATTGTTAAAAATAACTCTTCCTCTTTTGTTTTTGGTTTTAGTAATATCTTTCATTTCATTCAGTAATGCCCGAGCTAGCACTTATACTTATCCGCTGCCCGAATGTAGTGATGAATGCGGCTTTATTGGACAGATCTGGTGTTCCGGCTCTAATTACGAACAGACCTGCGGCAATTATGACTCTGATTCTTGTTTAGAATTGTCTTCACCTCAATTGTGCTCAGGTAACACCTCTTGTGGATATGGAGTTTGTAGCTATAATCAAAAACCCAGTTGGTTTTGTTCTGCCGGAAGTTGCAACTACGCTTGTCTCTATGACTCAAGTTGTGACGAAAATTATAATTATAACTATTTAGCTTGTTACAATAATGATCTTTATTGGTATGATTCCTGGCAGAATAGACAGAGTAAATATCAAGAATGTGGAGAAGATTACTGCGGCAGCTGGGGCTCAAATTATTGTTATAATAATGATGTTTATAAGAAGAGAACTTGTTATCAGAAAGAATGTAGAGAAAGTTCTTGTTATAGCGATTCTTATAAAGACACCCAGCTTGTTAAGGATTGTGGATCAGGCCAGAGCTGCCAAAATGGGGAGTGTCTGAGTTCTTCCGAATGTTCGGAAGGGTCATGCTGCCAGAATGGGGAGTTTAAGCCATCCACTGCAATTTGTGATGTTGAAATTAAAACTGAATACGGATGTCCTTGGGGTTCAGCTTGTGGCGCCGATGTCGGAAATAGGACAAAGAGCAGGTTTAGATATTGTTCAGGAAACAGTTCTCAATGTACTGGTAAATTGAGTGAATGGAAGTCCTTGACCAATTGGATAATTTCTGACTATTGTTCGGTCAACGAAACTTGCTTGGTAGGCAATCTTCAATGTCAATATAATTCAGCTTGCAATCAGCCAACATCTGCTTATATTAAACATTATAAAAAGGATTGTTATGACGACGATATTTATTGGTTTGATATAAATGGAATAAAGCAAGATAAATATAAAGAATGTTCAGATGATAATAGTTGTACTCTTGATGGCTGTAGGGAGGGTGCTTGTTTCAGCGATTTATCCTGTGATGAAGCAGATTGCGAGGTTGGCTCTTCAGATTATTGCGAAAACTGCGAGCACTGCGGAGACGAAAATTGTAACTGTGAAGAGGATATGTGCGATTGTTTTGATGATTGTAGAGACCAAGAACTTATAGCTACAATTTTAGGAGAAAAAGAATCTATTCCTCCTCCGGAAGAGAAAGAGAATACCTGGTTAGCAGCTATAGGATTGAGAATAAGCGAGTTGTCCGAAGGAAGGAATTTATTAATTGTTTTGCTATTATTATTTATTTTATTCTTTTCTGCTTGGTATCTCTTTTACCGACCAAAAAAACAAGAAGCAGTTTAATTAAAAAAACCCCGCTTTGGCGAGACTTTTTTTTGTTAGTAGGTGAAAACTATTCCCCCCCCTTTTTTTGCTTTTTGGAACGAGTTTTTTTGAAATCAAAAATTAGATTTGCTTTTTTATCTTAGAAGTTATAAAATAATAAGAGTAATTTTAATAAAACCATGAACAGAAAAATAATTTTAATAATAATTGTTATCATTATTGTTTT
Organism: uncultured Candidatus Saccharibacteria bacterium; assembly: GCA_964414135.1. Classification (GTDB taxonomy): domain Bacteria; phylum Patescibacteriota; class Minisyncoccia; order Minisyncoccales; family GWA2-38-27; genus CAYPVI01. Next base: position 3,327 of record CAYPVI010000033.1, on the reverse strand, counting down.
AAGTGTTATTATTTACCAGTTTTTTATTAAAGACGGAGAGCCAGAATTTGCTTTGGAAAAAGTATCTATAGGGACAGTCTTGAAAGAAATTTCAGAGACCGGCACGGTTAAAATTTCAGAAGAGATAAATCTTGGTTTTAAAAATTCAGGAAGAATCGGTGAGATATATGTTAAAGTTGGAGACATTGTTGAAGCTGGGCAGAAGTTGGCTAAACTTGATGCGAGTCAATTATATATTGAACTAACTGAAGCTCAGGCTGCTCTTGAAGTAGCTCAGGCAGATTATAATAAACTTTTAGCCGGCTCCTCGTCTGAAGAAATCAAAGTTGCCGAAACAGAAGTTTTAAATACTCAAGTTACGTTTGATAATACTAAGCAGACATTAGAAGATGTAAAAACTGATGCTGAAGAAGATTTAAGGCAGGCCTATGAAGATGCTCTTGGCGATTTAGACGATGCCTATCTGAAAATTTACAATGCTTTTAATGTAACTGATTCAATTTATCGCAGTTATTTTACTTCCAATGACCAGGAAGGAGTTAAGGTTAAGGATAATAAAGACAAAATTGAAAATGCTCTAAATCAGACAAGATATTATGTTGATGATGCTAAAAGTAATTCTCAAGATGAAAATATTGATACTGCTCTTTCTGAGGTTAAAGATGCCCTTGAAGACACAAGAGATGCTTTGGAGGTAATTCGAGATGTGGCAGAAACGCCTCTTTATCGCGATGCTGTTTCAAGTTCTGATAAGACATCTTTGGATAATCAAAGATCATATGTCAACACTGTCCGTACTAATATTATTAATGATCAGCAAACTATTTCCACAACTAAGATTACCAATGATACAAATATTAATGATGCCAAAGCGGACGTTGCTGCTGCCGAAGCTAAATTACAGAAAGCGCAAGATGAACTTGCTTTGAAAGAAGCTGGGCCTACTCAGGAAAATATTGATTTGTATCTAGCTAAAATAAAACAAGCTCAGGCTAAAATTTCTCTTTTGCAGAATAAAATTCAAGAAACTATTCTAAAAAGTTCTAATGGAGGACAAATAATAAAAATTAATAAAAGAGAAGGAGAGGTAATTCAGCCAACCGATTCTGTGATTTCTTTTCTCTCGGCCGGCCCTTTTCAAGTAGAAGTAGATATTTATGAAGAAGATATTGTTAATGTTAAAGTTGATAATCCGGTAGAGATTACTTTAGCTGCTTTTCCCGATGAGATTTTAAAAGGCAGAGTAATTTCAATTGACCCGGCAGAAAAGTTGGTTGAAGGAATAGTTTATTATGAAGTAACTATTGGCTTTGAGAAAAACAAGGAAGGAATTAAACCAGGTATGACCGCTGACATTATCATTGAAAGCGACAAGAGAGAAAATGTATTAGTTATCCCAAAAAGGGCAGTAAAGAAAATAGATGGCAAAAAAATAGTTCAGGTTTTTAAGGACGGCGAGGTTAAAGAGCAAGAAATAGAAATTGGCTTGGAGGGAGATGAGTTTTTTGAAGTTGTTTCCGGATTAAGCGAAGGAGAAGAAGTGGTTATTGAATAAAAAATCTATGGCAGAGCCATTGATAAAATTAGAGAATGTCTGGAAAATTTACCAGTTAGGGGAGGTAGAACTTACTGTTTTAAAAGGAGTAAGCCTGGAAGTATTTCCGGGCGCTTTTGTCGCTATAATGGGACCGTCTGGTTCCGGAAAATCAACCCTTATGCATATTATTGGTTGTTTAGACGTTCCTACTAAAGGAAAAATTTTTTTACAAAAACAGAATATTGCGAAGTTTTCCGAAGATGATTTGGCTCAGATTAGAGGTCGGAGAATTGGGTTTGTTTTCCAGCAATTTAATTTACTTCATAGTCTTAACGCTCTTGAAAATGTAATGCTTCCAATGATCTTCCAGGGCGTTCCTGAAAATAAAAGAATAGAGAGAGCAAAAGAACTCCTTCTTTCTTTGGCTTTAGGGAAAAGAATTTTTCACAAACCCTCCGAGCTTTCCGGGGGAGAGAGGCAAAGAGTTGCCATTGCCAGAGCTCTTTCCAATGATCCCGAGATTATAGTTGCTGATGAGCCAACCGGAAACTTAGATTCTACTACCGGAAAGATGATTATGGAAGTTTTAATTGATCTTCATAAAAAAGAAAAAAAGACCATTGTTGTCGTAACTCACGATCCTAATATAGCAAAATATACCGAGGAATTAATTAATATTAGAGACGGACAAATAATTCATAATCATGAAACGGCTGGAAAAACTTTATGGGAAAAGCAATAAAAGAATACATCAAAATCGCTATAAGAAATTTAAGAACAAGATCCCTGAGAAGCTGGCTGACTATGGTTGGTGTTGTTATCGGTGTTTTTCTGATTATGTCATTGCTTTCTTTAAGTGAAGGGCTAAAAGCAGCAGTTATGCAGCAATTGAGAATGATGGGAAAAGATATAATTATGATTATGCCCGGAGAGATTACCGATATAGCAACTATGATGGCTGGAGGATTAGAATTAACCAATGATGATATTAAAGCGATAAAGAGAGCGGAGGGAGTAGATAATGTTATTCCTATGACTTATAAAGGAGTGGCGATGAGATATCAAGGAGAAAAAAGAACAGTTTTATTGTGCGGAGTTTCCTTAGAAGAAGGATTGGACGTATTAAAATCTGATATGGGTTATGAATTAATAGAAGGGCGTTGGCCGATTCCTGGCAAAAGAGAAATTTTCGTTGGTTATTTAATACCCGAAGAAATTTTTCCCGGAATGAAAACAGGAACTCAAATTACTCTCAAGGGAAAGCAGTTTGAGGTTGCCGGGGTGTTAAAATCTATTGGGAGCAAGCAAGATGACTCCCAGGTTTATGTGGATTTAGGTATTTACCGAGAAATTACCGGAGAAAGAACAGGGGCTAAAATGATTATGGCTAAAATTAAACCCGGTTATTCGGCAGATGAAGTAGTTAAAAACATAAAAGAAAATCTTGAAGAAAGCAGAAAGAGGAGACGGGGAGAGGACTTACCATCTTATACGGTTATTAGCAGTGAAAAAATGACTGATATAGTTGGCAGTGTAATGGGTTTGATACAGCTTGTAACTTTGGGATTTGCCTCTATAGCTATTATTGTTGGAGGAATAGGAATAATGAATACTATGTATACTTCGGTTCACGAAAGGATTCGGGAAATTGGAATTATGAAAGCAGTTGGAGCGAGAAGGAAAACTATAATTGCTATTTTTTTAATTGAATCTGGCATTTTCGGCTTAGTTGGCGGATTGGGAGGAATAGTTTTAGGATTGGGATTAGCTAAAATAGTGGAAATTTATTG
>CAYPVI010000032.1:0-7339 GCA_964414135.1 uncultured Candidatus Saccharibacteria bacterium | reverse complement strand
CGCCGCTTGGACAGCCAGCAAGATCTCCCGGCTCAAAACTAATCCAGCCAATATTATCTGACCAAGCATAACCAGAAAAATTGCCAGTCGATTCATCAATATCTACTCCGTAATCAACACATGCCTCTTCTGTTGTAGAAGGATTTTCAATATTAATATAATCTCCATCGCCATTAGGCCTTAAGATTAAAGTACCGCCGCTATAATCAACCTCAACATAAATTTGGGTTAGTTGACCTTGAGTTATCCTAGGAGAAATAGTGGATATTCCTTGACAATCAGTTTTGGCACCAGGAGAAGTGTATGCGGAGAGACCTGCCACTACTTGAAGATCTCTTATGTCGTTCCATGTCCAACCGCCTCCGCCAGGACGAATAGGCTGCCAAGCGGTAGAACGATCTTCCCAGGCACTAAAAACCGATCCAACTCCCAGGAACATGCTTTCTACGCCATACAAACGCAAACCGCTAGTTATTCTTCCTTGGTATCTCATTTTTACCCTTACTTGATTTATTACTCCTAATACTGATGGATCTTCAAGCTCATAGGCATCTTTCTGTTCGCTACCCGAACTTGTCCGAACACGAGTTACAGAATCATCGGGTACCACATCGTCAACTTCTTGCCAGTGAGAAGAACCAGTTCCATTGATGCAACTAAAACTAATCCAGCTAATATTGTCTGACCAAGCATAACCCCAAGTATCATGATCTTGGCAGCAAATACCATAATTGCCTTTTTGAATCTGATCAATTTCATCTGTTGTAATAACCCTATCGAAAACAACCATCTCATCAAGATTGCCCTCCATAGCGTAATTATCATTATAAAAAGTGCCGGAACCAATGGATAGAGGACTCGTACTAACAGAAACGTTTGCCGCCGTACCTACTGCGTCTGAACCAAGAATAGCTCCAGCATTATCGTCCCAAATTCGGATTCTATAATCGCCGCTGCTGCCTTGGTAGGTTACGGCAACATGATACCATTTATTAAGATCAAGAGTAGAAGCATGATCATAATTATTCCACGTTGTGCCATCGCTAGAGATTCTAAGTCTCATCTGATCTGAATTAGAAACGGCAATCGACATAGATCTATTAGTTCCAAATGGAGGTGGACCGGCAAATCGCCCTTTCTCAAAAATGGTGCGGTATACAATTGGCTCTGAACTCAGCCTAAACCAAAAAACAACAGAAATGTCTTTATTTGTGTCACTGCTTTTAAGAGGAAACCCCGCATCAAGATCATCGTCGCAAATAAGAAAAACGTCTTCTCCTACAGTATCAAGATATGCGGCAGCGGCTCCCTCTTTATATGTTACGGCATCCGATGCTGGGCCGTCGATCACCAAATTATTTGCGCCTTTTGAGTCGGTCCCTAACGCTCCGTTTTCAAAACGCCATAAAGCTTTAACGTTAGAATCGCATGAAAAAATATTATCGGCCAACACTTCGTGGCTAATCCCAAAAGTAAAAATTAAAACAAAAATAGCGATAACTATTATAGATATATTATTTTTCATAATTTTTGTTATTCTATTATATATTTTATCACATAATTAATCAAAAACAGAGTTGACCCTGTAGAGAAAATTTGACTGTCAATGGCAATTAGATTTTCTTCAAAAATCTTGTCAAGTTTCTTCTACGGGGTTGACGCTATTTTTTCACTGATTTAACTTTGCTTCCAACAAACTTACCCTCTTTTCTAAAACAGCAAATTAGAAAATCAGACCTAACCCCATTTCCTCATAGGTTTGACCCCTTATTAAAACTATTTGATGCAGATTACCATATAATTTGCTGTACCATATCCTGTACCAGACCAATTTTTCACTTTACAAGTTACCACCCTACTGGCATTCGCATAACAGTCAATCTGTTCCATTGTTCCCAGGGGTAAATGCTGTGTAAGCGTTCTGGTGCTTACAAACCATTTACACTGAGATTGAATATATCCTGCTGGCAAAGGTATGGTTCCGCCATGCGCAATCGCGCCCGTTATTACTGCTGTCTGTTGACCGCCACCTCCAGCAGTGCTTAAACAAACTCCTCCTCCCTGATCAGTACAGATATCTCCTGTAGCATGGATTTGACCTGAAACATCTAATTTTTGACTTGGGCTCGGTGTCCCGATGCCGACGTTGCCGTCAATAATAGCATTTGAGTAAGCATGGAAAGCGCCGCCAATACCCAAAGACCCTAATTTGTATTGCCCTGTACCGCCAACATTTATTGGTGGATCAACATTGCCTCCTGGAGGAAGTGCTGTTGGCCCTGTCCAACTGAAAGCATAAAAAGTTATTGCAAAACAGATAACTATTATACCAAAAACTAAAGCAACTATTTTTGGTGAAACTTGTTTTTTCATAGTTTTATATCATCTATATTAATTATACTATAATCTTCTCAATGCTTTAAGGCCGTCATTAGCGGTCTGAATTCTCACGCCAGAATCGTTTACATCGCCTGGATTAACTAAAGCAATGCCATAAACGGTTCCATTTTTAGCAATTCTCAACGGGGAAGTGGCAACCCCTATTTCAGCAGCAATAGAAACAGTCACCCCGCTTCCATTCCTCACTCTTAACCCAATGTCCTGAAAAGTAGGAAGAGCAGCAGCAGTTGTAAAGGATAACTCTGCTCCATAACCCCAACCAGCTGAATTCCTAGCTTTAGCTCTGAAATAATAGGTAGTTGATGGAGCTAAACCTGTAATTCCTCTATTAAAGGCTCCTGTTCCATAGTTTCCATTTTGTGTCCAGTTATTGGGATAAACTCCGGAAGAAGTTCCCCAATCAAAGCCTCTTTGGTTAGCATTTTCTCCACCAGTATTTGTAATTCTACCATTTAGAGTAGCTGAGTTGATTAAAACATTAGTAGCATTATTGGTTACTACGGTTGGAGGATTAATAGGAGCAGCAGCAGTTGTAAAGGATAACTCTGCTCCATAACCCCAACCAGCTGAATTCCTAGCTTTAGCTCTGAAATAATAGGTAGTTGATGGAGCTAAACCTGTAATTCCTCTATTAAAGGCTCCTGTTCCATAGTTTCCATTTTGTGTCCAGTTATTGGGATAAACTCCGGAAGAAGTTCCCCAATCAAAGCCTCTTTGGTTAGCATTTTCTCCACCAGTATTTGTAATTCTACCATTTAGAGTAGCTGAGTTGATTAAAACATTAGTAGCATTATTGGTTACTACGGTTGGAGGATTAATAGGAGCAGCAATATCTTTTTCTCTTTTTTCTACTCGCCAAAGGTTAAAGTTGTCTTGGAATCCTGACGCATAAACGCCTGTAGAATCAACGGCCATTCCGAATACTACATCATAACCACCGCTAAGGTTCTCTTTCTTTTCCCATATTAATCCATTGCCATCAATACCACCAAGACCATCAAGAGTTCTTTTTTCTACCCGCCAGAGGTCATAGTCGTTTTGCATTCCTGACACATAAACACCTGTAGAATCAACGGCTATTCCGTATGCTTTATCCCAACCACTGCTAAGGCTCTCTTTCTTTTCCCATATTAATCCATTGTCATCAATACCACCAAGACCATCAAGAGTTCTTTTTTCTACCCACCAGAGGTTCAAGTCGTTTTGCGTTTCTACCGCATAAACACCTGTAGAATCAACGGCTATTTCGTATGCTATAACAGCTAATCCGTCTGATATACTCCAATCACCGCTAAGGTTCTCTTTCTTTTCCCATATTAAAGAACCGTTAGTAAGGCTTCTTTTTTCTAGCCGCCAGAAGTCATAGTCGTTTTGCATTCCTGACGCATAAACACCTGTAGAATCAACGGCTATTCCGGCTGCTGCATCCCAACCAAAGCTAAGCCTCACTTTCTTTTCCCATATTAATCCATTGCCATCAATACCACCGAGACCATCAAGAGTTCTTTTTTCTACCCGCCAGAGGTCATAGTCGTTTTGCATTCCTACCGCATAAACACCTGTAGAATCAACGGCTATTCCGTATGCTACATCGTAACCAAAACTAAGGTTCTCTTTCTTTTCCCATATTAAAGAACCGTCAACAAGGCTTCTTTTTTCTATCCGCCAGAGGTCATAGTCGTTTTGATATCCTGACACATAAACGCTTGTAGAATCAACGGCTATTCCGGTTGCTGCATCGTAACCAAAGCTGTTCTCTTTCTTTTCCCATATTAATCCATTGCCATCAATACCACCAAGACCATCAAGAGTTCTTTTTTCTACCCGCCACACCATTCCGCTGTTTTGCGATCCTACCGTATAAACGCCTGTAGAATCAACGGCCATTCCGGTTGCTATATCTTCACCAAAGCTAAGGCTCTCTTTCTTTTCCCAAATCAAATCACCCCCAGCCCCTAAAGAAACTTTAGGTAAAAGAGACAAAGAAAAAATAAACAATAAAAACCAGAATAATTTTTTGCTTTTAAAAATATTGTTTTTATTCATTTGTTTAACGCATGATTGAAAGCCGGCAGTAATTTAAAAACAAATCAGATTCAAAAATATTACAGGCAATTAATTTTTCATTTAATATGTTTTCTTTGTAAATTTGGCAATCTGATTTAACTTGCTGGCTGTAAAATCTCTGACAGTCAAAATCACTTTCCGATTTAGTAAATTCTTGTTTGAGTAAGTAATTATCGCGGCAGGAGTTTTTTTCTTGTTCCACGGTTATGTTATTACACAAGTTAATGTCTTTTTTATTTAAGGCGAGAGACGGCCAAAAGCTTTCTTGACACTCTTTTTTGATTTCGCTATTTTTTGTCTCGTTACAGACATTAATATCTTCCTTATCTTGTGATTTTGTAAAAAGAATCTGCCTTTCGCAACCGGCAATACTAACTAATTTATCATCTAATTTCTGGCAATAACTAATATCTTGTTTTTCTTGGGCTAAATTAAGAGCAATATTATTAATACAGACAGTCCTATAAGTTTGGTTTTCTATTTCTTGACATTTATTAAAATCGTCTGTTTTAATAATTTCAGCTGCCTTTTCCTGCAGTTTAATCTCTTCTTCGACTGTCAATGGCCCTGTTTGAATGTTGGATTGACCATCTGGTTTAAAAATGAAATTTAGAACAGGTTCTCGGTAGAAATAAAAAAGCCCAACAAAAAATAAAATCAAAACAACTAAAAAGATTAATAGAATAAATTTAAGCTTAGAGCTAATTATCATAAGTAGTTATTAAATGTCTGTTCTCAACCACATCTGACCCGTATCTTTAGACATGGCATTCTCTTCGGCTTGAGACCCGACTAATTGTATAATCAATCCTCCCGTTGTTTTTGTTTTGCCCCCTTTAATCTCTAATTTTGTTAAAGGAGCTGATGTCCCGATGCCGACATTGCCGTTAATAATAGCATTTGAGTAAGCGTGAAAAACCCCGCCAATACCCAAAGACCCTGATTTGTATTGCCCTGTACCGCCAACATTTATTGGTGGGTCAACATTGTCGTCTGGAGGAAGTGCTGTTGGCCCTGTCCAACTGAAAGCATAAAAAGTTATTGCAAAGCAGATAACCAAGATAGCAAAGATTAATGAAACTATTTTTGATGAGATTTGTTTTTTCATGGTTTTATTTGAGTGTTAAGTTTAGAAATATTAAGGTCAAACCTCAAAATCTTCCCTTATATCTTAAACTCATTACTTTATTATTTTGATTTACTATTGGGAGTCTTGGTGAAGTTTGTCTAATTCTTTAAGTTGCTCTTGAATTTCTTCTTCAGACAAAGGTTGATTCTCGCCTCTTAATTGATCAAGTTTCCGTGATTGCTCTTGAATTTCTTCTTCGGTTAATGGCGGGGTGTTCTCCCTTAATTCATCAAGTTCCCGTAATTGTTGTTCAATTAAAGTTTCTTCTTTTGGCTCTTCCTTTGTTTCTGTCCGCGATAAATAATAAACAACGCCAATGCAAATAAGAACAGCTGCTGCAATAACTATTAAGCATAAAAGAAATTTTTTATCTAACTTTTTTAGCATCATAATATTTCGTTTTATTACTTTAAAAATTTAAAAACAATCCTAAAAAGGTGTAACCTCTTTCCAGGTAGGGAGAGGAAATCCCACGGTTACTTCTTCCGAGCACATTTTGATAAATGGACCGCCGATGCCAGCATCAGTTATTTGAAGTCGGATATTATAGTTTCCGGGTTCAGGATAAGTATAGGTAGCATCTCCCTTGGTCCAATTACTCGGGTCAAATGAACCATCATAATCAAAATCCCATTCGTATGTAATCACAGCTCCTCCGGCATCGCAATCATACCCGCTGTCATCGGATAAATAACATTCTGAGTCATCTATAAAAGTAACCTCTTCTTCAGTTCTGGGATTTAACGGGTTTGGAGTAAAAGCGACATTTGGAGAAGCACGATTGGGCATAATAAAAGATTTGGTATCTGAGAAATTTGACCAATCGCCATTATTGTCTTCTACCTTTACTTTCCAATAGTAAGTAGTAGCCCAAACAAGCCCCCCAGGGAGAGGAGGAGGATCTAACCAATCTCCTTCCTCGTCAGCGGTAAGGTCTACGGTATAGGATGAACCGAGACCGGGATCTACCTCATTATTGAATTTTGGACTGCTAAAATCAGGGGTTTCATCCAGCCAAATTTCATAAGCTGCTTGAGGATCTCCATCCGGGTCTGAATAGGACCAATTTAAAATTAAGCAGGCGCGAAGAGCTACCGATGGCGTTCCTCCGCAACACTCCCAACTTTCACTCAGGCCAGTGGGCTTATCGGGCGATTCGCCTAAAGTGCTCTTTACTTTATAATTTGAATCTCCACAGATATTATAATGTTCTCCTGGAGCAGTTTCTGTTGTATAAGTAATTTTAAGTATGGGTTCATTTCCTGCTGAATCTGCAGAGTAAAAGTTAATATATTCATGCTCGTAGTCTTTATAAGGTTTATCTCCATTTACATCCCTGCTGCTTCTCAACTGATATTTTGTATCGCCTGTTTTATTTACCCAAGAGTTGTCTAAAGAAAAGGAATCATAATAAACTTCTGTTGACATTCCGCTTGTATTTCTCCAGTCCGCGTCATAAACAGCCCCACCAGCATCGTAATTAGCTTCTCTGTTACCTGGATTTATCGGTTCTGCCCAATCATATTTATATATTTGCACATCAAAATCAGTATATGATACGTTTGAGTTTGCCTTTAAGCTTAATCTTACATCGGTAATAACAGCATCATCGGGAATGCTTGAAGTATCAAAATCAAGATATGGCCTCGTTACACCATAGAGTCCATCACTCCAAGAACAACCCTCTTGATTCTCACAACCAGATTCATCTGAACTAAAACTATAACAAGAAGTTGCTGTCCC
>CAYPVI010000031.1:0-8364 GCA_964414135.1 uncultured Candidatus Saccharibacteria bacterium | reverse complement strand
ATAAAAAGTTTTTCTCTTTTCCTCCGCTTACTGAGATGTTTCACTTCAGCGGGTTTTGCGACCCAGTCATTCAACCGGGTCGATTTTGCTTATCGCAAAATCAGGTTTCCCCATTCGGAAATCCCCGGATCAAAGGTTGCTAAACACCTCCCCGAGGCTTATCGCAGTCACGCCACGTCCTTCATCGCCTCGATATCCCAAGGCATCCACCATCTGCTCTTAAAATACAATTTTTACCTTTACCCTTCATCTTTAAATAAAGATGAAGGGTTGGCTAACAATTAATAATCGTAACTAATCTTTAATTTTCAAAGAACTCTCCGTTAAAACAAAAACCGCTCTGGAGGCGGATTTATCAATGTGTATTCAAAAATCCAGAATCTAACCGCTTCCTTTGTTTTTATCCATAATTGTCTTCATGTCTCTCATATCTTTTTTAATTGTAGCAAATCAAAAGCCCCTGTCAAGTCCTCACACCATAACAAGGAATTAATTTTTTAAAAAATCTCGTAACGAAATCTTGATTAAGCTAATTTAACTTTAAAAATTAAATTGCGTATATCTGACAATATAAAAAATTAAAAAGAGATTTTTCCTTGTTTGGTGTGAGGGCAAGAGGGGCTTTCTTAAAACACAAAACTTCAGCTAAAATAGCTTTTCTTTTCCAGAAATAATTTAAAATATTATTTTCTAAGCTTATTCCTTAAATCTTGAAGAATTTCAGCCGCTACATCCTTTCCTCCCAAACCAAAAGCAAGACCAACTGACAGAACAATTATTACTACAATTCCTCGGAATAAATCTGCCATAAAGGTCTCTCCAATTCCAAGTTGAGATAAAATGATCAAAATTGCGAAAACCCAAATTGACCACTTTACAATTGCTCCGACTAATTGTCCGTATCCTACTTTCGCTCCCTCTACTGCTGCTCGAACTATTTTCTCTAAAATATCAGCGATAATTACCGCTACCACGAAAATGAAAGAAGCAACAATCACATTTGGCAGGAAAGGCAGTACTTTCTGCGTTAAGAAAATAGTTAATTGGTTAAATCCTAAAATTTCTACTGCAGCTGCCAAGAAAACAATCAATAAAACCCATTTAATAATAGCTCCGATAAAAGCTGAGGCGTTTACTTTAATCTCTGCTTTTTCTAAAGCTGTTTTCCAGCCTCCTTTTTCAAAAATTCGATTAAACTTTGCCTTTTTTAAAATCTCAGCTATTAGTTTTCCGATCGCGACAGAAATAAGCCAACCAATCAGAAAAATAATAATTGCTCCGATAAGATTTGGAATAAAATCAATAAATCCTAGCCAAAGATTCTTTAAGGCAATAATAGTTGTATCAAGCCAACCTGTTACTATCATATTATTTTACTTTTATTTGAATTTATATCCTCGTCGACCTTTGATTATTGTGTTATTGTAACACACCCTAAAAACCCTGTCCCTGTGGAAAACTTTTTGTGGACCGTGCCAGACTTGAACTGGCGATCTCCTCATTGCAAATGAGGTGTTCTACCACTGAACTAACGGCCCTTCTTATCATCTTACCAAATTTTATCCATAAATCAAGAAGCTAAGTTCCAAAAATCAGACCTGGCACTATTTTTTTCTACTTATTTATCAATTAAAGAATTAAGCTTATTTATCAAAAGATGTTCTGGTCTTAAACCAACAGCTCTTTCTATTGGTTTTCCATTCTTAAATATTATAATGGTGGGGGTTGCCGGTATTTTATACCTTTTTGCCATTTGAGGGCCCTCAAAGATGTTTAGCTTGCCAAATACTACCCTTCCCCCTAATTCCTTAGCTACATTATCTAAAACTAAGCTCATCTTTTGACATGGAGCACATGTATGGCTCCAAAAATCAACTAAAAATAAACCCTTTCTATTTAAAACCTCTTTTTCAAAGTTTTCATCATTTAAATCAATCATATTATTAATTTACAATAACTTTTTTAGAAATAATTACAAGAAAAAAGAGGGCCCTTTCAAAACCCTCTCTGTTTAAATTATTAAGGATATTCCATTTTTAGAATCTCCAACCAAAGTTAAGAGCTGCAAAAAACGAAACATCTTCCATGTCGACATTAGTTTCACGATATTTGTTTTTCTCATCATAACCGTTAAAATTAATACCTATACGACCTTCGGTAAAAAAACGTTTATCAGATTCCTCCTCTCTCCCGCCAAAATAAAAACTTGTTTCTTTTATTTTTCCGATTTCAATAAAATCTTTGTAGTCAAGACTGTCATAGCGATCATAGCCGGTTATAACTCCTAAGTCGTACTGACGATAACCAATGCCTAAAAACAAAGTATTATACTCTCCGGACTTAAAATGAAGCTCACTTCTAAATCCTGTAATAAGCTGTTCATAGCCGGGAGACCAAAAAGTTAAAGCTGCTCCATATCCTCGTGTTTCAGTATCAGGAGAATTCGTGTAATTACGTTTATGTATATCAGCTCCAGGTCTGAAATAATACCCGTAATTAAAACTAAGATCAACATAATTTTTCCAAATAACTGAATTGTTCAAATCTGTTTCCAAACCAAGTTTTAAAAATCTAATCTCTGTTAACCAGGGAGCATCAGCTGAATCTTGCATGATTGGACCAGGTTTTGCATACCAACGATCGTCTCCATGAGGAGAAACATTTCTTATTGATTCGGGCAGATTTTTAACCTCGTCTACTGGAGGCGTACTAAACTGAAAATCAAGACTAAACTCCATAAATAATCTGGTGTTACTTTCTTCCGAAGACAAACGAACCAATGGTTCGGCCATTAACGGACTAACAAACACTCCAACTAGAACAGCGATTAATGCTTTCTTAATCATGGCGCACCTACCTTTCTAATGTTTTTAAAGAACTATTAAAATTTAAAAAACCAATTCTCCTAACTCTTTCCTTCAAAGGATTGGTTTCAGACTATCTTGCAAATTATCACAACCAAAAAATCTTGTCAATCTCCTACACACTTGATGAGGACACGGGTAACACTTTATAGTATTTTTGATGGAATTAAAAAGAGGTAAGATAGCCAAGAGATAAATTTAAATCAGACCTGACGCTATTTTATTTTAAAGTAAAAACCAAAAAAAGAAGGTGTTAACTATTAATAGCTAACACCCTTTATTTTTATTGCTTATCCTCCAGGAACAGCTTTGGGACGAATCTCTTTTTCAAATCTAGTAACCCAGGTGGCCCAAGTTGCTAATTTAGGATCTTCGGTAATCTCTCCGGGTGTAATTATCTCTATTTCAGTTCCGTCTGGATTCTGAACTTTATCCAAGGAACCGTCTAGTCCGAAGTCCTTAAACTTGATTCTTTTATAGTCGTATTGATCCCTAACATCATAAACTAGGGCAAACATAGATTCTGTAATATCTTCTGGATCCGTAAATTCAATACGCACCGTAGTGCTTGGTATTTTTGCAAACAGCGGTGCTATAATCGCACATAGAATTCCGACAATCACTATGACAAGAAAAATCTCCACTAATGTAATCCCATTTTTTTTCATCTCTTGTTTCCTTTCAATCAATAAAATACTGTCAATATTTAATTTTTAACAATACTTGCATTATAGCACACCTACACAATTTGTCAAGCCCAAAATAGGATTAAGATTGCCTTAACCCTGGATTAACGCAATCTAAGTTAAGGTTCTTCTTTTTGAAATTTCTCTCCTTCCTTTAATTTACTAATTAATTTTATTTTTTAATCAATTTAATTATTTTTGTTTTCTTTTTTATAAGAAATTTACTTAATTTATCAATAAAGTCCTGAGGCCATTCTTTGATTTTATGATTAACCATAGTACTACTAACAGTTGATATTTCTTCGTATCTTCCCTCTTTTTTCAAAAAATCTCTTAAATCTTCCCACTTCTTTTGATTTTCGCTTCTAGCCGGAGCTTTTAATTCTTCCTTTATAGTTATTTTCAATTGAGCATCAGATCCGTCTATAACAGAAATATTTTCTTTTTCTGCAAATTCCAAAGCAGCTTGTTTTATTTTCTCCTGCTTTTCTTCAATTGCATGAATCTCTTCTTTAAACTCATTCTTGGCTTCTTCCAATTTTTTATACTTTGCCACTAATTTTACTCCTGAATCCTCTTCGTACTCATTTATATCGAGCTCTTCCATTTCTTTAGGATGTTTCCATAAAGGACATATATTTTGAAAATCACACCAGTCGCAAAGGCCGCTTTTGTTTGGATAAAAATCATTACAGGATTCAATTTCCTTAACTTTATTTACAACATTCTCCTGTAATTTTTTAATCTGATCTTTAGTTCTAAAAGAAGTTATTTCCTTATTGAATAAAAGTGAATGCCAGATAAGTTTTATCTTCTCTACATCCGGCCATTTCTCTTTCAAAGCAATGTGATAAAGCCCGAGCTGCCAGTCATTATCTGCTTTATCCTGAGTCATCAAACTATTTGTCACCTTATAGTCATGAATCTCAAAAATATCTTCTTTGTCATTCCAGTCTAACCGGTCTAATATTCCGCAAAAAGAACATTTAGTCCCATTGGATTCAACATTAAAGCTAAGGAAATGTTCTGTATCTACAACTTTTGCCTGATCAAACGGCTTGTATTTATTATAGTAATCTACAAGAGCTTGTCTGCCTTTGTTAAAATAATCATCGGGCGTTAATTCCTTTTTAATTATCTTTATGCTATCCGTGTAATTCTTTTCCCATATCTCTTTATACTCATCTAAAATCCATTCCAAGGACTCAATATGTCCGCCCTTGATTAATTTATAGAATTCTTCTAACGCTTCATGAACAGTAGAACCCCTAAAACTCTCTATTGTTTTCAAGTCGGACTTAAGACCATCAATATACTTATACTTATATTGAAGCTTGCAATTATCAAAAGTATTTATCCTTGACGGAGAATATGTCTTATTCATAAATTACTTATTTGCTGTTCTACAAAATCCAGATATTTTTTTGCCATAGTTCATTACAACAGTTTCTTTTATTCAAATACCAAAACCTGGCGTTTGCGATATCTTTTTGGCAACAACCATCTGAACTTTTTTCATAGCTTCGTTAATACACGCTTTAAGGGCCTCTTCTTGTTCCTCCTTGTTTAAATCAGGATTAAGATGAATCTCCTCAATTTCCATTTCGCCATTAATAATTATTTTGATTCCCTTTTTCTCAACTTCTGCTTTTTCTTGCGAAAGAGAATCCTTTAATCCTTTAAGTTGTTTTAATTGTTTTAATTTATCAAACATATTTTGATTTTTTGGCTTAACATTAAATTTTTAATAGTTAGATAGACCTGACCCTATTTTTTCTCATTTTTTCTCTTTAGAACTACAATTTCTCCATTAAGTATTCTTTTAATCGTTTGCTTGGGGACGTTTTTCCAAATGGTTTGCTTCTGTTCGTTTTTAAAATTTTAAAGTATTTACTAAAAAGATTTTTAATATCTTCTTCTGAAGAAAGATAAACTATGCTCATAGGACGAACAACGAATTCTTTCTGTGTTTCATCCTTGCCAAAACATCTTAAAAGAAAAATGCCGCCTTTTTTAATATGTTTAACTATTCCGTTAATATACTTTTCTCTTTTATTTTTCGGAATCCCGTGAAAATTAGCCCAATCTAAAACAAAATCAAATTTTCTATCTTTTAGAAAATTTAAATTAGTAGCATCAGCAACGATAAAATTTACTTTAACTTTCGCCTTATGGGCGTTTTCTTTGGCGTATTTAATAGCTGTTTTTGAAATATCAATTCCTATTACCTTAAATCCTTTTTTAGCAAGATAAATTGATTTTACACCAGTCCCACAACCTAAATCTAAAGCTGAACCTGCTTTAATCTTTCCTGTTTCTATAACTTTAGTAAAATAATCTGCTTGGGTTTTTTGCCAAGGAATCTTATCTAAAGGAGTTTTCGAATAATACTTTTCCCATTTAGAAGTCATTATTTTATTATAACAAAAAAAGCCGTTTTCGGAAATAAAAACTCTAACTGTCCTATTTGGGGTATTAAATTTAAAGAAAAAAAGTCGGAAACGTCTCTACTTTTTACTACTCAAAAACTTTTTTAAAATTTATTTCTTAATTATCCGATCGAAAGTAAATACCTTATAATCATTACAATTTATCCCATTAAGCTCGTAAATCTGACATGTTGAAAATATCTTTCCGTCATGAATATTAAGATTCAAAAGCGCAATACCCTTATTAACATCCTCCCAAGATGAAGCCTCTATCTCTAAATATGGTTCAAGCTTAGGCCAAAAATCTATATCAAACTCAATATCATCTAATTGATACTTAATTCTTTTGTTTTCTGCATAATGCTTTTCTATAAATCCCGATTTTAGTAATATCTCGCACGTTTTATTAAAATCATCAACTTGCACTTCAATTTCCTCCATTCCTTTGTCATTACCCTTATCCCCATCACCTATCCCTACTCTTTTTTTAAAGCCAAACATGATTTTATCACCTTCATCACGAACTCTAATCCATGCTCCTTCTTTATTCAATTTCAAGTCTGGGTAATCAAAAACTCTCCTCTTGTAAAGTCTTTCAAAGATTCTTTTAGCACCGATTTCTTTCAATTTCTTTTCAATTAAATCAGTATCCATATTTAAAAATTTAATTTCTTTTTCTTCCATAAATTTTAATTAATTTTTTGATTTTTATTAACGACTCGTTAACGACAGTCGTCAACGACTTCTCGTCTCCAATAAAAAAGTTCCTGACACCATTTTTTTATTATATCAATAATAAAATATAAAATAAAAAAATAGTCCCGAGCGAAAGTTCCGTCGGGACTTAAGTGGAAATCGTTGGGAGCGAAGACCACTAAGATGGTCTTTGTGCTGTTTGGTATTATCAGAAGTCATTTCTGTATTCCTCACAGCTTCTTTCTTGGTTAATCACAGCCCTTTCATTATCCGTCAAGGGGGCTCCTTTTACATACTCAGCGCCGGAGTAAGAGTGATCTTTATTTGAGCCTCTGTGGCCTTTGTGCCCGGCAGAGTGATGTGAAAACATGGGAGGTTTTCTTATCATCCCTCGTAACCACTGAACGAAATGTTTAAAGAACATAATTCTCATCTCCTTTCTTGGGTAATTGGTGTCGGTAATTGGTATCAACTCTGGTTTTTTAAATCAGACCTGACGCTATTTTTTTTCAATTAAATTTTTCTCAATATCAAAATTTATATTGTGGGCGTGCGAGGACTCGAACCTCGGACCTCGTCATTATCAGTGACGCGCTCTAACCAGCTGAGCTACACGCCCTCACACCATAATAAAGATTAACTTCGTTATTCGGGGTGCTCTCAGCACCAATCTTTGTTTGGTGTGAAGGCACGCCCTTATTTAAAATATTTTAGCAAAAAAAATTAGAAACGTCAAAAAAAAGCGTGATTCAATGAACCACGCTTTTTTCGGTTTCTTAGAGTTATCCCGGCTGCGAGTAATCGAAATTTTAGGTTTTCGATTAATACCTTAGAATTAAAAAGAGAATTCTCACTCTTCAATTCTAGTCAACGCTAATCAGATTTCAGAAAATTTCAGATATTAAAATAATATCCAAAATCTAATATCCAAAATCTAATTTAAAATAAATATTGATCCATGGACAGCTTCCGCTACCCATGCCTTGTTACGACTTCATTCTTGTTACCGACTTTAGCTTAGGCCCCGCTAAGCGGGGACTTCGGCTACTGCCGGCTCCCTTAATGTGACGGGCGGTGAGTACAAGCTTCAGAAACATATTCATCGCCACATGGCTGATTGGCGATTACTAGCGATTCCAGCTTCATGAGGTCGAGTTTCAGACCTCAATCCGAACTAAGAGACCGTTTGGTGGGATTACCTCTACCTTGCGGTTTCGCCCATTGTCGGTCCCATTGTATCACGTGTGCAGCCCAGGGCGTCAAAGGGCCATGCTGATTTGGCGTCATCCTCACCTTCCTCCCGGTTATCCCGGGCAGTTCCCTATGACAAATAAAACATAGGGCGAGGGTTGCGTTCGTTACCGCACTTAAGCGTACGCTTCAAAGTACGAACTGACGACAACCATGCAGCACCTGCCTAGCCGCCTTGTGGGAGGTCCGCCTTTCAGCGGACTTTCGACTAGGTGTCAAGCCCTGGTAAGGTTCTTCGCTTATTGTCGAATTAAGCCACATGATCCACCGCTTGTGTGAAGCCCCGTCTATTCCTTTGAGTTTTAGCCTTGCGGCCGTACTTCCCAGGCGGGACACTTAACGCGTTAGCTTCGCCACTTGAAGGGTCGACACTTCAAATAGCTAGTGTCCATCGTTTACAGCGTGGACTACAAGGGTATCTAATCCTTTTTGCTACCC
>CAYPVI010000030.1:0-9161 GCA_964414135.1 uncultured Candidatus Saccharibacteria bacterium | reverse complement strand
CTGTTTGCGGACTTTCTAATAAATTAGAAATTTGGGATGTTCAAAAATGGGAAATATATAGAAAGAAAGCTGAACAAGATATTGATAAAGTTGCTGAGAAATTACCGGAGTTTGGAATTTGAAAATTAATGATACATATACCTGTTCTTCAAAAAGAAGTTTTACAATATTTAGATCCGAAGCCAAATGAAAATTTTATTGATGCAACGATTGATGGCGGGGGACATACGGCCGCAATTCTCGGGAAAATTAAGCCAAATGGGGAAACATTGGGGATTGAAATTGACCCAGAAATTTATCAGGAATTGAAGTCAAAGAATTTGGAAAGATTAATTCTTGTCAATGATTCTTATACTAACTTAAAAAAGATTATTGAAAAGTATAAATTTGGACTTGTTTCGGGGATATTATTTGACCTCGGAATGTCATCTTGGCACTTGGAAGAATCGGGCAGGGGATTCTCGTTTATGAGGAATGAGCCGCTTGATATGAGATATAGTTTAGAGAATAATCTAACTGCTGAAAAAATTATAAATAATTATTCCCAAGAAGAGATTGAAAAAATATTAAAAGAATACGGAGAGGAGAGATTTGCCAGAAGAATTACTAAAAGAATTATAAAAGAAAGGCCCGTTAAGACAACTCTTCAACTGGTAGAGATTATTAAAAGAGTAGTCACGGGGAGAACAAAGATTAACCCAGCCACCCGAACATTTCAGGCATTAAGGATTGCTGTTAATGACGAGCTGAATAACTTAAGGAAAGTTTTGCCCCAGACAATAGAAGTTTTAGCGCCGGGGGGAAAGATTGTCATAATTTCCTTTCATTCTTTAGAAGACAGAATTGTTAAAAAATTTTTTAAAGGAGAATTTAAAAAAGGTTCATTAGAAATATTAACAAAAAAACCGGTAAGGCCTTCAAAAGAAGAAATTAAAATTAACTCACGCTCGCACAGCGCGAAGCTCCGGGCAGCGATGAAACAATAAACAATGAACAATACTTTGACATTAAACCATTCATTGATTATAAAGCCCCTAAAAAAACTAATTACTTTGAGGTTGTTTTGGTTTTTAGCCGTTTTATCGGCAGCCGCTCTTTTGGTTTTTTATGTTTTCCAAATTAATGCAGCAGTTTCAGAAAGATATTCAATTCAAAAATACGAAAAAAGAATAAGCGAAGTTTCAAGAGAAAATCAAAATTTAGAAATTAGTTCGGCCCAGACGAATTCTTTAGATAATATCACAGCGTTCTTAGGGGAACTTAATTTTGAGAAAGTAGATAAAATTCATTACATCCAAGTTTTAGATACTCAAGTTATCGGGCTTGCAAAATAAAGATAGCGAGCTATTTATATTAATCGCTTCGCTCGGTTACCCCGCATTCTAAGCTGAACGAAACACGTATATATGCATAGAAGGCGGGGTTTCCTCTCTTGCAATTATGAAGAAGTGGAGGATAAATTTAATCTTTATCGTGATTATCTTATTTGGGGCGGCTATTATTAGTCGCTTGGTTTATCTTCAAATTATTAAGCATGACCTTTATAAAGCATTAGCCCAAGGACAACAAGAACCTTTCCAAATCACGAAAGGAGAACGAGGGGATATTTTTTTTAGCGGAGGGGAAATTTTGGCTACAAATATAAAAGAGAAGTATGTTTTTGTTTCTCCTCAAGAAATTAAAGAAAAAGAAAAAATAGCAGAGGTGCTTTCTCAAATTTTTAATTCAGACCACAACCCACCCGCTACCCCGCAAGGAAAAACTGAATATGAAGTGATTTTAGAAAAACTTAAAAAAGATAATTTGTTTGAAAAAATAAAAAGCAAAATAACAGAAGAGGAAGAGCAGGCCCTAAAAGAGATAAATTTAACCGGGGTTTACTTAGGAGAAGCGGTTTTTAGAGAATATCCTCAAGGAACCATGGTTTCTCAAACCATTGGATTTTTCGGGGGCGGAGAAAAAGGACAGTATGGGATAGAAGGTTATTATGATAATGTTCTTCAGGGGGAGGAAGGAATTCAAGAATTTGACAAAGGTTCTGATATTTTTCTAACCATTGACTATAATATTCAATTTATGGCTGAGAAGTTATTGGAGAGCGCCAAAGAAAATTTAAATATTAAAGGAGGTCAAATTATAGTTTTAGACCCCAATTCAGGAAAAATTTTAGCTTTAGCTAATTTTCCAAACTTTAATCCAAATAATTATTCAGAAGTTGATTTTGAGCTTTTTCAAAATTCGGTAGTTCAAAAACCTTTTGAGCCAGGTTCGGCTTTTAAACCAATTACTATGGCAGCTGCCCTGGAGCAAGGGAAAATAACACCCCAAACTACTTATATTGATACCGGGAAAGTAGAAATCGGAGAGTACACCATTCGTAATTATGGTGAAAACGTTTGGGGAAAACAAACTATGACCGGGGTTTTGGAAAAATCAATTAATACAGGAGCGGTATTTGCTGAAAGACAGTTGGGGCACGAGCTTTTTTTGGAATACATAGACCTGTTTGGTTTTTTTGAGCTAACCGGAATTGACCTACAGGCAGAGTTTTTTTCTGAAAATAGAGAATTTAAAAAAGGCTATGAGATAAATTTTGCCACTGCCTCTTATGGTCAAGGAATTGAAATGACACCCATTCAATTGGTTAGAGCTTTTTGTGCGATTGCTAATGGAGGGAAATTAGTCAGGCCTTATATAGTAGAAAAAATTGTTGATAATGGTATAATCATTGAAACTCAGCCTGAGATATCTTCAGAACGAGTCATTTCTCAAAAAACTTCTTCTCAGTTAACGGCAATGTTAACCAGCGTAGTTGAAAATGGTTTTGCCAAAGCAGCTGGAGTCCCAGATTATTATATTGCCGGGAAAACCGGTACCGCTCAGATTCCTTGGTCAATTCTTGGTGTAGATAAAAGAGGTTATTCTCAAGAAACCTGGCAAAGTTTTATTGGATTTGCTCCTGCTTTTAGTCCCAGGTTTTTAATTTTAATAAAACTTGATAATCCCAGATCCAAAACCGCTGAATATTCAGCGGTTCCAATTTTCAAAGAATTAGCTAAATATATAATTGACTATATGCAGATACCACCGGATTACGAGTGAATAATTATATGAATATCTTTAAAAAATTCATTTTTCTTTTCAAAAGGTCTCCTGTTATCCTTATTACTGGCGAGGGGCGTTTTTGTGCAATGGAAGCTGTTTCCGAAGTGTTAAAATTTGATTCCGCGAAAAGGAAAGTTTTAATTTTTGAGTCAGCTCTATCAGAATTTAAAGAACTAAAAAAATTTAATTTTTTGTTAAGAAAATCCGAGTTGCCAATTTTAATAGTGACTCATATTGGAGATATCCCGGCAGATAAAGATTTTTTTGCCGGAGATAGAAGGGAAACCCTTCAGATAAGAAAATTAGCTAAAGTTTTGCCGGACCGGGCTTTTCTAATTTTAAATTTTGACGATGAAACTGTTCGGGAATTAGAAAATGATTCTTTAGCTCACTCTTTAACTTATGGTTTTCAAGAAAGAGCAAATTTTCGAGCGAGCGATATAAATCTCAATTTAACCGGAACAAACTTTAAAATGAATTATGAGGGAAATATTGTTCCTTTTTGGCTAAAAAACCTTTTTGGAAAAGAGCAAATATATAGTGCCTTGGCAGGGATTTGTCTGGGAGTAGCAAAGAATATGAATTTGGTTGAAATATCTCAGGCATTAGGGAGCTATAAATCGCTTCCCGGAAAAATGAGATTGATAAAGGGCATAAAAAATTCTTCAGTTCTTGATGATAGTGAAAATGCTACCCTTCTTTCAATGATTGAAGGCTTGAAGATTTTAGGAAAGATTGAAGCAGAAGGAAAAAAAATTGCTGTCTTAGGAGATATTTTAGGAATTGGGAAATATACGATTGAAGCCCATGAAATGATTGGGGAGAGAGTAGTCAGAGTTAGTGATTTACTTTTTGCGGTTGGTTCAAGGGCCAGATTTATCGCCCAGGGAGTTAAAAACAAAGGAATGCTGGAGCAAAAAATTTTTCAGTTTAATGATGTTGAAGAAGCGAAAAAGGTTCTTCAAAAAGAAATAAAAAAAGGCGACTTAATTTTAATAGACGGCTCAAAAGAAATGAAAATGGGGGAGATAGTGAAAGAGATTAAAGCGTAATAGTTTTTGTAAATCGACAAAATCTAAATTTTCTGATATATTATAAATAATGCTCCCATCGTCTAGTGGTTAGGACGCATGATTCTCAATCATGTAACACCAGTTCAACTCTGGTTGGGAGCGCATTTAAAGGCAGGTGATTACCTCATCTGCTTTTTTTGCTTGTTTATTTTTTGGCTTGCCCTCACACCAAAATTGAAAACTTCTGGTAGTGAGGGTATAATAAAATAATGGCAAAAGAAATTTTATGGCATAATCTTTCTTGGGGAGAAGTGGTTAAAAAGCTTAAATCAGATTCTAAGGATGGCTTAGGTGAAAAAGAGATAAAAGCTCAGCGAGATAAATTTGGCAGGAATTTTCTTCCAGAAGAAAAGCCCTTCTCCAAATTGAAGATATTTTTAGAGCAATTCAAAAGTCCCTTAATTTATATTTTAGTGATAGCTGGAATTGTGGTTTTGTTTTTTAAAGAATTTACTGACGCCATTGTTATTTTCGGCGCTGTTTTTTTAAACACTATTATTGGTTTCTTTCAGGAGAATAAAGCCGGTAATGCTTTGAGAAAGTTAAAAAAAATAGTCAAGATTAAAGCCCAGGTAACAAGAGAAGGAAATACAAAAATTATTGACTCTGGAGAATTGGTTCCTGGCGATATTTTTAATTTAAGTCCCGGAGATAAAGTGCCAGCTGATGGGAGAATTATTGAAAGTTATAGTTTAAAAATTAATGAAATGGCTTTAACCGGTGAGTGGCTGTCAGCTGAGAAAAAATTAGATGTCTTTCCGGAAAAAACACCATTGGCAGATAGAGACAATATGGTCTATATGGGAACGGTTGTAGAAAATGGGAAGGCAAAAGTTGTTGTTGTCTCAACTGGTTTAGAGACGGAAATAGGCAAGGTAGCTCAGATGGTCAGAGAAGCCAAAGAAGAAAAGACACCTTTGCAAAAAAAGTTAGCGAGATTTTCTAAAATTGTTGGTGGAGTTATCGTAGCGATTTGTATTGTTATTTTCATTGAAGGAGTGATTACCGGAAACACTATCTTGGAAATGTTTGAAGTGGCGGTAGCTGTGGCAGTAGCTGCTATTCCCGAGGGTTTGCCTGTAGCTATGACAGTCATTTTGGCTTTAGGGATGCAGAGAATTTTAAAAAAGAAGGGATTGGTTAGAAAATTAGCTTCAGCTGAAACCTTAGGGAGCACCAGTATTATAGCAACCGATAAGACAGCCACCTTAACGGAGGGAAAAATGAAAGTAACCGAAATTTTAGCGGGAACAAAAGCAGGTCGCCATTTAGCCCTTAAGATTGCAACTTTGTGCAACGAAGCGTTTATTGAGAACCCGGAGGAGCCAATGGAAAAATGGGTTATTCAAGGCAGACCAACAGATAAAGCTTTACTTTTGGCAGGAGTACAAGCTGGAATTAATAAAAAAGAATTGGAAAGAAAAATGCTGAAAACTGCCGAACTTCCATTTAGCTCGGTAAATAAATATTTAGCTCGGGCATTTGCCTTGAGTAAAAAAGAAGATATTCTTTATGTTTCCGGGGCTCCCGAAAGATTATTGGAAATGTCAAAGTATTTGAGAAAAGGCAATAAAGAAATAGCTCTGACGTCTAAAATGGAAGGTAAAATAAAAGCCCAATTAGAAGATTTAACTGGAAAAGGTTTAAGAGTAATAGCCGTTGGTTATAAAAAAATTAAAAGTTTGAACGATTTATTTGATAATTTGATTTTTGTTAGTTTAATAGCTCTAAAAGACCCGGTTAGGAAAGAGGTAAAAAAAACAATAAAGATCTGCCGACAGGCAGGAATGAGACCAATTATTGTTACTGGCGACCACAGATTAACTGCAAAGGCAGTAGCTCAGGAATTAGGATTTAAAGTGAAAGAAGAAAATATTATGGAAGGAAAAGAATTAGATCAGCTTTCAGATAAAGAATTTGAAAAGAGAGTAAAAGATATTCAGATTTATGCCCGAGTTGAACCGAAGCATAAAATGAGAATTATTCAGGCCTGGCAGGAGAAAGGGGAAGTAATAGCAATGACTGGAGATGGAATTAATGATGCCCCGGCTTTAAAAAAAGCTGATATTGGAATAGCCATTGGGTCGGGTACCGAAGTTGCCAAAGAGGTTTCTGACTTAGTTTTGCTTACTGATAATTTCAATATCATTGTGGCTGCAGTGGAAGAGGGGAGAGCGATTATTGATAATGTCCGCAAGGTAATTACCTATCTGCTTTCCGATTCTTTTACTGAAACAATTTTAATTGGAGTAGGTCTTTTCTTTGGTTGTTTACCAATTACTGCTGTTCAAATTTTATGGGTAAATCTTATTGAAGACGGTCTTCCTGACATTGCTTTGGCCTTTGAACCGAAAGAAAAAGATTTAATGAAGCAAAAACCCCAGGGCCATGATATACCACTTTTGAACCGAGAAATGAAAATGTTGATTTTTGTTATCGGATTAATAACTGATTTTTTGCTCTTAGGGTTGTTTTTTTGGCTTTTAAAATATTCTAATTATGAAATTCCCCATATTAGAACAATAATTTTTGCAGGATTAGCCATAGATTCGCTTTTTTATGTTTTTTCTTGCAAAAGTTTAAGAAGGAATATCTGGCATATAAATCCGTTTTCTAATAAGTTTTTAGTTTTTGCCTGGGTTTTCGGCGCTCTAACTCTTATCGGAGCCATTTATCTATCTCCGCTTCAAACTCTTTTGAAAACCATACCTCTAAATCTTTTTGATTGGGGATTACTTTTAGGCCTCGGCCTTTTTAATTTAATTCTAATTGAAGCTACGAAATATTATTTCATTGTAAGGCATCAAACTAACATTTAATTTTATGATTTGGTTATTCATTTTTATAATCTCTTGTTTTCTCTTATTTTGGTCAGGTTCCAGATTAGTTAAGGGTTTAATGAGAATAGCTAAGTATCTGGCTTTACGGGAGTTTGTCATAGCTTTTTTTGTTATGGCTTTTGCTGGTACTCTCCCTAATCTATTTGTTGGAATTAATTCAGCTTTACACGGAATTCCAGAACTTTCTTTTGGAGAAGTTGTCGGTGGGAATGTTGTTGATTTAACACTAGCTGTAGGTTTGGCGGTTTTAATCGGTGGCACTGCTTTGCCGGTTAGAAGCAAGATGGTTCAAACCAGCACTATTTTTACTGCTGCAGTCGCCATTTTACCTTTAATTTTAATCTTGGATGGAAATTTAGGAAGAGGCGATGGTTTAATTTTGCTTTTAGCTTTTGGTCTATATATCTTTTGGATTTTTTCAAAAGAAGAAAGATTTAGGAAAATTTACAAAGGTAAAGGAAATAAAAACGAACAAGGACACGGTCTACGATTTATAGATTTTTTAAGGAACAGAAAAGAGCCCAAAAGCATTAGACGGTTTAAGACCTTTTTAAAAGATTTAAGAAAGGTAATAGTGGCTTTAATTTTACTTTTAGCAGCTTCCTGGGGAGTGGTCCAAAGCGCTCAGGTTTTTTCTGATGCTTTGAGTGTCAGTCTCCCAATAGTCGGGATTTTAATTGTTGGATTAGGAAACGCGCTTCCAGAAACTTATTTTGCTGTTATCTCTGCCAGAAAAAAGCAAACCTGGCTGGTTTTAGGGAATTTAATGGGTTCGGTTATTGTTTGCGCTACTCTTGTTTTAGGAATTGTTGTTTTAATCTCCCCAATTAAAAATATAGATTTTTCTCCTTTTGCCATTGCCAGAATTTTTCTGATAATTTCAGCTGTGTTTTTCTTGATAATTGTTAGAACTGACAAAAAAATCACTAAAAAAGAAGGATTACTTTTGCTGGGAATTTACTTTCTCTTTCTTGTAACTGAAATAATTTTCAGATAAACGAAGGTTGATTTTTTCTCCGAACTATTATAATATATATTTATATAATGGAGCAGATGATAATTGGTATTTTAATAGTATTTGTAATAGGTTTAGTGGTAGGTATTTTTTTATTATCGAAGAAGAAACCAGAAAAGCAGTCGGACGCATTGGTTATACTTCAGCAGCAAATGAATCACATTACGCAGGTTTTGGACAGCAAGCTATCTGAGTCAACCAAAGCTATTCAAACTCAATTTGGTCAAAGCGCTAAAATCATTCAAGATGTTACTGAAAAACTGACTCGGCTTGACGAGACCAATAAACAGGTTGTGGGTTTTGCCGACCAGCTTCAGAGTCTTCAGGATATTTTAAAAAATCCTAAACAGCGCGGAGTTTTGGGAGAATATTATTTAGAAACTGTTTTGAAAAATGTTTTGCCGCCCGGTTCTTATAAAATGCAGTATCCATTTAAGGATGGTAGTATAGTTGATGCGGTGGTGTTTGTTGATAAACGGATTATTCCGATTGACTCAAAATTCAGTTTGGAAAACTATAATCGTATATTGGAAACGCGTGACCCTGTAGAAAAAAAGAGATATGAGGCGGCTTTTATTGCTGACCTTAAAGCCCGAATTGATGAAACAGCTAAATATGTAAAACCAGAAGAAAATACAATGGATTTCGCTTTTATGTTTATTCCTTCTGAGGCCGTTTATTATGATTTGCTTATCAATAAAGTGGGGGCAGTTACAGATGATACTAATAGTTTAATCTACTATGCTGGAAATAAAAAAGTTATAGTTATTTCTCCAACCTCTTTTCTGGCTTATTTGCAGACCGTTTTGCAGGGACTTCGTAACCAAAAGATTTCCGAACAGGCGCACGAAGTGATAAAACAAGTTGAACGATTAGGCAAACATCTCTGGACTTATAGTGAATATATGGAAAAACTTGGAACTCATTTGGGCACAACCATAAATACTTACAAAAAAGCCCATAAGGAGTTTGCCAAAGTTGATAAAGATGTGGTAAAAATAACTGGTCAGAAGTCAAAAGTAAAATTTAAAGAGCCAAACATAGATCCGCCACTTTTAGAAGAGTAAAAAATAGCATTAAAAATTAAAAATTATTTATCGTATGTTAGCAGTTATTAAAACCGGGGGA
>CAYPVI010000029.1:0-9211 GCA_964414135.1 uncultured Candidatus Saccharibacteria bacterium | reverse complement strand
CTACTGGCATAACTCTAGAAATTACTCCTTTGTTTCCATGGCGGCCAGACAATTTATCTCCGGCCTGAACTTTCCGAGCCACCGCTATCTCAACCTCAATTCTCTTTATAATCCCAGGATCCAATTTATGTCCTTGTTCTCTGGAGAAAACCTTTACTTCAATCACCCTCCCTCGCTTCCCATGCTCCATTAGCAAAGAAGTGTCTTTAACGTCTCTTGCTTTCTCTCCAAAAATTGCCTTTAACAATCTTTCTTCAGCAGTTAAACCCGCCTCTCCTTTTGGCGAGATTTTACCAACTAAAATATCGTTCGGTCCAGCTTCAGCTCCAACCCTGACAATTCCTTCTTCGTCTAAATCTTTTAATTTTTCTTCCGAAACATTAGGGATGTCACAAGTGGTAATTTCTGGTCCTAATTTTGTTTCTCTGACATCGCAAGTGAGATTTTCAAGATGAATTGAAGTATAATAATCATTTTCTACTAATCTCTCTGATATAATAATTGCGTCTTCAAAATTTAATCCCTGCCAGGACAAAAAAGCAACTAAAACATTCTGACCCAAGGCTAATCTCCCCTGAGAAATTGCTCCGCCGTCTGCCAAAATATCTCCTTTTTTAACTTTTTGCCCTTTTTGAGCTACCGGTCTTTGATGGAAACAAGTGTATTGATTAGTTCTAACGAAGGTTCTCAAATCATAACTTTTCCTCCGGCTATTCTGCTTCACCTCAATATGGCCGGCATCAACTTCAATTACTTCCCCATCTTCCTCAGTAATTACTTCCTGGCCTGAATCCCTAGCCACTCTCTCCTCTACCCCTGAACAAACCAGAGGCGCCTCGGGTTTTACTAAAGGCACTGCCTGCCTCTGCATATTTGAACCCATCAGAGCTCGATTTGCATCATCATTTTGTAAAAAGGGGATGAGAGATGTTCCAACGGAAAAACATTGCTCAGTAGAAACGTCCATAAAGTCAATTTTATTCCTATCAATTAATCCTGGCTCTCCTTTTATTCTTGCCTCAACTTTTTTATGGATAATATTTCCTCTGTCATTAATCGCTTCACCGCCGTGAGCAATATTATATTTCTCTTCTTCAAAAGCATTGAGATATTTAATTTTAGATGTAACTTTTCCATTTTCCACTTTAAAATACGGCGTCTCAATAAATCCGTAAGAATTAACTTCGGCAAAGGAAGCTAAGTGGTTAACCAATCCAATGTTAGGGCCTTCAGGAGTTTGAATTGGGCAAATTCTTCCGTAATGAGAAGGTTGAACATCTCTAACTTCAAACCCCGCTCTTTCCCGAGTTAACCCTCCTGGCCCGGTAGCCGACAATCTTCTTTTATGTTCTAACTCAGCTAAGGGATTTTCATTATCCATAAATTGGCATATCTGGGAAGAAGTGAAGAATTCTTTAACAACCGCCATAACCGGCCTGGGGTTAATTACTTGAACCGGGGTTAAAGTGCTAACATCTAAAGTGGACATTTTGTCTTTTACAATTCTTTCCATCCTCATTAACCCCACCCTGACCCTGTTTTGGAGAAATTCAGCAACGGTTCTTACCCTTCTGTTTCCCAAGTGGTCAATTTCATCTGCCTTAGCTTCAGGATCATTGTTTAATCTAATAATTTCCCGGATAACTTCTATTATGTCTTCCGGCTTCAATATTCTATCTTCTGGAGTAATTTTTTCTTCAACCTTTTTCTTTCGCCTAATTTCGCGCAGCGCCGGCAGGCGCTGCCACATTCTCCATCTGCCGACTTTGGACAAATCGTATCTTCCAAAATTAAAAAATACGCTCTCAATCAATTCTCTTGCCGTATCGGGAGTTACTAAATCCCCCGGCCTTAAACGTCTGTAAATTTCAACCAAGGCCTCCGGTTGATCCTTAGTCAAGTCTCGTTTTAAGGTCTCCTCAATATATTTTATTTCCGAGTCTCGGTCCACATCCTGGAAAATCTCTTTTATCTGCTTATCATTTAAACCGGAAAGCGCTTTTAATAAAGTAGTTGCTGCCACTTTTCTTTTTCTATCAATCTTTACCCCTATAAATCCGGAAGCGTCGGTTTCAAATTCAAGCCAAGCTCCTCTATTAGGAATAATTTTAGCGCCAAAACGATTTCTTCCTCTGGTTTCCTGAAGATTAAAAAAAGCTCCGGGGGAGCGAATAAGTTGGGCGATTGCCACTCTTTCAATTCCATTAACAACAAAAGTTCCCCTTTCTGTCATCAAGGGGAAATCAGTTAAAAAAATTTCCTGTTCTTTAACCTCTTCGGTTTTGAGATTAACTAACTTTGCTTTGACTCGTAAAGATGCTTCGTAAGAACCGTTATTCCTTTTTGCCTCTAAATCAGTTTTATATTTTGGCTCATCAAGTTTATAATCTAAAAACCAGAGTTCAAGCTCTTTACCGGTATGGTCGCGAATAGGAAAAATTTCAGAAAAAAGATCTTTTAGCCCCTCTGACCAAAACCACTGCCAGCTCTCTTTTTGAAGAGTTAACAAATAAGGCAGATGCAGAGAGACCTTTGATTTAGAAAAACTCTTAGTTTTTACGTTATTCATAAAAGCTAAAAAACCCCTCAAAATTTTTAGGGAGGTAAATCTTTTTTAAATGTTTAAAAAGGGGAAAGAAAAAACAAGTACCAAAAGAGATATTTTTAAAACAAAATATCTCTGTTTATTATTTAAACATCAGTTAATAATTATTTTAATCCTTTTAGAAAAAAAGTCAATACCTTGACAAGCAAAACCCCAAGGACCGAATCCCAATGCCCATTCAAATCATAAATCCCAATAACTAATTATGGACAATTTTTAAGTTTTGGATTTTGGGCTTGATTTGACATTTGTCATTTGGATTTTGGATTTAATTGTTATTCTTCAATTTCTGGATGTTCTTCTTCAATTGGAACAACTGGCGGTTCTTCTTCAACTACGGCTTTTAATGCCTTTTCTCCAGCCCTTAGATTGCTTAAAATCGTAATCACTAATGAATGGTCGGGATTTGCAATTTGAATCTTCTCAAATGCTTTGATAGCCAGTTGTTTTTCTCCCAATTCATCGTATGTTAATCCCAAAAAGTATAAAGCATTAGCATAATCAGGGTTGAGCATAACCGCTCTTTCAAATTCAGCTTGAGCTTTTTGATAATTTCTTTGCTGATAATAAATTAGCCCTAATTGAAAAGCCAAACCAACATCAGAAAGAGCAAAACTCTTAGCTTTTTCAAGCTCTTCAATCATTTCTACCTGCTTGCCTTGGGCTTGATAAACCATCGCCAACTGAAAGTGAGCTGGAGCATAATCCTGTTTCATTTCAATTGCTTTTCTAAATTGATCCTGAGCTTCTTCAAGAATTTTTTCTCTCTCTTCTGTTTTTTCTTGCGATAAAAAAGTTGCTTCATTTAGAAGAGCAATTCCTATTTGAGTTGGAAAATAGGGATTGCTTGGTTCCAGTTTTAGGGCTTCCTTATAGGAATCCACCGCCCAATCCTTTGTCCCGCCAACAACCCCAATCAGATTCTGGTAAATAAAACCCTTAATTGACCAATTAGCCACATTTTGAGGATTCGTATCAGTGGCTGCCTTAGCAGAATTCACCGCATTATCAATATAAAGCTGAAGCTTCCGGGCAATTTCTTCCTGAGATAAATCTGTTCTTCCGGCTGTTTCATTTATATTTTGGAGATAGACCTGAGATAATTCCCGCCAATATAAATCTACTCCTGGACTTACTCTGACCGCCCTTTCCAAATACTTTAAAGTATTATCATTTTCTCCTTGCTGCCAACTCCCTAGCCCCTTTAAATAACTCACTGCGACTACATATCTTTTCCCTTCAAGAATAAAAAGCCCTAAACCGAAAATAAAAATCACGGTAAAAGCGAAGGTAATGCCAAGAGTTATTAAAGAAGAAGATTTTAGCAAAATTTCTTTTTTAACGGCGGGGGAAAGCAAAGAAATAAAGCTTCCCATAAACAAAAAGTAAACAAAATCCAAAGAAAGATTTGATTGATAGAGAAAATATGCGGTGCTGACAGTCAGAAAACTAATAAAAATTCCCAAAGCCAAAAGCCAGAAAGATTTTTTGTTTAATCCTTCTTCATCTCTATTTGGAACTCCTGCCCCGGCTTTTTTGGGTTTTCCAAGCAAAAATTTTATTCCATAAAAAATAAAAAATCCTATCAAAGATAAAAATGAAAGAACTCCTAAAATTCCGCAAGTGGCTAAAATGGTAAAGAACTTTGAACTGGCCCATTCAAATCTTATGCTCCAAAGAGAATTCTGATTAAAACTAATATCTTTATATTTCGAGAAATTATAAACAAAAGTGCCGGGACCTGAGCCGAGAACCGGGCTTTCTCTTAATGCTTTCCAAGCAATATCAAAACTTGCCCGGTGAGTTAAGAAAACTTCAACGGGCCGCTCCCCGCTTGGCGGGAAAACCTGAAACCTAAAAAAACCAAAGAACAAAGCCAAAACCAAAAAGAACATTGGCAAGATTAGCCAACGACCGTCAAAAATATCTCTTTTTTGCGTCCCAAAAGCAATAATCAAAGCAGAGCCCGCTATTACTAACCACCAGGCAATTGAGAAATTTATCAGAAGCAGCAAAATAGCGCTCAAAGTTGCAACTGCTATAAAAAATATTCTTAAATATCTTTCAGCGCTTATTGTGATTAAAATAATAATTAAAGGCAACAAAACAGCTGCAAATACAGCTAAACTATTTACCCCCCCAATAGTATTAAAGGAAACTGCTTTAGTAAAACCAATAGGGATTAAAAACTTGCCGAAGAGCTGAAGAGTTCCATAAAGCATTGCCAAAAAGCCAGAAACTACTAACGAAAGCGTCAGATAAAAAATCTCCTTTTTTTTAAAAATATTAACTACTAAGAAATAAAGTAAAATCAGACCTAATAAACTAAGCAAACTTTCTGAATTAACCTGAGGCCAGCCCCAGAAACTTCCGTATCTCCACGAAGAGAAAACTGTTGAAGCGACATAAACTAAAAATAAAACTGCTATTGGAATATGAACCAAACTTAGGTTGAAATTGGCTTTGCCTGAGATTAAAACCTTTAGTATCCAGGCAAAGAGGGAAACAAAAACCAAAACAATTAATAATGCCTGCTTGTTAAAATCAAGAACATTTGCTGTCCAGGGTAAAAATAAGATAGGAAGCAAAAATACTAAAAGATAAATACTAATTTTCGAAACCCTATCACAAGTTTCAACTATTTCCAAAGGTTTTTTTGTTGTTATTTTCATAATTTTTTTCTATTTAACAATGTTAATTTATATTTTTATTTTATTATTTTTTAATTAATTAGTTGACCTTTTAACAATTTTTCTCCCTACGGGAAATCCCCCGAAGGGAAACAATTTCTAACTTCGAACTTCGAAACAATTTCATAATTCCTAATTCTATTTAAAAATCGTTCCACCTTTAAACCTGATTCCACCTTTTATTTTATTATCATTGAGGGAGTACCGACTGCTTTAACTGTAAAGGTGCCGGAAGTATAATCAGAACAAGAAGGTTCATTATCACAGACAAAAGCATAATAATTTTTGGAGCCATTTATATCCTCTGCTTGGGTGGTATAGAGGCAGGTAATAGGGTCTGTTGAGTCATAATTATCATCATTAGAACACCACTGTCCATCATCACAGCTGGGACTAGCTCCAGGTGTAAAATTACTGGTTTTACAAATCAACATCTTAATTCCTTCTCCATCATCATCATTCCAATCCACTGAAAAAGTAATATCATTTCCTGTTTCTCTTGGATCCGGATAATCACTCACCGAACTAATCGTCGGAGTAGTATTAGCCTCAGTATCCCTATATCCTCTATCAACACTGGAAATTTGCTGATCTGCACCGATAGCATTCTCAACGCATTTATAATATCTTCCACTACCATCTGCTGGAGCACCCGTATCATTGTAACTGGCAGTAGTTGCCCCATCTATATTTGAATAATCGGCATCGCTATCAGCAGCACTTCTTTGCCACTGATAGGTTAAAGAACCCGGGCCTCGATAACCTGCATTAGTATTACTATCCGCGCTATCTCCAGTAGCGTTTGTGGCTCTAACCTTATATGTCCTGGAAGCGCCATCATTAGCTGATTGACCGGATAGACTTAGGGCTACATGAGCAGTACTTGTGCCATTAGAAGCTATTGCTGTGCCCGCCGTAATGGTTGGCTCAGCTGCAGCAGTATCATCATAAGTAGCTACATCACCTAAGGTATCTAATAAGTTAATACCTTCATATACCTTATATCCTGTAGCCCCGGTAGATTTGGTCCAGGTAATGGTTACTTTATCAGTATGAGCGCCATCAGTAGCAGCTACATTTGTGGGAGCTGCTGGTTTAGTCAGGAAGTTGATCTCGGCACCATAAGCATATCCTGCTGAGTTGTGGGCATAGGCACGGGCATATATTGTATCACTAGTAGGTAAACTCGTAAGGCTTCTGGTAAATGCCCCCGTTCCGAAGTCACCATTTTCCGCTACATCGTTGGCATAACTTGAAGCACCAGGGGCTACATTACCTGGGTCTCCATGAGTTGCCAGGTCCCAGACAATACCCCTTATATCGCAGTTCTCCCCGCCAATAGCAGTTATATTCCCATTTCCAGTTGCTGTTGTTGCTTCTACTGAAGTAGCAGCATTAGTTGTTACAGAAGGTATTGTTACTATTGTATAAGTGACCTTAAGTATTGGTTCATTTCCCTCTGAATCTGCTGAATAAAAATAAATATATTCATTCTCATAAGGTTCATCTTCATTTACATCCCTGCTGCTTCTTAATTGATATTTTGTATCTCCTGTTAAATTTATCCAAGAGTTATCTAAAGAAGAGGAATCATAACTATTTCCAGAAGATATTTCACTTGTATTTTTCCAGTCTGCGTCATAAACAGCTCCACTGGCATCGTAATTAACTTCTCTGTTATCTGAAGTTATCGGTTCTGCCCAATCATATTTATATATTTGCACATCAAAATCAGTATATGACACATCTGTATCTACTTTTAAACTTAATAATACATCAGTTACACTAGCATCATCGGGAATGCTTGAAGTATCAAAATCAAGATAACCTCTATAGACCCAATATTCTTCATCTTCCCAAGAACAACCATATTGAGGGTCACCACTTGTTGCTCCACAACCACTCTCATTGTCATCAAAAGAATCACAGGATGTTGCACCAGGAGAAATATAACACTGATACATATACCAAAGACAGCCATCTTGATTTTCACAATCAGAAGTAGTAATTTCACCACATGGAGTTGCTGTCCCAGCACAATTTGAATCATAATACTTCTGTCCCAAAGCTAAAATATTGGCAGAAATAGAGAAACCAGAGGACGTTGAACGTGCTGTTGCATAATAAGAATCCTCCCCCCGAATATATCCATCAGATGTTTCTCCTGTAGGTTCTGTAACAGGATCAAGATACAAATTTTCTTTATTTTTTACATTTCCGATTAAAATAGTTCTTTTATCATAAAACTGCAAGGTAAATCCGCTTTCTTCTAAATCATTAAAATTTAATTTTATTTTATCTTTTACAATTAAGGACTTCTCTTTTCCTTTTTCTTTATTCTTTCCTTTGTTTTTTTCTTCTACATCATCCCAGGTTAATCCGTTTCCTTTTTCTAAATACAACCCAACATAAGCCAGATTATTTTGATAATCTAAGGGTATTCCAGTAATATTCATTGCATATTTATAATACCCTGGATTTTTTGTGATTATAATATCATTAATTATATTATTTGCTTCCATAAACTCTTTGGCCTTGTCAGGCATTAAGAAACATAAATTATCTTTATTTCTCCAATCCCATTCTTTAGAATTACACTCCTCTTTAGAAAAATCCATAACAAAAATAAGCCTGCTTGTAATAGAATAATCATCCTTATAAGAATAAATAAGATTCCCAGAATTATTATCAAAACTCATACCTACAACATCTGTAAAATCTTTCCATGTTCCTTTATCATTTATCCGTTGACATTTTCCAAAGGTTACAGTGCATTCTTTTTTATCTTCATCATTTATCCAACAGACCTCAGAAGAACATTCTGAAGTAACTTTGTTTTGGTAAATGTATTCTTTATTCTCATCTCCTGGATTATTAAGTTCATCTTTAGCCCCTCCTGCTGAGCCATAAACCAATAAATATATTGGTTCTAAGCTGTCAGAGACCCGCTCTCTGTCAATTTGCCATTTGGATTGGGCTAAAAGAGTTGAGTTTGCTTCAAGAACTAATTTAATTGGCTTGCCTGTATAGCCGTTATTATCTATATCATCATAAGCTTGAGCTAATTCGGGCATTAATTCTTGTTTATGCTTTTCAATATCGTATCCCCAATCTCCTTGATTGCCCCAATTAACCTTACCATCTTTAACAACCCCTTTAATTTCTTTAAACTCTGTTTGGCTTGATTCTGATATAGATATTAAGTAAAATTCTTTGCTTTGATTGCTTCTATTTTCTAATTTAAAAGCTAATTGATAATTATCTTTATCTAATTTGGTGGCTAAAACCTCAAATGATTCGTCAGGAGCATTAAGATTTTGCTCTATTAAACCCGGTGATTTGAGCAAAGATATTATTTGTTCTTTATTATCTGGCAAATTCTCTGAATCAATATTATCTAAAAACCCTTCTTTTTCTAAAAAGCTCAGTTCTTCTTTGGAATAAATATTTAATTTAGCTAATTCCTTAATTGGAGAATTTTTATCAGAATACCAAATACCCAGGGCAATGACGCCTATTACGATTGTGAATGTTATTATTGTAGGAAGATATTTTTTCACTTTATTTTTATTTAAAACTATCTAAAATGAGTTCCGCCTTTAAATATTTTTGAGGGAGCACCGACTGCCTCAACTGTAAAGGTGCTGGAAGTATAATTAGAGCAAGAATCCTCATCATCGCAAACAAACGCATAATAAGTATTGGAGCCGATATCTCCTGAGGTAGTTGGATAAGTACAAGTTTCTGGGTCATCATCAGAAGCAGTTCCTGTTTCACACCAAACCTGATTTGTCTCGCAAGCATAATCTGATAAGGTGTTAGTTTTACAGATATGAATCTTAACTAACTCTTCGGCATCAACATCATTCCAGTCAACAGAAAAAGTAATATCATTCCCAACCTTTTCCGGATCTGG
>CAYPVI010000028.1:0-9572 GCA_964414135.1 uncultured Candidatus Saccharibacteria bacterium | reverse complement strand
TTTTCAAAGTTGTCAAAGCTGGCTTTGCCCATCCCAGAAAACAACTTGCCAACAACCTGACTAATGGGTTAAAATTAAACAAACAAGAAGTTAATGATTTGCTTTTGAAAAACAATATCAAACCTTCTCAACGAGCTGAAACTCTTGCAGTCCAAGATTGGATAAATTTATTTAACAATATTCATAATTTATAATTCACTATTCATAATTTTTTTCATTGTGTTATAATATTCTAATGCTGTGGAAAATTAAAAACTTTCTATTTAATCTATGTAAAAAGAAAACAGTTCTCTTTGTTTTCTTTTTTGCTTTTTTAGGACTTGTTTACCCTAGGATCTCTTCGGCTTTTATAATAGAATTGGCAAAAAAGATTGCAGTCGCGCCTTTCTATTATATTATCTACGTCATAGTAAGCATAGCTGTCTATATGGCGGGGTGGGCCGGTAGTCTTTTAAGTTGGATATTAAGCCCTAATTTTATCAGTTATTCTTATACAAATCCAGGCGGAGCTAATCCTAATCCGGTAATTAAAACAGGTTTAGCGGTTACACAGGGATTTGCAAATATGTTCCTGGTTTTGATTTTAGTATATATTGCTATCGCTACTATTTTACAATTAGCGGACTATAAAACGAAAAGAATCTTAGTTATTTTTATTGTTGTTGCTCTTTTAGTAAATTTTTCCCCGGTTATTTGCGGCTTAATTGTTGATGCTTCAAATATTATAATGAACTTTTTCATACAGGACTTAAGTGTGGATACTTTTAGCGAAACAATGGGAGCCAAAGTTGCAGAAATGAAAACAGAATATTGGGTAGAGACAGAAGAAGGTCCCGTTGCTCAACTTGTACAACTTGCCGTATTGGTCCCGTTTCTTTTTGTCTTAACTTTTATCCTGCTCATTTTTGCAGTTATATTTATGCTTAGATATGTTGCTATTTGGTTATTAGTTATTCTTTCCCCCATAGCTTTTATTTGTTATATCCTGCCAATTACAAAAAAATATTTCGACCAGTGGTGGCAGCAATTTATTAATTGGTCTTTCATCGGCGTTACTTGCGGCTTTTTCTTATACTTAGCTCTTTTCCTTGTAATGCAGCTTGAAACAAATCCAGGCGTTGCAATTAGTACTCCGGATATACCGGACTCAAGCCCGACCTTTAACGCAATTATGCCCTATTTTGTTGCAATAGTTTTCTTAGGAATTGGGCTTGTTTTTGGACTTGCAACCTCAGCCGCAGGAGCTTCAACAGCAATAAGCCTTGCAAAAAGAGGGCAAAAAGCCAGCGCAAAATGGACAGGGGGAAGGATAGCTCAAAAAGGAATAAGACCACTTTTAGAAAAAGCAAGAGCGAAAGAAGCTGTCGGGCATATAGCTAAAGTGGTAGAAAAAGTTCCTGTAGCAAGATGGTTCTTGCCTGAAAAAGCCAGATTATATGGTCAAATGAGACCAGCTGTAGAAAAAGCCCAAACTCAAGCAAAAAAATATGACTCTCGAACATTAGCTCATAGAACCCTTAAAGGAGCAGATACCCAAACAGATGCTTTGGGTAATTTAATAGAAATATTAGAAAGAGGGGATGGACAGGATATATTCAATGGAGCTAAAAAATTAAAAAAGTTTAAAGGAAAATCAGATGAAGAACTGTTAAATGACGATGCTTTTATAAAGAGATTAGTTCGCCCATTAAATCTTGCTCAAAAATCAGGGTTTTTAACCAGTAAGGTTTTAAGAAAAGATCCTCGTTTGGCTAAAATAGCAGCTAAAGCTAGCGGACCAAATGAAATAAAAGGTTATGCGGGTCTTTCGGGTCAAGAAGCTGTTAAAAAAGTTGTTGGAGAAGCAAGATCTCAACATATCGCCAGTTGGGAACCAGAAGTGTTTAAAGATCAAGATGTTATACAAGCCACTTTGGGTAAATTTGATAGAGAGAGATGGCTGCAGGTCAACCGTACTATAAAGAACGGACAAGAAAAAAGCCTTGAAGGAATAGATAAAGCATTTTCAAGTTTTACTATAAAACAGCCTGAATTTAAAGGGATGTCTAAGTCAAATATAGCCAAGAAATTAGAAAATCATGGAAGCGAAGATTATAAAAAAACTTGGAACGACTTTAGGGAACATATTAAAACTCAAAACGAAGGATCTGAGGGCTATTTTAAGGCGCTAGAAGACAAAAGAGTGCGTGACACTGGTTGGAGAGAGGCTAACTTTAAAATTAAAGAAGTTGAAACACCAGCCACTACAACTCCCACAGTCGGCGAAGCATCAATGGGCTCACCGCCTCCACCGCCAAGTGGTCGGCGTCCTGGTGGCACAACTCCAAGCGGGAGACGCCCAGGTGGTGGTGGGACAACTCCAACAGGAAGAAGGCCTTAGTTAAAATTAGAGGAATAGAAAAGGGAGTGTGTTATTTGACCACTCCCTTTTTGATTTATGAAACTTTCTTTTTTGAGCTCCGAAATTCTTTAATAATTTCTCGAAGCATTTTTATATCTTCGGATTTAAGTGTTTCTGATGTTCTTCCTGGAAAAACTTGTGAAATTAAATCGGTTAATCCAGGCAGTATAACCCACTTTGATCCTTCGCCTGGCGACTTTTCCAAAGCTTCTAATGTACGGACTAATTTACCGATGTCCCCGTGTGCTTCAATCTCTTCATAAACCGCTTTAATCCTTTCTTTTTCTCTCTCGGCAAGGAACTTCTGTAGGGTGGCTTTACGATACTCTTCTCCTGGGTCAATCTCTATGACCTCGATTGCCCTTACCTCTATTCCATAATATTTTCTAAATTTCCTTAATAGCCTTTTGGTTTCTGGATCTGAAATAATCAAGTCTGCTAGATCTCCTTTTTCTTTAATCCAATCCCCGTAACTTCGTTCAGTAATCTTATCTCTTACTGCTGGACCCATTCTATTCAATAATGTTTCCAACCAGTTTTGAATACAGAATGATGATTTATATGGACCGAGGATCCTGGCGGTCAAGGCTAATCTAATGGTTAAAGGAAGAAGGTCTTTGTCTTCTGCGTCTTTAACTTCCAAAAGATAGATGTCGTCTTTAAGAATAAGGTAATCAAGTAGCTCTTTCTCGTGTCTCTGAATCTGGCCATCTTGTTTCCTATTTGTCCAGCTGAAATCATAGATATAAATATCGTCAAGCGGCCACCAACCATAGAACTTAAATCCTCCGAAAAATCCTCTGAAAAACGTTTTTAACCGCTTTATAGGCCACGCAAACCAGTTCGAGTCTTTCTGTGTTTCTACCTCTACAACATCTCCTACATCTACGCCTCTCGTTTTTCGGGTGGCTAAAGTATGCCCCTTCCATTGAATCAGTGTTTTCCTGTAAGCATCTCCCCTTACCACGTGTTTCGCTCTTCCTTCGGGAACAAAAGTAAAGAACAGATTATTCTCTGCCCACCACCAGTAAATCAGCAGAAAGCCGACAGCTACTATTACAGTTATCCCAACTGTTCCTCCTACTAAGATTGTCCACGATGCTGGAGTAGCCACTGAGATAGTCGGTAAAGTAAGTAAACCAATGACTGCGAATATCCCAATCAAAACTAAGATTAAGAAAATTCTCCTCCGAAGGCCCTTTTTGAAAACTACAAATCCAACTATCATCCCAACTATTCCGAATATTACTCCTGTTAAAATTTTTCCAGATGATGGGAAGATCAGTGAAATAGTCGGTGGAGTAGTTATTGAAACGGTTGAGGGCAACAAGAAAAGCAAGTTAATGCCTACAAATATCCCCACCTCAATCAAAACAGAAATAATTAAAATCCGTATCCGTGGGTCTCTTTCTTTTTGATATTCATTTCTTTCTTCTTGTTCGTCTGCCATTTTATTTACCTTCCTTTCAATTATTTTATTGTAAAGTTGCTTTTTATTATTCCTCTGAAATTATCCAGAGATCAAGAAACAATTTCTTGAACGTTTTGATCATATCATATATTTAAATCTTTGTCAAATTTTGGAGTATCCTTAATAAAAAAGGCAGAAAGTTTTTCTGCCTTAATTTCTTAAGAAATTTTTTTTAGGGGGGGTTTTCAAGGAATGAAATAATTCTTTAATATTGTTCCACAATTAGGACATACCGTTGAATGTGTGATACTGTATCCATCCGTACCTTTCTCTACTTCGTTTTTTATCTTTCTTTTCCCTACAATTTCGTGCCCACATTTATGACATGTCGGTATATGAGGAGAGGTAAATTCTACGTCGTACTCCGTACACCGTTTCCCCCCAAGGATTTCTTTATAGCATTCTTCGGATTTACTCCCCGCTTTGGGAAACCCGCAATTGGGACAAGGGTCGGCCTTATCACTAACCTTCGCTCCGCATTCTGGACATGTAACTAACATTTTATGCCTACCTTTCTGTATATTTATTTTTAAAAGAGTTTTTCTTTAAAACTACTTTAAAAACCAAAGAAATATTCTTTGATAGGTTATAATACATCAACTCTATATTTTTGTCAAACAAAAAAGGGGGTTAGCCCCTATTTTGCGATTTGCGATTTGCGGTTTATTTAAGTCGTCTTAATCGGCATTACCACGTAAATGTAGGTTTCGTCGCCGACTG
Organism: uncultured Candidatus Saccharibacteria bacterium; assembly: GCA_964414135.1. Lineage (GTDB taxonomy): Bacteria > Patescibacteriota > Minisyncoccia > Minisyncoccales > GWA2-38-27 > CAYPVI01. The sequence continues at coordinate 4,980 of CAYPVI010000028.1, read as the reverse complement.
GTTTAAGAACTCCGGGGCCAGAGTCGCCGCTAAACTCAAAAAGAACCTCTGAACTTTTTATATTTAAAAGCCCGTCTAATAAGAAACGGTGATTAAAAGAAATTTTTACGGGTTCTCCTTTTATTTTTCCGGGAACCGAAGATTGGTATTCTCCAATTTCCGGGTTTTGGCTAAAAATTTCTATTTTCTCTTCTTTCGGTTTTACTCTAATCTTCACTTCGTTTATTTTTCCGCTGAATAAACTGGCTGTTTTTATTTGGTTTAAAAATTCATTTCTATCCAACCTTAATTGAGTTGTGTGTTTTTTAGGAATAATTTCTTGATAATTCGGATATTCTCCTTCTATCAACCTGGATATTAATTGAACTTGAGGGTGCGGGGTTTCCGGCATAAGATATTCAAACATAACCTGGTTAGGCGAAAAATACATTTTTAATTCTCCTTCTTTTTCTCCAAAAACATTGATAATTTCTTTCGCTGTTTTTTGGGGAAGAATTAAGGAATATTCTTTTTTTAAAGAAGAATTACTTTTTAAAAACATTTTTTTCTCGCCTAACCGAAAGCTATCGGTGGCCGTTATTGTTATCAGGTCTTTTTGAAAAGAAAAATAGACGCCTGAAATTTCGGGCCTAGTGGTAGAAGGAAGAGCTATATCTGTAATTTGATTTAAACTTTGGCAAAGAAGGGAACTTTTAATAGAAAGAAATTCTTCTTTGCCAATTTTTGGGATAATCGGAAACTCGTCGGCGCTGAGACCCTTTATTTGGGTTTTATAATTTTCACACTCAATAAATAAAGTATTATCCCTCGCTTCAAGGTTTATTTTTTTATTTGGAAGTAAATTTATAAAACTAAAAAATAAACGGGAAGGAATGGTGACTTTTCCTTCTTTTTCAGTTTTAGCTAAAACCCACCAATTTATTCCTATTTCTAAATCAGTGGCAGATAAATTAAAGAAATTTTTTTCCGCTGATATTAAAATATTATTTAAAATAGGAAGGGTTAGAGATTTTGAAGAAATTCTTTCAACAATGTTTAGGCCCTTTTTTAATTTTTCTTGTAAAATTAATAATTTCATAGTTTATAATTAGTATTAATAAATTAATATATTAATTATTGTTATTAGTATGGTGGAAAATTAGGTTTTCCTGTTTTAATTAAGGGGGCGCTTGTTGTTTAAAACTAGATAGATAAAAAGTGAATTGTTTTTTAAGTTAATTTTATTAACTATTTAGTGCCAAATATTCAACACCTAATACCCTTTAATATAACATATTTATCCCCACCCAAATTTAAGAATATATGATTTATACGTTGGCGAATCAAGGTTCTGCGAGCGAAGCTCGCGGGTTCTTATATTTAACTAGTAAATATTTTTTCTTTTATTAAATGAATCTCTTCTTCCAGTTTTTTGTTTTTCTCTAATTCTTTTAGGATTTTTTTATATGAATGAATGGCAGTAGTGTGGTCTTTTCCGTTAAATTTTCTTCCAATAAAAGGAAAGGAGTTTTTTAATTCTTCTCTTAGCAGATACATTGCTATTTGACGGGGCCTAACAATTTCTTTTTTCCGCGAAGAAGTCAAAAGATCTTTTTCTTTTAAATCATAAAATTCTGCCACCGTTTGAATTATTTCTTTTGGCGTAGTTATTTTAGTTGGAGAGGAAAGTAAATTCTTTAAAAGGGTTTTGGTTATTTCAAGGTCAGGTTTTTGATTGTTTAATTTTTGATAAATAATTAAACGGTTTAAGGCGCCCTCTAATTCTCTGATGTTTTTTTGAATAACGGAAGCGATATATTGGTAGATATCTTCGGAGAAATCTACTTTTTTTTCTTGAGCTTTAGTTTTTAAAATAGCCATTCTTGTTTCAAAATCAGGGATGCTGACATCTGCTATCATCCCTCCCTCAAATCTCGACCTTAATCTTTCAGCTAAAGCGCGAATAGCTTTTGGTGGACGGTCTGAAGAAAGAATGATTTGCTTATTATTCTCATACAAAACATTAAAAATATGGAAAAATTCTTCTTGGGTTTTTTCTTTCCCGGCTAAAAACTGGATATCGTCAATAATTAAAACATCAATTGCCCTATATTTTGATTTAAACGATTCCATTTGGCGGTTTCTGATTGCCGAGACCACTTCCGAGGTAAACTTTTCAGATGGAACATATTTTACTTTCTTCTTTTTGAAATTTTTGATAGCTTCATTTCCAATAGCTTGCAAAATATGAGTTTTTCCTAATCCTACTCCTCCATAAATAAAAAGGGGGTTGTAAACAAAACCGGGATTTTTTGAAACTGCGATAGCGGCGGCATGAGGTAATTCATTAAATGGACCGACCACAAAAGAATCAAAAGTATAACGGGGATTAAGATTGGTTTCTTTATTTATTTTAAATTCCTGAAATTCAAGTTGGTCGGTTTCTGGTAAAATTGTTGGGATTCTTTTCAGAATTCTTAGCTTGGTTTTGCCAACCGTATATTCGACTTCTTTAATTTCCTCATTTAAGTTATGTAAAATTTTAAGAATAGTTTTATTATATTTATTTTCTAACCATTCTTTAGCAAAAGAATTTGGCACTAAAACAACAATCTCTCCATCTTTCTGAGAAACAATTTCGGTATTTTTAAACCAGGTAGCGAAATTGGCCTGGGAAATATTTAATTGGATTTGGGCAAGTACTGTCTGCCAAAGTTCCTCATTGTTCATTTTATTATTATATCACATGTCAAATTAAAACGAAAACAAGCTCAAAAGCTAAATTTTGTTAATAAACTGGGGAGAATATGTGGACAATACAAACATACAAACACATGAACATACAAACATTTTAATAGCGCTTTTCTTTATAACAAAATTATGATATTATTAAAAATATTAAAATGCTTGGATGTTTAAATATTAAAATAAAAAAATGAGCATCACTTATCAACCAAAAAGAAAAAAAAGGAAAAAAACCCATGGCTTTAGGGCGCGGACAAAAACAAAGTCGGGTAGAAAAATACTAAAAAGACGAAGGGGGAAAGAAAGAAAGAAGCTTACTGTGTAAATATGCTGCCAGCAAGAAATCGTCTCAAAAAAAAGAAAGATTTTGAAAGAATTTTTAAAGAAGGGCAAGGATTTAAGCAAGGTTTTTTGTATTTAAAAATTAAAAAGAATAATCTTAAATCAAGTCGTTTTGGTTTTATAGTCAGTAAAAAGTTTGCTAAGAAAGCAGTGATTAGAAATAAAACGAAAAGAAGATTAAGGGAATTAATTAAGATAAAATTGCCGGAAATTAAAAAAGGAATAGATGGGATTATAATAGTTATACCCGGTCTTAAAACAACTGATTTTCAGCAGCTTGAAGAAATAATAAATAAGCTTTTTAAAAAAGCAAAATTATGAAAAAGATAATTTTAAAAATTGTTAAGTTTTATCAAAAAGCTATTTCTCCTATTCTGGGTAATCATTGTCGTTTTTACCCAAGCTGTTCGGAATATTATTGTTTAGCAGTTGAGAAGTACGGCGTGACAAAAGGCACGTGGAAAGGGTTTAAGAGAATAGCACGATGTCACCCGTGGAATGAAGGGGGAATAAATCATCCTTAAAATGAATATTTTAATCACAGCTTTCAACACAATCTTATACCGGCCCTTGTTGAATATTTTAGTTTTACTCTACGAGTATCTCCCTGGGCATGATTTTGGGGTGGCGGTAATTGTTTTGACGATTTTAATTAAATTTTTGTTCTACCCTTTAGGAATAAAAGCGATTAAATCACAAAAAGATCTTTCCGAACTCCAGCCAAAAATGAAAGAGATTCAGGAAAAGTATAAAGACAATAAAGAGCAGCAGACCAAAGAGATAATGGGGCTTTACAAAAAAGAAAAAATAAATCCTTTTTCCGGTTGTTTGCCCGTTTTAATTCAACTCCCGGTCTTAATCGCTCTTTACCGGGTATTTTGGAGCGGTTTACAGCCGGAACAAATGGCCTTGCTTTATAATTTTGTTTCTCTTCCCGGAATGATTAATCCAACTTTTTTTGGAATCGTAGACCTTGCCAAACCTAATTTAATAATAGCTTTTTTGGCAGGGATTTTTCAGTTTATTCAAATAAAAAAAGCTACCCCTAAATCTAAAAAAGACAAAAAACAAGCTCCTGGTTTTTCTGGGCAAATGCAAAAACAGATGCAATATTTTATGCCTGCCTTTATGGTTTTAATTCTTTTTCGGCTTCCCTCAGCCGTAGGTCTTTACCTGCTGACAACTACCCTCTTTACAATTGTTCAACAATATGTTATTTTTAGAAAGAAAAATGATTAACCAAAATAACTTACAAGAAATAGAAAAAATAATTCGGGAATTTTTTGAAAAAACAAGCTTTGAAGTAGAAGCTGAAGTTTTGTCTCCCGAAGAAAAGACAGTTCCAGTAAGAATAAGAACTGAGGATCCAAAAATTTTAATTGGCCAAAACGGTCAAACTTTAGCTGAAATTCAGCATCTTTTAAAGGCAATGTTAAGGCGCAGAATTTCAGAACAGTTTTATCTTGATCTTGATATCAATGATTACAAAAAGAAAAAAAATGAATATTTAAAAGAAACAGCTGGTTTTTTAGCTGATGAGGTTGCCTTAAATAAAAAAGAAAAAATGCTGGCACCAATGCCAGCATATGAAAGAAGAATTATCCATTTAGAATTAGCTAACAGAGAAGATATTACTACCGAGAGCATAGGCCAAGAACCAGAAAGAAGAATTGTTATTCGTCCTTATGTTTAAAATATTCCGAGAATCGTTCTCGTAGTATTAAAAAGCCGCCCCGCTAAGCGGGGCGGCTTTTTAATTGTTTAAATCGTTTTAATATATTTATAAAGGCGTTGCGCTGATGATCATCATTCCTGTGGATGCTGCGTGAGCACATTCTTCTGGTGTATATGCCCAACCACTCCAACCGCCACCACGTTCTCTTTCTCCTTCATAGTCCTCACATCTCTCCCATT
>CAYPVI010000027.1:0-9673 GCA_964414135.1 uncultured Candidatus Saccharibacteria bacterium | reverse complement strand
GATTGGGAGGAATAGTTTTAGGATTGGGATTAGCTAAAATAGTGGAAATTTATTGTCAAACCCAGAATCTTTTTATATTAAAAGCTTCAATTACCCCTCAACTTGTTTTCTTTGGTCTGGCTTTTTCTTTCTTAATCGGCTGTATAGCGGGATATTTACCTGCTCGCTCTGCCTCAAAGCTCAACCCGGTTGATGCATTAAGATATGAATAGCGCTTGTTGTTGATTATTTATTTTTTATATGCTATCCTTTATAATATAGTTGTCTAATAAAATGTAGTCGAGTTTTTTAAGGACACTAAATTTTAGGGTAAAATCTTAAAATAATTAATTAATTTTATCTTTAGTTTTAATTATGGAAGGAACAATTAAAAAACTTACGGATAAAGGGTTTGGGTTCATTGACGTTGATGGTGAAGAAAAAGATTTATTCTTTCACGGTAATGAACTTCAGGGAGTAAGCTATAACGATCTTAAAGAAGGTGATAGAGTATCTTTCGAAAAAGCTGATTCTCCAAAAGGACCGAACGCAACAAACGTAACCCGCATCTAAAAATTGATTTCGTAAGATCAAATAAATGAAAATCAAGTCCCGTTTCTGACGGGATTTGATTTTTAACATGGATTAAAATAGTTTACACTGACAATATGCTTATTGATGATGTAAAAATACGGGTGACAGCAGGGTCCGGTGGAAAAGGGGCGGTATCCTTCAATAAAAATTTGATGTCCTTGGGTCCGGTCGGCGGCAGCGGCGGCAAGGGCGGCAGCATTTATATTAAAGGGACCTCTGATTTAAACGCGCTTAATAAATTCCGTTTTAAAAAAGAATTTAAAGCTAAAAATGGTCTGGATGGCCGTCCGCAATTTCGCGATGGCAGTGATGCAGAAGCTTTAGTTTTATCAGTTCCTGTTGGTACCGTGGTGCATAATTTAGAAACAGGCAAAGATATCGAGATAACTAAAATCGGCCAGCAAATAATAATTGCTAATTGTGGACATGGAGGAAAGGGAAATTTTCATTTCCGATCAGCAACTAATATGTCGCCGAAAGAGTTTGAATACGGGGAGCCAGGAGAATCATTTGAATTCTGTTTTGAATTAAAATTGATTGCCGATGTAGGGTTTATAGGGCTGCCTAATGTCGGTAAATCAAGCTTGCTTAATGAATTAACTAATGCCAAAAGCAAAGTGGCGAATTATCCGTTTACAACCTTGGAACCGAATCTGGGCGCGTATTACGATCTAATATTTGCCGATATCCCCGGGCTTATAGAAGGGGCGTCTAAGAACAAGGGTCTCGGAATCAAATTTTTGCGGCACATAGAGCGTACGAAAATTCTGTTTCATTTTATTGCTGCAGATTCTGTTGATCCGGTTGAGGACTATAAAACGGTGCGCAATGAGATGGGAAAATATAATAAACTGCTTCTGGAGAAGCCGGAATATGTCTTTTTGAGCAAAAAAGACGTGGTTTCAGAAGCCGCTGCCGACGAGGCGTTAGAGAAACTTAAAAAATTAAATAAAAACATAACGCAGATTTCCATATTTGATTGGAACAGCATTGAGATTGTCAGAAAAATACTTAATGATTTAATTTTAGAAAAAACAGAACAAAAATTATCTGACAAAAAATATTAACAGAAAAAAATTATATGCTTATCTTAGTTAAAGTTTAAAAGAGTTCTTATTTATCGGAATTTATAAAGCAGGCGGAAAAGAGACTCGGCGTTTATATCTCAACATTTTAACTGTTCTAAATGCGTCCAATAGGGGGAGCTTTTTTTATTTCCGCCGCCATTGACGGCGAGAGCTTTTCTTTCTCTTTTGCTTTGTTATAATGAATATACCAAAGGTCGAATTTATTTAATAAATAACACACGACAAAAATATGCTTTCACAAATACCTTTAAGTCTTCAGAAAGTCTCAAAAGAAAATTTAGATAGAGAGATACTAAGAGTAGGAATGATTGCTGAGTTAGATGCAGTTAATCTTTATGAGCAGTTAGCCGCTATGACCGAAGACCCAAATATTAAGAGGATTCTCATAGATATAGCCAAAGAAGAAAAAACCCATGTCGGAGAATTTCAGGCACTTTTATTAGAAAAAGACATAGAGCAGGTAAAAGAATTAGAAGAAGGGAAAAAAGAGGTTAAAGAGTTAACAGAATAAAATAATATGATTGCTAGAAATCATATCTACAAATGTAATGTTTGTGGAAATATTATTGAGGTTTTACACGTAGGTGGTGGCCAACTCGTTTGTTGTGGCCAGCCAATGGAATTACTTGAAGGAAAAACCGAAGATGTGGGCCGGGAAAAACATGTGCCGGTTATTGAAAGGACCAAAAAAGGAGTTAAAGTCAAAGTAGGTTCTGTGCCTCATCCAATGGAGAAAGAGCATTATATAGAGTGGATTGAGATAATTGCGGATGGTAGAGTTTACAGGAAATTCCTGAATCCAGGCGATAAACCAGAAGCGGAGTTTGAGATAAAAACAGAAAAAATTGAGGCAAGAGAATATTGTAATATTCATGGGTTATGGAAAGTTAATTAAGATTATTAGTCCGATAGTTTTCGGCATCTTTCAACCCTTCGTAGGAACTAGATGAATCCCAAAACTAATTTTCAATTCTTCTAATTATTTCCTTATTTTTTTCCAATCTAAGGTTCTAAATGCGTTCTGTAAGGAAAGCAGGATAGTGAGAAGTTCGGGAGACCGAAAAGTTTTATATTTTTGCAAATGGTTCGAGAAAAAATCTCCATACCTCGACTAGAAATCGAATCGTGTTCGGGGCTGAATCCCACAATTAATCGCCAAATGGGCGATTTTTTGGTAGAATAAAGAAATATACTTAAAATTTAATGAATTTTTCTAAATATACAATTAAAAATACAAGAAAGATTTTTGATGATTTAAAAACCTCCAAGAGTGGCCTATCAGAAAAAGAGTCAAGAAAACGTCTGAAAGATTACGGTTTTAATGAAGTCAAAACTAAGGAAGTTGGGTTGTTTGATGTTTTCTTAAGGCAATTTAAATCACCATTCATTTATCTTCTTTTTATTGCCTCAGTTATTGCTCTTTTAATTGGCGAGACGACTGACGGGTTTTTAATTTTATTCTTTGTTTTTATTAATGTTTTCTTAGGATTTTTTCAGGAAGCTAAGTCCCAAAGGGCTGTTTTTCTTTTGAAAAAATATCTTCCTTCAACGGTAAGAGTTTTAAGAGAGGGAAAAGAGAAAACCATTGATAAAAGATTTTTAGTCCCCGGAGACGTAGTTTTGCTTGAGCCTGGTAATATTATTCCTGCCGATTTAAGAATCGCAAAACTCCAAAACTTTTTAGTTGATGAATCAGTTTTAACCGGAGAAGCGTTTCCAATTAGAAAAATTACAAAACCCTTTTCAAAAGAAAAAAAAGAAATCTTTGAAGCAGAAAATATTCTTTTTGCCGGCACTTCGGTAATCTCCGGAGAAGCTGAAGGAGTAGTAATCGGAACGGGCAAAAAGACGGTTCTCGGCGAAATTACAAAATTAGCTGCAGGAATCACTCGGGAAAGCATTTATGAGAAGAACCTTTTTAAACTCTCCCAAACTATTTTAAAAATAGTTGTAATAACAATTGTTTTTATTTTCTTAGCCAATCTGATAATTAAAGGGACGGCGAGTTTCTTTGATTTTTTAATTTTTTCTATTGCTTTAATAGTAAGTATAATCCCCGAAGCCCTGCCGTTAGTGGTTACTTTTTCTCTTTCTGGCGGAGCTTTAAATTTAGCCAAAGAGAAAGTTATTGTTAGGAGACTGTCGGCAGTGGAAAGTTTGGGAGATATTGAAGTTTTGTGTACTGATAAAACCGGCACTCTGACCGAGAATAAACTTAAATTAGAAAATATTTTTTCTCAAGATAAAGAAAAATGTTTACTTTATGGTCTTTTATCTTCTTCTTATATTAAAGAAGAAATCGAATCAGCCCTTAATCCTTTTGATTTTGCCATTTTTGAGAAGGCTCCTAAAAAAGTCCGCGATTTTCTAAAAACTTTTCGGGTAATTTCTGAAATTCCCTTTGATACTTTAAGACTAAGGAATAGCACTCTTTTAGAAGATAAAGATAAAAATTTAATTCTAGTTGTAAAAGGGGCACCGGAAACTATTCTTAAGCTATCTTCAAAAATTGAGGGCAACCAGAACAGAGAAATAGTAAAGAAAGAGATAGAAAAACAGGGAAAATCAGGGAAGAGAACCTTGGCAATTGCCTTCAAACCATTTACAAAGAAAGGTTTTTCAGAAAAAGATGAAAAGGGACTGAACTTCTTGGGCTGTTTTTCTTTTTCTGACCCCCTTAAGAAAACTGCTAAAGATGCAATTCGTCTATCCAGAAAATTAAACATTAATATTAAAATTTTAACCGGAGATAGCAGGGAAGTAACAGGTCAAGTGGCAAAAGAAATAGGATTAATTGAAGACCCCAGCAAAGTTATTTTAGGAAAAACACTGGATTCTTTGCCAGAAGATGATTTTGTAAAAGCTTGTGAAGAATTCTCAGTTTTTGCCAGAGTTTCTCCCCAAACAAAATATAAGATAATTGAAGCCCTTCAGAAAAAATATGAAGTTGGGTTTTTGGGAGAGGGGATTAATGATGTCCCAGCCCTCAAAGTCGCCAATTTAGCTATCGCCGTCAAAGGGGCGGCTGACGTTTCTCGGGAAGTTTCAGATATTGTCTTACTTAAAAAGGACCTCAAGGTGATTGTGAACGGTATTAAACAGGGAAGAAACATTTTTTCCAATATAAATAAATATATAAAATGCACCTTGGCTAGTAACTTTGGCAATTTCTACTCAATAGCCTTGATTTCCCTAATGATACCTTTTTTACCGATGCTGCCAACCCAAATTTTGTTAGTTAATCTTTTATCAGATTTTCCATTAATTAGTGTAGTTTCAGATAAGGTTGATGTCGAAGAATTAAAAAAGCCAAAATTCTATCTATTAAATAAAGTATTTTTACTTATTATTTTATTGGGTTTTATTAGTTTCGTTTTCGACTTTATTTTCTTTGGTATTTTTCACAAAGTCCAGCCGGCCCTTTTGCAGACCCTATGGTTTATTGAAAGTGTTTTAACGGAAATTGTACTTATATTTTCTATTAGAACTTCACACTTTTTCTTAAAAGCAAGGAAGCCAAGTTTTCTCTTAATGGCTATTTCTTTTTTTACTTTTCTAATTACAATTATTTTACCATTTACAAATTTTGGAAAAGAGACTCTCCATTTTGTTTCTCCTCCTCTTCCTGCTTTATTAATTGTTCTATCTTTAATTATTGGTTATTTCATAACCAGTGAAATGGTAAAATTGGTTTATTTTCGCCGTTGGAGAATTAAAAATCAAATTCGTTACACGAAGTAAAACCCTTTATATTGTCTCGTTTGTCTCATTTTAGCTTAAAACAGCCCCTGACCGAGATGCCGTTGTGGATTTGTTACTAATTGGTTGAAGCAAAAAAAGGAGTTCAAGGAGGATATTATTTAGCAAAAGAGCCAAAAAAAATTACAACAGGGGAAATTGTTAAGGTTTTGGAAAACACAGTGTCGGTTAGTTGTGTAGGATGTCAAATGGCAAGAATTTGCTCAACGAAAAATGTCTGGGAAAAAGTCCAGGACTCTTTGGACTTTACCTTGGACTCTATGACCTTGGCTGATTTAATTAAACCAAAAAATGACAAGAAAAAGTAAAAAAATTTATTTTGATTACGCCGCCACCACACCGGTTGATCCTCGCGTGATAAGAATAATGCTTCCGTATTTTGGGAAGAAATTTGGCAATACAATGTCTCTTCATAATTTTGGCCAGGATGCTAAAATTGCTTTGGAAAAAAGCAGGGAAATAGTAGCAGATTTGATTGGAGCTAAAGCAAATGAAATAATTTTTACTAGTTCTGCAACTGAAAGTAACAATTTAGCTCTAAAGGGCGTGGCTTTTGCGAATAAAAACAAAGGAAAACATATTATTATTTCCCAGATTGAACATCCTTGTATTATAGAGACGGCAAAATGGTTGGAGAAACAAGGATTTAAAATAACCAGATTACCGGTTGATAAATATGGTTTGATTAGCCCCCTAGATGTCAAAAAAGCAATAAGAAAAGATACGATTTTAGTTTCAATAATTCACGCCTCAAATGAAATTGGCACTATTCAACCAATAGAAAAAATCGGAAAGATTTGTCGGCAAAAAAAAGTCTATTTTGAGCGAAGCGAAAATCAAGGTTCTACCGAGCCAAAGGCGAGGTATGGTCCTTATTTCCATACCGATGCTGTCCAGAGCTTTAGCAAGATTCCAATTGACGTCAATAAGATGAATATTGATTTACTTACAGCCAGTTCTCATAAAATGTACGGTCCAAAAGGGGCTGCCTGCTTATTTATTAGAGAGGGAGTAAAGATTGAACCTCTTTTGCACGGCGGAGGCCAGGAAATGGGCTTGAGGGGTTCAACAGTAAATGTGCCGGCAATTGTTGGTTTTGCCAGGGCCTGCGAGATTTGTGAAAAAGAAATAGAAAAAGAAAGCCGGAGATTAACTAAATTAAGAAATAAGTCGATAAAAAATGTTCTTAAAATAGAAAACTCTTATTTAAACGGTCACCTTACCAGAAGATTGCCAAATAATGCTAATTTCCGGTTTTCTTTTATTGAAGGGGAATCTTTGGTTATCCAACTTGACCTTTTAGGGATTGCTGCCTCAACTGGTTCAGCCTGCTCTTCAATGAAATTAGAGCCAAGTTCTGTGCTTTTGGCAATCGGTTTAAAACCCCAAGAGACGCACGGCTCTTTAAGAATTTCTCTGGGAAGATGGACAAAGGAAAAAGATATTGATTATTTTCTAAAAGTTTTGCCAAGAATAATAAAAAAATTAAGAGAAATTTCACCTTATGGCAAATAATATTTATTCAAAAAAAGTTATTGAGCATTTTCAGCATCCGCATAATTATGGAAAGATTAAGAATGCTAATGGAATTGGAGAAGAAGGAAGTTTAGTTTGCGGTGATGTGATGCGTTTATATATTAAAGTAGGGAAAAATGAGATTATTGAAGATGTTTCTTTTGAGACAATGGGATGCGCTGCTGCTATTGCTAGTAGCAGCGTAATGACTGATTTAATAAAAGGAAAAACTATAAAACAAGCATTGAAAATTAATAACAAAGATGTTATTAAAAAATTAGGATATTTACCTTCAGTAAAAATACATTGTTCTTTGCTTGCTATTGATGCTTTGCGCGCAGCAATTAATGACTATTTATCAAAGAAAACTAAATAGAGAATTTTATACCCAGTCAACTTTGAAGATAGCTAAGCTCCTTTTGGGAAAATATATTGTTAGGAAAATAGGTAAGAAAAAGCTTGTTGGTAAGATTATAGAAACCGAAGCTTATGTCGGTCCCCAGGATAAGGCGGCTCATTCTTACGGAGGGAAAATAACTCCTCGAAATAAAATTGAATATTTTGTCGGCGGTTATATTTATATTTATTTGGTCTATGGAATGTATTGGCAGTTAAATATCACTACTGCCGGCAAAGGGGAGCCGGAGTGCGTGCTTATTCGCGCCATAGAGCCTGAAAAAGGTGAAATTTCTTCAACTAATGGACCAGGCAAGCTTTGCCGCTATTTAAAGTTAGATAAGTCGTTTTATGGAGAAGATTTAACGAAAAGCAAAAGAGTTTGGTTGGAAGATTGTGGCGAGAAAATTAAACCATCTCAAATTTTAGCAACAAAAAGAATAGGCATTGATTACGCCGGACCTTATTGGTCCCGGCGCAAATGGCGATTTTTAATAAAGGATTACCAAAAATATATTCCCAAATAAACTACCGAGGAGCTCTTGACAAGATTTTTTTGAACGGTTAATATTTTAGATATTGTTCATTGAAAAACTAAAAGAAAGGGGTAATAGTAATATGAATAAGGACACGTTAGTAGAAGCGATAGTTAAACGCATAATCCAAGGACGACACGGAAGGTTTACCGTGACAAGCGCAAAAGGGTTTACAGGTTCAGTAACTTTTTCTTTAGAAAATGGAGCATGGCAGGAAAAAGAAGATCCTGAGCCAGGAACTTATGTAGTTTTGTCTGATATTCGCAAGAGGCGTATTAAGGGCAAGCGCGTTCAATGGCAAGCACATAAAGCGCGATTCTTCAGAATTGAAGATGAAGAAAAAAAAGAGGTTTCTCAATAAAAGACCCAAGCTGTTCTTGGGTCTTTTTCTATCTTGTTTTACATTCTTCTCTTGCCATACAATCTCTAACGGGGTAAATTAGATAAATATAGCAAGTTATTTATAAATTATGAAAAAAATAAGAAAGGAAAGAGTAGTAGTGGCTATGTCCGGAGGGGTTGATTCTTCAGTAGCTACGGCTTTATTGAAAAAATCTGGTTTTGATGTTGTTGGGGTTTTTATGAAATTGTGGCCAAGTTTTGATGAAAAAAGAGCCCAAAGGGCAGCTAAGAAATTAGGTATTCCTTTTTACGTCTTTAATTTTGAAAAAGAATTCAAAAAGAAAGTAATTGATTACTTTTTAACTGAATATAGAGCAGGTAGAACTCCAAATCCTTGCGTGGTATGTAATAAAGAAATTAAGTTTGGTTTACTATTTAAAAAGGCCTTGTCTTTAAGTGCTGATTATATTGCTACCGGACATTATGCCAGAGTCGTTGACAACAGTCGTCAATGTATCTTTAGATTATATAAAGGAAAAGATAAAAACAAAGATCAGTCGTATTTTTTATGGCAATTGAACCAAAAGATATTAGGAAAAATTTTATTTCCAGTGGGAGATTATACTAAAACTGAAGTCAGAAAATTGGCAAAGAAGTTTAAACTGCCGGTTTTGGATGTTCCAGAATCCCAGGAAGTTTGCTTTATTCAGACAACAACGGCAGATTTTTTAAAAAAGTATCTTAAACTGAAACCGGGTAGGATTATTAATACTAATGGAAGAGTAATAGGACATCATCAAGGATTACATTTTTATACTATCGGTCAAAGAAAGGGGATAGGACTTACAGGCGGTCCCTTTTACATATTAGATAAGAATATAAGGAAGAATGTTTTAATTGTTACTAAAAATGAAAATGATTTGTATAAAAAAGAACTGATTATTAAAAATATTAATTGGATTTCAGGAAAACAACCAAGATTTCCTTTGAAAACGAAGGCAAGGGTAAGATATAGACACAAGTTAGCTTCTGCTGTAATTAGTAAAAAGAATAATAAAATCAAAGTAAAATTTACAAGGTCTCAACGGGCGATTACGCCTGGCCAGTCAGTAGTTTTTTATAAAGGCCAGGAATTATTAGGAGGCGGAATGATAAGAACCTGCCTCTCTTCGTTCGGCAGAACCTTGATTCGCTAAGGTATAAATATATAATCTTAAATTAACATGAAAAAAGGTATATTAATTGCTTTCGGAGAATTATTTTTGAAATCAGAGGGGGTAAAAAAGCTTTTTCAGAAGAAATTGATTAATAATCTTTGTTTTTTTCTAAAGAAGGAAAAAGTGGATTTTAAGATTCTTTCTTTCAGAGAAAGAATCTTTATAGAAACAAACCAAAATCTAAAAGCAAAGAAAATAATAAAAAGAACTTTTGGCATTGCTTGGTTTTCAGACAGTTTTTATTTTT
>CAYPVI010000026.1:0-9939 GCA_964414135.1 uncultured Candidatus Saccharibacteria bacterium | reverse complement strand
GGAATCGCACTTGGGACATTTTTCTCCTGTTGGTTTGTCCCATAAGGCAAAGTCGCATTTTGGAAACTGGTCGCAGCCGTAAAAAATTTTTCCTTTCCTGGTCCGCTTTTCAGTTATTTTACCCTTGATACATTTTGGGCATTTTATTCCTAAGGTGTTTTCTTTTAATGATTCAGTATATTTGCATTTTGGAAAGTTAGAACAGGCGTAAAATCTGCCGAATTTACCCAGTTTTATTATCAAAGGAGCGCCGCATTTTGGACATTTTTTTTCTGTCGGTTTATCGGTGATGTCTTTTTTAGAAACTTTCTTATATTTCTCCTTGAGGTTTTTTTCAAAAGGCCTGTAAAAATCTTCACAAACCCCGGTCCATTTTTCTTCTCCCTGAGCAATTTTGTCTAAATCATCCTCCATTTTAGCCGTGAATTTGATATCTACAATTCTCGGAAAATGGGCCACCAAAAGATCATTAACTACTGTTCCAATTTCAGTAGGGCGGAATTTTTTTTGCTCGTTTTTTTCAATATAGTTTCTATTTTGTATTGTTGATAATGTTGGAGCATAAGTTGAAGGACGGCCAATTCCATTTTCTTCTAAAGTTTTAATCAGTGTAGCTTCACTATATCTTGATGGTGGCTGGGTAAAATGCTGAGAGGGGGTTAGTTTCAGAGGTTCTAAAAGCTCATTTTTTTCTAAAGGAGGTAATTCGTTTTCTCCAAATCTCATTGGGTAAACTTTGAGAAATCCGTCAAATTTTAAAGTTTGTCCGGTAGCTCGAAAGGTATAATTTTTAGCTTTAATTTCTATGGAAGTTGAATCGAAAACGGCCTGTGCCATTTGGCAAGCGATAAATCTTCTCCAAATAAGGTCGTATAATTTTTGCTGATTTTTTTCCAATTTTATTTCTTCAGGGGTTTTTTGAGCAAAGCTGGGACGGATTGCTTCATGAGCTTCTTGGGCTCTGCCTTTCGCTTTATATTTTCTTAAAAATCCAGCCCAGTAACTTTTACCAAAATTGTTTTCAATGAATTTTTTAGCCGAGAATAAAGATTGCTGAGAAAGGTTTAAAGAATCGGTTCGGTGATATGTAATATTTCCTTTTTCATAAAGTTGCTGGGCAAGACCCATTGTAAATCTTGCTGGGAACCTAAATCTTTTCCAGGCCTCCTGTTGGAGGGTACTGGTAGTAAATGGCGGCAGAGGGTTTCTTTTTATTTCTTTTTTCTCAACTTTTTCAATCTTAAATTCTGCTTCATTTAAATCTTTTATGATTTTACCTGCTTCCTTTTTTGATTTAATTCCCAGTTTGGGAATAACTTTTCCGTCTTTTTTTACAATCAAGGCGGTGAATTCATTTTCTGCTTTTTGTTTTTTTAGCAGGGCTTCAATACTCCAATATTCAGCCGGTTTAAAACTTTCAATTTCTCTTTCTCTTTCAACTACTAATCTAACAGCAACTGATTGGACCCTTCCGGCAGATAATCCCCTGGCTACTTTCTTCCATAAAAAAGGCGAGAGTTTATAACCGACAATTCTATCTAAAATTCTTCTCGCCTGCTGGGCATCAACTAAATCCATATAAATTTCTCTGGGATTTTTTAGAGCTTCTTCAATCGCTGATTTAGTAATTTCATGAAAAACAATTCTTTGAGGTTTTTTTAAATCAAGAACCTGGCTAAGATGCCAAGCGATTGCTTCTCCTTCTCTATCTTCATCGCTAGCAAGGATTATTACTTTTGCTTTTTTAGCTTCATCTTTTAGCTTCCTGATAACTTTTCTGCATTTTGGAGGGATAACATACTTTGGCTTAAAACCCTGCTCAGTATCAACTCCAAGCTCGCCTTTTGGCAAATCCCGGATATGTCCGAAAGAGGAGAGAACTTTGTATTCTTTCCCTAAAAATTTTTCTATGGTATGAGATTTCGTTGGGCTCTCTACTATAATCAAGTTCATAATTTTAGCGCTTTAGCGCATAAATATTTCCTCCTAAATTTCTTACTTTATTCCTAAGCTCTAAAATAGTCAACGTGCTGGCTGCAATAGCTGGATTTAATTTTGTTTTTTCAATAATTTTATCTAAATGTAAAGATTCTTCTTTTAGAGTATCCAAAACTAAATTTTCTTCTAAGGTTTGGATTCCGTCCGTCGCATTTGACGTGGCGGGCGGAACAGATATAGATAAATTTAATTCTTCTAAAATATCATTAGCACTGTCAACTAATTTTGCTCCTTGTTTTATTAAAAAATTGGTACCATGAGAATTTAAAGAATAAATTGAGCCGGGAATAGCGAATACTTTTCTTTTTTGGGAAAAAGCATAATTTGCCGTAATTAAAGAACCGCTTTTTTGTTTAGCTTCTATAACTAACACGCCTTTTGAAAGTCCGGAAATTACCCGATTCCTTTGAGGGAAGCTGAAACGAGTTCCCCGAGTTCCCGGCGGGTACTCGGAAATTAAAAGACCCTCCAATTCAACTATTTTTCTGGCTAATTTAATATTTTCTTTTGGGTAAATGCTTTTTTCATCAAGACCGGTGCCAAGAACAGCAATTGTTCTTCTTCCTTGCTCAACTACTGCTGTGTGGGCAAAAGTATCAATTCCCGGAGCTAAACCGCTGACAATAGTAAGTCCAGATTCAGCTAAATTGCCAGCAATTTCCAGGGCTACTTGCTTTCCATAAGAAGAGTACCTCCTTGTTCCCACTATAGCAAAACGAACTTCGTCTGGCCTAATTTTTCCTCTAAAATAAAGAGCTTTCGGCGCATTTTTAATTTTTTTGAGCTGTTCTGGATAATCTTTATCCTCTATTGTTATTTTTTCCATTCTTGAATCATAACATTAACCTCTAACTGGGTAAAATGAAAAGACCTTGAAATTTTTCTGACTTCCTGTATTATTAGAGATTAAAAAGAACATTGACAATTTATATTGAAAGGGAAAAAATGAATAATAAAATATCAGATAACCAAGACCAAAAAGATGGAAAACCAAGAAAGGGTGTAAGAAAAAGAGTTGTAGCGGGTGTAAAGCCTTTAAAGGAAGAAAAAAGAATTATTAAAAAAAAGGAAATTATGTCTATTCTTCCTCATAGAAAAGGAAAGCTTTTTTTAGACCGAGTTACAATAACTGCCAAGAAAATTATCGGCGAATTTTTAGTAACATCAAAATCTTGCGAAGGTCATAAAATCGGAGGCCAGTTATTGTTTAGAGGAGTGGATTACCCAGAAATGACAGCTCAGCTTTTAGGGGTTTGGCTAGTTCAGCAGGTAGATCAATGTTCTAATCTTGATGGGAAATTAGCTTTTTTAAGAAAAGCTAGCTTTAAATCTATTAATTTTTCTATTCCCGGCGATCTTTTAAGAATAGAGATATCTGTAAGAGAACGTAACGAAGAAGCAGATGAGGAAGGGAATCCTAGAATTGAAACTATTGGCAGTGAAGATAGGCCAAGGCGGTCGAGACAACAAGTAATTGGGTTAAATGCTGAGGCTTGGGTGAACAATAAAAAAAAGGCAGTGATTTATTTTATTGAATTAGGTATCGTTGACGCCAAAGGCTTAGCTGAATAATCAGCTAAGCCTTTCCTTTTTATGTATGTGAATAACTCTTTACGAACGGGAATATGCGAATTAAAGCTTGTTGAATAATTTGTTTTAATATTTCTTTTTCTTCTTTGTCAAATTTTTGAAGAACAAATTTTTCTACATTCTTTGGTTTTCCTTTCTCGGGTTGAATTCCAATTCTGAATCTAACAAAATCTTTCGTCCCCAATTCTTTAATTATTGACTCCACGCCCTTGTGGCCAGCCGCTCCTCTATTTTTAACAATTTTGATTTTTCCTAAAGACAAATCAATATCATCATGCGCTACCACAAGATCTACTACGCGACCCGGCGGCGTAATCACTACGCGACCCGGCGGCGTAATTTTGTAGAAACTGGTTAGAGCTTTCGCTGCTTTGCCTGATTGGTTCATAAATGTCTGGGGTTTGGCTAAAATTATTTTTTCATTATTTAGAATACTCTCTGAAACGAGAGAGTTGAATTTTTTGGATAATCTGAGTTCAGGAAAATTATTTTCCTTAGCAAACTCATCAACAATCTGAAAACCAATATTATGCCGAGTATTTTTATATTTTTTCCCGGGATTACCGAGACCTACAATAATTATCATTTTTTCATTATAACAGTATTGACATAATTTGTTAATTTTGGTTCAACCTAAGAAAGAATTTGCCGAATAAATTTTAAAAAAGGGCTAAGATTTTTAGCCCTCTTTTGTTTGCACAAATAAAAGATCTTTGCTACAATATAGAATAATATATAGTATATATTATATATATAAATATATGAAAAAATTTATTACTTTCATCTGGGAGATTGCTAAAATAGTTATTATTGCAGCGGTTATAGTAATCCCGATTAGATATTTTTTATTTCAACCGTTTTTTGTAAAAGGTCAATCAATGAACCCAAATTTCGAAAACGGCGATTATTTGATTGTAGATGAAATTAGCTATCGCTTTAAGGCTCCTCAGAGAGGAGAGGTAATTGTTTTTAAATATCCGGGAAATCCTTCCCAACGTTTTATAAAAAGAGTTATTGGTCTTCCAGGAGAAACAGTAGAGATTAAAGATAGTAAAATAATAATTTATAAGGATAGTTCTTCTCAAACTTTAGACGAATCAGAATATCTTTTTTCTGATTTATTGACATCGGGAAATATCAATGTTAACTTAGCTGAAAATGAATATTTTGTTTTGGGCGATAACCGTTCTTATTCTTTTGATTCAAGAAGATTCGGGACCTTGCCCGAAGAAAATATTATTGGCCGGGTAGTTTTCAGAGCTTGGCCATTTACTACTGCGGCCAATTTTAAAGCTCCTTCGTATCGATTAATGCAAGATTTATAACGAGATCAATACAAGATAATCTTGCGTTAGTTTTGCTTTAATCTCGCGTAAATCTTTTTATGAGGAAACCCAAATTTCAATGTCCAACTGGGATGCATGATATATTGCCAGAAGAGCAGAAATATTATAAAAAGATTTATGATATAGTTTCCGATATTGCTGATTTTTATGGATTTGGAAAAATTGATACTCCAATTCTTGAAGAAACAGAACTTTTTTCCAAAGGGGTTGGATTAGCCACCGACATTGTAAAAAAGCAAATGTATAGTTTAAAAACTAAAGGAGGAGATTTTTTAAGCTTGAGACCAGAATGGACCGCTCCGGTGGTTAGGGCTTATATTGAAAATGGCATGCAAAACTTGCCTCAGCCATTAAAGCTTTGGTATTTTGGTCCTTGTTATCGCTATGAGCGACCCCAGGCTAACAGATATCGTCAATTTTGGCAATTTGGATTTGAGGTTTTAGGAGAAAAAAGTCCGGTAATAGATGCTCAGATTATCCAGATTTTTTATAATATTTTACGGGAACTTAAGTTAAAAAATTTAATTGTTGAGGTAAATAGTATTGGCGATAGTAATTGCCGGCCTTATTATAAAAAACTTTTAGCAAATTATTTTAGGACAAGAGAGGCCTCATTGTGCGTTGATTGTAAAAAACGGCTTAGAGAAAATGTTTTAAGAATTTTAGATTGCAAGGGAGAAAAATGTCAACCCATAAAAGCTGAGGCGCCTCAGATACTTGACCATCTTTGTGAAGAATGCCACTTACATTTTAAAGAAGTTCTGGAGTTTTTAGACGAAATTGAAATACCCTATAATCTTAATCCTTATTTAGTTAGAGGCCTTGATTATTATACTAAAACTGTTTTTGAAATTTTTTCTGGGTCATCTGAAAAGAAAGAAAGTTCCAGGATTGCTTTGGCGGGCGGGGGAAGATATGATAAGTTAGTTAAACTTTTGGGGGGAAAAGAAACGTCGGCTTGCGGGGCAGCGATTGGAATAGAAAGAATTATAAATTTGATGAAATCCCAACAGATAAAACAGGGGGATAAAGAAACTGAAACTCAGATATTTTTAGCTCAACTTGGTGGTTTATCAAAGAGGAAAAGCTTGAAGCTTTTAGAAGATTTTAGAAAAGCAAAAATAAGGGTTGCTGAATCCTTTGGTAGAGATTCTTTAAAAGCCCAGTTGAGCAGGGCTGATAAGATTGGAGCAAGATATGCTCTTATTCTTGGACAGAAAGAATCTTTGGAAGAGATGATTATAATTAGAAATATGAAAAGCGGGAAGCAAGAAATAGTGAAACTGAATAGAGTGGTGGCGGAGATGAGAAAGAAGCTAAAAAAATAGAATTATGAATTGTATTTTTTGCAAAATCATAAATAAGGAGATATCATCTGATATAGTATATGAAGACGATAGTGTTATCGCTATCAAAGATATTAATCCCAAGGCTTCTGTCCATTTTTTAATTATTCCTAAAAAACACATTCCTTCAGTGAACTATCTTGGAGTAGAAGATAAAACATTAATGGGAGAAATAATTCTAACTGCCAAAAAAATAGCCAAAGAAAAAGACCTAAGGGGTTATAAGTTAATAATTAATGTAGGCAGAGAAGGCGGGCAAGTGATTGACCATTTGCATTTACACCTGCTTAGTGGAAAATACTAATATGTTAGAAATAAAAAAAGAAGAAAGGGAATCATCACAAAGTTTAGTTCGCCGCTTTTCAAGAAAAATGAAACAAAGCGGGATTTTGCTTCGGGCGAGAAAAAACCGTTTTAGAAAGAGAGCAAAAAGTCATCAGATGAAAAAAAGATCAGCTCTAAAAAAAGAACAATTAAGGCAAGAGTATAAGAAAATGGAGAAGATGGGAAAAACGAAATAGTCGTTTTAACATTTAAGAACTTTTATGTTGAAGCAAACAATCCAAGCTGATCTCACCGAAGCTCTAAAAAAAGGCGATGAAGTCTCTCGTTCTACGTTGCGGATGCTTTCGGCTGCTATTTTGAGCAAAGAGAAAGAAAAAAGATACAGGATTTCAAAGGAAAAGCCAGAATTAACCGAACAAGAACTTGCTGAGAAATCTAATTTAACAAACGAGGAGATAATTGAAGTTGTTTCTTCCGAGAATAAAAAAAGAAAAGAGGCGATTTTAGGATTTGAGAAAGGCGAAAGAAAAGAGCTTGCTGAAAAAGAAAAAGCAGAAATGGAAGTTTTAAAAAAGTATTTGCCGGAGCAACTTTCAGAAGAAGAAATTAAAAGATTAGCCAAAGAAGCAGTTGAAAAAGTTGGAGCAAAGGAAATAAAAGATATGGGAAAAGTAATGGCAGAGATGATGCCTAAAGTTAAAGGCAGAGCCGATGGAAATACAGTGAGCGAAATTGTAAAAGAATTACTATAATGATTGAAATTAATAATTTGACTACCAGTTTTGTTGATGAGGAATTTTTGAAAGGAGTTGCAGAAAAAGTTTTAAAAAGTGAAAGTAGAAAAGAAATTGGTTTATCTATCGTTTTCGTTGGCCAAGGGAGAATGAGAAAACTAAATAAGAAATATCGGGGCAAGAACAAGATAACAGACGTTTTATCTTTTGGTGATGAATTAAACGAGATTGTCGTTTGTCTCAGAGAGGTTAAGAAAAATGCTAAAAGATATAATTCAACATTTAAAAAAGAATTAGCCAAAGTTTTAATTCATGGAATACTGCATCTATCGGGCTATGAACACGAAAAAGATAAGAAAGAAGCTGATAAGATGGAAAAGAAGCAGGAATACTATTTAAATTTATTTAAATGTTAAAGCGCTTAAATGTTTAAATGAAATATGTCAAAGCCGTACATAATTAACGCTTTAGATATTGGATCAGATTCCATAAAATTGCTTACTGTTTCTAAAAAATCCGGGGAAGCAGATTTTGAAATTTTGAGCCATAACCAGCAAACTTCTTTAGGGATTAGAAAAGGAGTGGTGATTGATGTTCTCAAAGTAGCAGAAATTATTTCTTCTTTAAAGGAAAAAGCTGAGCAAGATTGTGGCCAAAGAATAGACAACGTTTATGCCAATATTGGAGGAGGACATATATTTTGCACTTCTTCTCGGGGATTAGTTTCTGTTTCTCGAGCCGACCAGAAAATTTCGGAGGAAGATATTGCAAGAGTTTTACAAGCTGCTCAGGCTATTTCTCTTCCTTCAAATAAAGAAATTATTGAAGTTTTCCCTAAAGAGTTTATTGTTGATGGAGAGGGAGGGGTGAAGAATGCGATAGGAATGGAAGGAGTAAGATTAGAAGCAGAAACATTGATTCTTTGCGGCTTTTCTCCTTATTTAAAAAATTCCAGCCAAAGTATTTTAAAATCCGGGCTCCAAATTAACTATTTAACCCTTGCTCCTTTAGATAGCGCCCGGGCAGTTCTAACTCCCAGAGAAAAAGAATTGGGAGTTTGCATTTTAGATATTGGAGCTGGGACTACCGGATTAGCAGTATTTGAAGAAGGGAATTTAATCCATACCGCTGTTTTTCCTATCGGGTCGGGGCATATTACCAGCGACATTGCCATTTGCCTTAAAACAGATATTGATACCGCAGAAAAAATAAAGCTGGAATTTGGAAATTGTCTGGTGCCCTCTAAAGATAAAAAGAAAATAAGAATTGAAGGGGAAGAGCCGCTTATTTTTTCAAAAAAAGCATTAAAAGATATTATTGAAGCTCGAGTTTCGGAAATTTTCGCGATATCTAATAAAGAATTAAAGAAAATTTCTCGTCAAAGATTACTTCCGGCTGGAGTAGTTTTAACCGGAGGAGGGGCAAAACTGCCAGGGATTAAAGAATTGGCGAAAAAAGAATTAAAACTGCCCTGTCGCATCGGAGTTTCTCAAATTTCCCCTGCCTTTCAAGAGGATCCGAGCTTATCCTCTCTTTATGGTTTAATTTTAGAAGGAGTTGATTCGGAAGAGGAGCAAGGGAATTTTCCAAACCCTGGGAAAGGAATTAGAAATAAATTAAAAAAGATGTTTAGAATGTTCATACCATAAACTATGACTTCAAACACTAAAATCAAAGTGGTCGGGGTGGGAGGTTCAGGGTCAAATGTAATTTCTCGGATGATGAGGTGTAAAATTAAAGGCGTTGAATTAGTCGCCATAAATGCTGACGCCCAAGATCTTCAAAGAACTAGAGCCCATCGGAAAATTCGGATTGGCAAAGATTTAACCAGGGGTTTAGGCACAGGGATGAATCCTGAAATAGGAAGGGAGGCAGCCGAAGAGCAAAGAGAGGAAATTCAAGAGGCCTTGAAAGATACAGATATGGTTTTTGTGACATGTGGACTCGGCGGCGGATGTGGTTCAGGCGCTTCTACTGTTGTAGCTGATGTCGCTAAAAAATCAGGAGCTTTAACCCTGGCTGTAGTTACCAAGCCCTTTTCTTTTGAGGGAATTCAACGGATGGAAATTGCCCAAGATAGTTTAAAAAAACTTAGTGGAAAAGTTGACACTTTAATTAGTATTTCCAATGATAAATTGCTTTCAATCTTAGAACCAAAAACTACGGTTTTAAATGCTTTTTGGATTTGTGATGAAACTTTAAGGCAGGCAGTTCAGGGGATTTCTGATTTGATTGTTCTGCCAGGGATAATAAATATTGATTTTGCCGATGTTAAAGCAATTATGAAAGATTCAGGTTCTGCCCTGTTTGGCATAGGAAAAGCTACGGGTCCAGAGCGAGCAAGGGAGGCAGCTCAGAAAGCTCTTAGTTCTCCTCTGCTTGATTTGTCTTGTAAAGGAGCAAAAGGAGTTCTATTTAGTGTTTCTGGAGGCAAAGACATTAGCTTATCTGAGATAGATGAAGCGGCTAAAATTATTACTCAGGAGGTTTCTCCGGAAGCAAAAGTAATTTTTGGAGCAATTCAGAATGAGAAACTAAAAAAAGGAGAGATAAAAGTGACGGTAATTGTAACCGGTTTCTAAAAAGCCCTCGCGCTAATATTTGTATTGGTAGCGAGGTTTATCCACAATTTGGTGGGCT
>CAYPVI010000025.1:3259-10659 GCA_964414135.1 uncultured Candidatus Saccharibacteria bacterium | reverse complement strand
ACCTTTTTTGCAAGAAGGGCTGGTTTGGACTTTGGATAAAAAATAAGAAAATTTTCCAAATTAGCCCTTTTCTCAAAAAGGGCTTTTTTAGTACTAGTTCTTTAAAAAGGAGTTAGAGATGGATGTAATGTTTGACAGAGAAGGAAATTGTTTAAAGTGTAAAGGAACAGGCAAATGTATTAGTTGCGGAGGTAGTGGTAGAAATAGGTTTGATGAAAAACTTGTTTGTCCAACTTGTAAGGGTAAGGGAGATTGTATTTGTCATGGTCAGAAGAAAGAGGTTTCTACTTGTGATTCTGAAAAAGAAATAGAATCTCTGAAAGCTCTTTGCTTTTGCACAATAGCAACAAAACATAGGCCCCTGACGAAATAACCAGGGGCTTTTTTATTGATTTTTTGAGATATTTATGATAGAAAGAAATATTATGAATGGTGCTAATTTTACTCATAAAACGCAGGAAGCTATACTTTCTGCCCAATCTATTGCTCAAGGAAAAGGGCAGCAGCAAATTGATGCCTTACATTTGCTTTTTGCTTTGCTTTCTCAAGAAGAAAGTGTTGTTTTGACTTTGCTTAGAAAGTTGGGGGCTGATATAGAAAATTTAAAAAAGAAAACTAAGAACGCCTTAAATATAATTCCAACCATTGCTACTCCTCAAACTTTTGGCCAGTTTTATTTAACTCAAGATATGGCAAAAGTTTTAGAAAGAGCCAGGCAAGAAGCAATGAAGATGGGGGATGAGTTTATTTCAGTGGAACACTTATTTTTAGGCCTGCTTGGTTCTGAAACTAAAGCTAAAGAAATTTTAGATAAAGCTACTTTTATAAAATCGGGCGGCGGCAACACGGCTGCTTTAGAGTTTGGCAAATTAGATTATGATACTGTTTTGAAAACCTTAGCTCAAATTAGAGGAGGAACAAGAATTACTGATCCTGAGCCAGAATCAAAATACCAGGTTATTGAAAAATATACCCGGAATTTAACTACTTTAGCCCAACAGGGAAAACTTGATCCTGTAATTGGCCGGGAAAATGAAATTCGCCGCCTAATGCAGGTTCTTTCCCGAAGAACAAAAAATAACCCGGTTTTAATTGGAGAAGCCGGAGTCGGAAAAACAGCTATTGTTGAAGGATTGGCTCAGAGGATTATTAGGAGAGATGTTCCCGAAAGTTTGAAAGAAAAGGAAATTATTGGTTTGGATTTGGGGGCTTTAGTCGCTGGAACAAAATATCGGGGCGAGTTTGAAGATAGAGTCAAGGCTTTACTTAAAGAAATCAATCGGGCAGCCGGCAAATATATTGTCTTTATTGATGAACTTCATACTTTGGTTGGAGCAGGAGCTGCCGAAGGAGCAATTGATGCTTCAAATCTTTTGAAGCCGGCTTTAGCTAGGGGTGAACTGAAAGCAATCGGAGCAACCACTTTAAAGGAATACCAAAAATATATTGAGAGGGATATGGCTTTGGAAAGAAGATTTCAGCCGATTTATGTTCGGGAGCCGTCAATTGAAGATACCATTGCTATTTTAAGAGGGATTAAAGAAAAATATGAGGTTCACCATGGTTTGAGAATAAAAGATTCAGCCTTAGTGGCGGCATCTGAACTCGCTTCTCGATATATAGGCGATCGCTTTTTGCCCGATAAAGCAGTTGATTTAATGGATGAAGCAATGTCAGCTCTTAGATTGGAAATTGAATCTGAGCCTGCTCAGCTTGATGAGTTAAAAAGAAAGATCCAAAAATTAGAAATTGAAAAACAGGCAATTAGTCCCGTAAGGGATAAAATTTCTAGCGGGATTAAAAAAGAAGGAGCTGATAAAAATCGTCTAAAAGCCATCAATCGTTCTTTGGCCGATTTAAAAGAAAAAGCCCGCGCTTTTGAATTAAAATGGAAGTCCGAAAAAGAACTGATTCAAAAAATCAGAGGGTTGAAAAAAGAGATAGACGCCCTTACTTTTCAAGCAGAGATTGCTCAAAGACAAGCTAATCTCCAAAAAGTAGCTGAAATTAAATATGGAAAAATTCCAGAGCTTTTGAAAGAAGTTCGAAAAGCAGAAAAAGGATTAGCTAAAATTCAAACAAATCACCGGATTTTAAAAGAAGAGATAGAAGAAGAAGATATAGCCCAGGTCGTTTCTAAATGGACCGGGATTCCGGTAACAAGGTTGATAGAAGAAGAGGCAAAGAAGTTGGAGAAAATGGAGGAAATTATTTCTCACAGAGTTATTGGCCAAAGAGAAGCAATTTTAGCAATTTCTAATGCTATTCGGCGCTCCCGGGCAGGAATTTCCGAAGAAAACAGACCATTGGGTTCGTTTATGTTTTTAGGTCCAACCGGTGTTGGAAAGACCGAGATCGCCAGAGCTTTAGCTGAATTCTTATTTAATGACGAAGATGCTCTGGTTAGATTAGATATGTCAGAGTATATGGAAAAACACACTGTTTCTAAGATAATAGGTTCGCCTCCCGGTTATGTGGGTTATGAAGAAGGAGGCCAGTTGACTGAAATTATTCGCCGAAGACCTTACAGTGTAATTTTACTTGATGAGGTTGAAAAAGCTCACCCAGAAGTTTTTAATATTTTGCTTCAAATTTTAGAAGATGGCCGGCTGACCGATGCCAAAGGAAGAGTAGCTTCTTTCAAAAACGCTATTTTGATTATGACCTCAAATATTGGCTCAGAGTACATAACCAGGATGGGCTCTTTAGGTTTTGTTAATGGGAAAGAGGACTCAGAGAAGAAATCCTTAAAAGAAAAAATAATGGGGGTTCTTAAAGAGGACTTTCGGCCGGAATTTTTAAATAGAATTGATGAGATTATTATTTTCAATTATCTCGGCAAGCCAGAAATTAAAAAGATAGTTGACCTTGAATTAAAAAAAGTTGCCGGGCGTTTAGAACATAAAAAAATTAAGATTAAAGTTTCAGAAAAAGCAAAAGAACTTTTGGCAGAACAAGGTTTTGACCCTAATTTAGGAGCCAGGCCCTTAAAAAGAGTGATTCAGCGAAAGGTTCTTGACCCCTTATCTTTAAAAATTGTAGTTGGCTTGGTTAAAGAGGGAGAAGAAGTGATAGTTGATAGCGAAGCTAAAAAAATTATAATTAGAATCCCAGCTGACTTAGTTAAAACTAACAAGAAAACAGAAAAAGTTTCAGTTTAGAATAAATACAAAAAAATTCAGCATTAATTTACTACACCGCCGGGTCGCGTAGTAAAGTTTTCCACAACAGTTCAGATCTACTATTTTTTTATTATGCTTAAAAATATTTTTAGAATCATTGTTATTTTTGTAGTTGGGATGGTCGGAGGAATTTTTGCTGACCAAATTCTTTGGCCCTATCTTGGAGAAGGACCTTTTTTTTATGAATATCAGCAAGCTAAAATTCCAGTTTCTCTGATAGAGAAAAATGAGATTACCATTCAGGAAAATGTTGCCCTTCAAGAGGCGGTTGAAAAAGTTGAAAGAACAGTGGTAGGAATAATAACAAAAACAAAAGATGGAAAAACTATATCGGGATCTGGTATTGCGGTAACTTCAGATGGTTTAATAATTACTTTAGCAGAACTTGTTCCCCGCGGGGGGGATTTTGTTTTTTTTGTTGACGGTAAAACGCCTAATTGGCAGATTTTGAAAAGAGACGTAAAAAATAATTTAGCTTTGATAAAAGTTGAAGAGAAAGATTTAGCCACTGTTGGCTTTGCTGATTTCAATGGGTTAAAATTAGGAGAAAGAGTTTTTTTGGTCGGAGTGATTTTTCCTGAGTCAGAACCTATTAAAATGGTAAATGAGGGAATTGTGAAATATCTGAACGAGGACTATATCAGGACAAATATTTTTGAAAATAATACTTTAACCGGAAGCCCTTTATTTAATATTAAGGGAGAATTGTTAGGATTAAATACAATTGATTCTCAGGCAAGGGTTACAGCCATTCCCATCAACACAATCCGCGAATTCATTGGATTTTAAGCTTAATTGTTATGGAAAAATTGATTAAGTCAAAAATTAGGGAGATTCCCGATTGGCAGAAAAAAAATGATATAATAAAATAATAAAATAAATACAATGGACACAAGTAACGAGTCAAGAATATATGCTTATGCTATATTTGTAGCAATTATAATAGGAATATTAATTGGAATGGGAATTTTAAAAAGTCAGATGTAAAATAAAAAAAGAGAACCTTTGAAACCCAAAAAAGTATATTACCACGTCGCACTCACGCCCGCACTACGCCCACACTACGCCGCCGGGGTCGCGTAGTGAAGGCATTTATGCGGCACTACGCCGCCGGGTCGCGTAGTTTGGAGTTTTCCACAGGTTGCGGGTTTACAAAGGAGATATTTTTTTATAAGATAGCAAAATCAAAATATTATGAATTTTAAACTCGGGAACAAAAAAATTACTATTTTTATTATTATTCTTGCTTTACTCCTCGTTGCCGGAGGAGTTTTTTGGTGGTGGGAGAATAGAGAAATAAAAGGAAGCCCCGATGATTATGTGATAAAAGAAACAGTAGAAGGGAAAATTGTTGAAAATAAAAAAGCTGGCTTAACTGTTAAGATTCCTGACGGCTGGCAAGTACAAAAAATAGGACTTTTAGAAGGTTCGGTCATTTCCATTACTGCAGATATAGAAGGGGTATGGCGAAACGAGATAATTAATCCTCCATTAAAGAAAGGATGTATTATAGAAACAGCTGTAGTATATAAAAAAATGAATTTTAACGAAATAAAAGAAAAAGTAAAAGAAATTCATATAGGATTGGGGATAAAGTCTGAGAAATTTGAAGCAATAACAATCAATAATCTCCAAGCTCTAAAAAATATTTTTGACAGTGAAATTTTAGGATATGGTATCGTTGTTTATATTCCTAAGGAAAATAAATTATATAATTTTAGCCTTAATTGGGGTCCAGAAGAAAAAGAAAAATGTGTTCAAGAATTTGATAAATTTTTAGAAACAGTTGAAATTAAATAAATAGTTCTTTTATTATAGTTCTTTCAAGATAGTTCTTTTAGAAATAAACTCTCACTACCAGAATATTGGCGTGAGGGCACATAGACAATTTAATAAGGATTGATATTAATTTTCTATATTTTACGAAAAACCTTATGAAAAGGCCTTTTTTATATATTTTTCTGCTAATTTTTATGGTAGGTTTTTTGTTTTGGCCAAAAATTAGCTTGGCTGAGATTTTTGAAGAAATTACTCCAGAAGAGATTGGACAACACCTTCAATTATATGAAGAAGGTACTTACGATTTATTGGATACTTTAATCCAGGTTTTTACCGACGAATGGATATCTCAAGAATGCTCCGGTTATTCTACTCCCGAAGAAAGAGCAGTTCCCATAATCCTGCGGGAAGTTGCCAGGGTAGATGTTTTAAATCATTTATTAATAGATGCTCCCGTAGAGGTTATTGAGAAGATAATCAAAAATGCTATAGAAATAGCTAGGTTATTTTTAGCTGAGGATATTTCAGTTGTTTTAGATAAATTTGAAAAAGAAACAGTTAAAAAAGCAACCGAATACGGAATGAAATTTTTACTCCAAAATGAGCTTAGAGTAACCCCTGGGGCAACGAAGTTTAAATATGTATCCTATAAAGGAAATAAAAAAGAAGTTGTCTTTCAATATATTATAGTTTATCAATCCTTAAGCCAGGAAAAAGGAAAAGTTAAAATAAGGTTTTATTCACCAAATTCTATTGAGCCCCCGGTGATTAAGCAAAGTATCGGAGGCATAATGGGAATATATCATGAGCTCGAAGATGACCTACCCCCGTTTATCGTTGAAATTAGTGGGCAAGTTGAAGATTATAAATGGATTGGTGATCCTTTAGTAACCATTGATTTTCCAGAATCAGTCCCGGATTTGGGTATTAAGCCACTTAGTTTTTGGGAAAGACATATCATAGAACCAATAAAGACAAAAATTAAAGAGATAGAGATAATTATTACCAAGGTTACAGGATCTTCTTTTGAAACAAAAGGAACAGTAGAAGTTATTGAAGACACGATAGTAAATATTTGGAATAAGGTAAAATCATTTTTATCTGAAATAAGTCCTTTTACGGCAACAGTAACTCCGGGCTTGCCGTCTTTTGAGGATTTAGGGCCGGATTTTTCTGAAATTGACCTCGAAAACTTGCTGTCAGAAGAGAAATTATCTCCAAAGGTTGAAGAAATAATTGAAAAAGAGAAGGAATTAAGCGAACTAGTGCAGGAAATAGAAGCTATTCCTGAAGCTTCGTCAGGAGCGGAGGGGATGGGGTTAGATGAAATTCAGGAGATAATTGATGATATTGCAGAGAGGATTGATGTAATAAATCAAGAGATTGCTGAATTGGTTGGAGAGATTCAGCAAACCCCTGAAGAAATTACTGATGAAACCGAAGAATTAACCGAAGAGTCAGAAGAAGGCGAAAAGGGAGAAAAAGAGGAGGAAGAAGAGGAAAAGATAGGACAAAAAGAGATAGGACAAGAAATGTCTGATCTTTGTCAGAAAATTGAGGGAAATTATCCTGCTCAAAATAAGATAATTTTTAACGAAGTTGCCTGGATGGGAACATTAGAAAGCGCTAATGATGAATGGATTGAGCTTAAAAATATATCGGGAGATGAAATCAATTTAACCGGTTGGCAGATTTTAGACAAGGAACAGCAAATCAAAATCATTTTTGATAACAGAGATCAGACCTCTGTCGGCGGATTTTATCTTTTAGAGAGGACCGATGATGATTCAGCGTCTCAGGTAGCAGCTGATTTTATTTATACCGGCGGCCTCAGCAATACAAATAAGGCCTTATATCTTTTTGATGAAAATTGCCAGCTTCAAGACGAAATAGAAGCTTTTCCCGATTGGCCAGCTGGCGATAATTCCTCAAAAAGAACGATGGAGAGAAAAAGTGGTTTGAATTGGCAGACGAGTTCTAATCCTGGCGGTACACCAAAAAAGGAAAATAGCAGAGGATACGTTATAATCAGCGGCGGCGGCGGAGGAGGCGGCGGCGGCGATTCGGCACAACCCAAGATTACCCTTTCCTGTTCGGAAAATAATCCTGTAAACAAAGAAATCGAAACAACTCTTTCTCTCACCGACCTTAAAAACGCTCTTTATGATGTAAAAATTTCAATAGAAAAAGAAGACGTTGTTTTATCAGAAATTTACAACCAAAAAGAAGATAAATGGCAATCGTCTTATTATTACCTCAATGAAGTATTTTCTGGTAAATCTTTTGAGGGAGAGTTTCAATTGAAAACAGCAGAAGAAAAAAATGATTTCAGGGGAGAAGCGGATATTTTCGCCAAAATTAGAGAAAACGGAAAAACAACGATTTACGCAGAATTTAGTGGGAAAATTAATATTACCGATCCAGAGTCAGGGCTGGGCG
>CAYPVI010000025.1:0-3159 GCA_964414135.1 uncultured Candidatus Saccharibacteria bacterium | reverse complement strand
AGGAAGAGGAGGAAGAGGAGGAAGAGGAGGAAGAGGAGGAAGAGGAGGAAGAGGAGGAAGAGGAAGAAAAGAATCCTTCGCAAGCTGTGGTTATTAATGAAATTGCCTGGATGGGAACTGAGGTTTCTCCAAACGATGAATGGATTGAGCTTTATAATCCAAATTCAGAGCCGGTTGAGCTCTTGGACTGGCAATTACTTTTTTATCCTCCAGAAGAAACCGAGCCAAGAACAACTGCTTTTTCTATTTTAGAGACAACAACTCCCGCTATTGATGGCTTAGGTTATTTTCTCTTAGAAAGAACGGGTGATGAGACCGTTAGTGATATTGAAGCCGATTATATTTATACGGGCGCCTTAAATAATGATGGAGGAGTTTTTGAATTACGGGACGAAAAAGGAGATTTAATTGATAAAATTGATTGTTCCGATGGTTGGTTTTACGGTGATAACGAGACCAAACAGACAATGGAAAGAATTAAACCAGAATTGTTAGGGTCAGATTCCACAAATTGGGCGGATAACAATCTTATTACCCGCAATGGCAAAGATGCTAACGGGAATAATGTTAACGGCACTCCAAAAGCAGAAAACAGTGTTTCTAAATCTTCAACTGAAATTTCTGGGATTGTTGATTTTCCTACTTTAACTCTTCTCGGCAGTCCTTATATTGTTGAGGGAACAGTTGTTATTCCCGAGAACAAAACTTTAATCATTGAACCGGGAGTAGTAATAAAATTTCACGGTTATTATCCTGAAAATACTGGAATAACAGTAAATGGCACCTTAAAAGCTATTGGCGGGGAAACAGATGATGAAAAAATTGTTTTCACTTCTTATAGAGACGAGGAATATGGTGGCAGTGGAGCTTCCCATGGCAGCTGGGGACAAATTTATTTTAGTCCAACAAGCGCTGGTTCCGAGCTGGAAAATATTATTCTAAGATACGGAGGCGGATTTTATGAACCAGGACAAGATTGTTCTATAGATGCCGCAGGAATCCGTGTTCAAAAATCTTCCATCACCCTTAAAAACTCAGTTCTTGAGCACAACAAAAACAACGGACTTTTGCTGATTAATTCTTCCTCCATTATTGATAATGTTCAGTTCTTAGATACCGTAATTTGCCAGGGTTTTCTTGAACATGGAGGTAAGGGCATTTCAATTAATGGCGGCGGCGCTTCTATTAAAAATTCTTTATTTAAGAGAAACATTTACGGCATTTGGATTAATAAAGGACAAGATTCACCAGCAACTCCAATTATTGAAAATAATATTTTTGAAGAGAATGAAAAACCAATTTGGGTTATTGATTCTTCCCCGTCTATTAAAGGGAATCAAGCAATAAATAATGATATTAATGGAGCTATAGTTTCTGGCGAAATTAGCTTAGACACGGTCTGGGAGGCAGACCTAATATATATCATTGAAGGAGGTCTTACTATTTCTCCAGGTGTTGTTTTTACTTTAAAACCGGGAGTAGTAGTAAAATTTCACGGTTGTTATTCTGAAAACAGCAAAGTAACAATAGACGGGAAGTTAAAAGCTATTGGCGCTGAAGACGAAAAAATTGTTTTTACTTCCTTTTTTGATGATGACTACGGAGGAGATACCAATAGTGATGGTGGCGTTACTTCTCCTTCCCATGGCAGCTGGGGACAAATTTATTTTAGTCCAACAAGCGCTGGTTCCGAGCTGGAAAATATTATTCTAAGATACGGAGGCGGATTTTATGACCCAGGACGGGATTGTTCTGGAGATGCCGCAGGAATCCGTGTTCAAGAATCTTCCATCACTCTTAAAAACTCAGTTCTTGAGCACAACAAAAACAACGGGCTTTTGCTGATTAATTCTTCCTCCATTATTGATAATGTTCAGTTCTTAGATATCGCAGTTTGCCAGGGTTTTCTTGAGCATGGAGGTAATGGTATTTCAATTGGTGGCGATAACCCTGTTATTAGAAACTCTTTATTTAAGAACAATGTTTGTGGAGTAAATATTCAGAACGGAGAGCCAATCTTAGAAATAGAGAGTTTGGTTTTTGGAATAGGCGATGAAGCAAACGGTTGTAACATTTATAAAGATGGAGAATGTATTAACCCAGAATAGAAACTACGCCGCCGGGTCGCGTAGTAAAGGCACCACGTGACACTACGCCGCACCACGGCCACGCTACGCCGCCGGGTCGCGTAGTGAGATTTGACCTGGGTTTCGGCTCGTGTATAATGATATATAATGAATAAAGATTTTCTTTTTTTGGTTTTGCTTTTGGTTATTGTTGCCGGGGTTCTTTTGTGGCAAAATCCCGAGGTCGCATTTGATAAGATAAAAGCAATGATAGGCTCGAAGATATCGCTTTCTGAAGATTCAGGTTTGGATTTATCTGAAATTAATATTGAGAATTTAATAACTCAAAGAGAAGAAGAGGAGGGGCAAGAAGAGCTTGTCCTAACTGAGCTTTCAATAGACAAGGAAGAAGAGAATGGGATTGGAGGGTCTTTAATTGGAGAATTGCCAGGGGGAGAAGAAACTTCGGAACAAGAGATTGTTGTTTTGGAAAAGAATTTAACCTTGGAAGAAATTCAGCAAGAGGTTAATAGAATTGCTGAAGAAGTAGAAAGGATAGATAAAGAAGTTCAAATTTTAGTTGCTTTGAGTGAAATTTAATAGATATGGATAAAGAAAATCTCATTGAGCTTACTAATAAACTTTATAAACTGACTTTGCTTTTTCCTAAAAAAGAGCCGTTGAGATATAAAGTGAGAGAGGTTGCTGATGAGATTTTAGCTAATCTGGTTGTCCGGGAAGTTTTCCACAGCCCTAATCCCGGGGAAACTATGACTGTGGAAAACTCAAAACAAAAAGATTTAATATTTGAAATTAAAAAAGATTTAGCAGTTCTTAAAAGTTATTTTGAAGTAGTTAAATGGCAAAACTGGGTGAGCTATTTTGATGTCTTGGAGATTGAAGAAAAATATGATAAGATAGAATGTAAAGTTGACAGAGGCCCAGCTTCTGTTATTGGTTCTAAGATAACTAAAATTAACGAAGGACAATCCTTTGATAGAATCTTAGATTCCAGAAAAGAAAAGATTTTAGGAATTTTAAAAGAAAAAGAAAAAATTCAAGTCGGCGAGCTTAAAGAACTTTTACCTGATGT
>CAYPVI010000024.1:1274-10681 GCA_964414135.1 uncultured Candidatus Saccharibacteria bacterium | reverse complement strand
ATATCTCTTTTCTCGCTTCTGCCTAAGTAAGCTTTTCTTCTTGCTTTTTTTTCTTTGTCAGTTATTTTGTTGGCTAATTTTAAAGAAAATCTAGGAGAAGTTTTAAGAATAAAAGTAAAATCTGGCTTAGGAATTTCTAAAATTTCGTATTCTAAACGATAAAGCCAGTCAAAATATTTTTTTCTTTCTTTTTTATTTTTTATCTTACCCCCTTGATGACCAATGTTTGAGACAAGATATCTATCAGCGATAACTATTTTTCCCTCTTTTAACCATTTTCTTATTTTGAAGCCAGCATCGTATCTGTCGCAGGCATAAAAAATAGAGGCACGGTAAGAACCAACTTCTTTAGCGGTGCCATATTCCCCTCTTAAATATTTATCAACCAGCCAAGCCGGTTTTTCGCCATGCCGAGGAAAATCAATTGCCTCCACCTTATAACCCTCGCATTTTAATCGTTCAATCAATAACTTAACTTGAGTTGATTTCCCAGACCCATCAAGCCCCTCAAAAACAATAAACTTGCCTGGACAAAAATTCTTAATCATTTTAAAAACTTTAATAAATATTCTTTATAAACAATTGGTGCCCAACCACCAGTATTTTCAACACGCCTCCTCAGTTCTTTCAAATCAACCAATTCTCCTTTCATGTTGTTTGTTTCTTTAACCGATATTTCTGGGCTATCGCCAATAAAATGATAAATTAAACCAATATGAACTTTTTCAACCGGCCTAGTGTCGTCGTTCAAAATACCAATCAATTTTTTACTTAAAATGTCCCCCTTATAATTAATCTCTTCGTTCCACTCCCGCATTGCCGCTCTTTCTAAAATACCTTCTTTTTCTTTAGCATCAATTAGATTTATATGTCCTCCTACCCCCAATTGATAATTATTTATTAATCTTTTTTCCCCAGCTCCTTTTATGTATTTGTAAAGAAAAAATTTATCTTTGAAACTAAAAAGAATATAAGGAATTATCTGTTGAAAAGAAGGATTTTTTTCAACCTCTCCCCTTTTTTTAAATTGATAATTACTTCTAATTAAATCCAGATAATAATCTAAATTTTCAATCTTAACCCCACGCCAAGAGCCCTCTTTAAAAATTATATTCCTGGGAACCACTAAAACTTTCTCATTTTCTTTCATGTTTTTCTAAAGTGATAAAAGTATATTTATAGGGATTTTCTCTGTCTGATTTATTTTCTACCCGTTCTATTTCTTTCCAGGAACTCTGGTCAAATTCCGGAAAAAAGGCGTCGCCTTCAAAATTTCCCTCAATCAGGGTTAGATACATTCTATCAGCTAATGGTAAAAATTGACGATAAATTGATTCTCCCCCGCAAATCATTGCTTCTTTAGAATTTTTGACTATCTCAAGTGCTTCTTTTATGGAATGAGCAATCTGACAACCAGACGGAGTAAAATTTTTATCTAAAGTTAGGACAATATTAGTCCGACCAATCAAGGGTTTACCAATAGATTCAAAAGTTTTTTGGCCCATAATTATTGGCTTCCCTTTGGTTAATTGCTTAAAATGCTTCATATCAGCCGGCAAATTCCAGGGCAGGGTATTTTTTAAGCCAATAACATTATTTCCACCAATTGCTGCAATAATTGAAATGACGGGCTTGCCTTTTTCTCTCATTTTGATATCATAGTATATTAACCATGAAAAAACAAGATAATAAATCTACAATCTTAGATTATTCTGAACTTAAAAGAATGACGGATGCTCATAGAACCCTGAAACATAAAATTGTTTGTACTGTGGGTTCCTGGGATATGCTCCATATAGGTCATCTTAGATATCTGATAAAAGCTAAAGAGCAAGGAGATATCCTTATAGTCGGAGTGGACAGCGATAGAGGAATAAAACTTTATAAAAACGAGCTGAGACCAATTATTCCTCAAGAAGAAAGAATAGAAATGCTTAGTTATCAAGATTGCGTGGATTACGTCACTTTAATAGACGACATTGACGAACAAGGAAGGTGGCAATACGAACTGATAAAAATAATCAAGCCGGATCTTTTTATTACCACTGATTATAGCTATTCTAATAAACAAATCAAAGAAATTGGGAAATATTCTAAAGAGGTCCTAATCCTTCCACGCCAGGCAAAAAATACTTCCTCAACTGAAATCATTGAAACAACCGTCAAAAAACACTTAGAAATACTCCTGTCCAAATTTAACAAAAAAGATGAGAAAAAAATTAGTTAACATTAAAAATGCCAGACAAGGAGAATATAGAAAGGTAATTAAACAAATAGCTAAAACGCGTAAATGTCCCTTCTGCAAAGAGAATTTTAAATACCATAAAAAACCGATCTATAAAAGAAAGAAGGGTTGGTTTTTAACTAATAACAGCTGGCCATATAAAAACACTAAATATCATTTAATAATTTTAGGAGATAAACATAAAGAAAATTTTTCGGAAATAACAAAAAAAGACCTTGAATCAGTGGCCTATTTAATAAACTGGGCGATAAAAAAATGGAAAATAAAAGGAGGAGGAATAACGATGAGATTTGGAGATACTGATTATACTGGAGCTTCAGTTAGCCATATTCACTTTCATATAATTTCTCCAAAAATAGACAAAAAAACAAAAAAGACAAAAACAGTTAATTTCCCAATCGGTTAGTTCTTTTAAATAGCGATTTTTCCTTTAATAGATGGGTAAGGATCATATCCTTCAAGCGTAAAATCTTCGTAGTCAAAATCGAAGATATTTTTTATTTTTGGATTAAGAGTCATTTTGGGTAAGAGCCTAGGCGCACGAGCTAACTGAAGTTTTACCTGCTCTATATGATTAAGATAAATATGAGCATCAGATAGAGTATAGATAAATTCATGGGCTTTTAATCCGGTAACCTGGGCTGTCATCATTAACAATAAAGAATAAGAAGCAATATTAAAAGGAACGCCCAAAAAAACATCACAACTTCGTTGAAATAAATGTAAAGATAACTTCTTCTGAGCAACGAAGAATTTAAAAAAGCAGTGGCAAGGAGCGACAAAAACCTTATCAATGTCCTCTGGATCCCAGGAAGTTACCACCAATCTTCTGGAATCAGGATTTGTTTTTATTTCTTCTATCAGGTTTGATATTTGGTCAATTACTCCACCGTCTCTTTTTTTCCAACGCCGCCACTTTTCACCGTAAATGGGCCCCAACTCTCCTGGCGGAAAATTATACTTAGCACAGGCCTCGGGCGTTGCCCACTCGTTCCAAATTGTCACGCCGTGGTCTTGTAAATACTTAACATTGGTATCCCCTCTTAAAAACCAAAGTAATTCGTAGATAATGGATTTCAAATGGACTTTTTTAGTGGTAAGCAGAGGAAAACCGTCGTCCATATTAAAACGCATCTGATAACCGCAAACAGCGAGGTTTCCAACTCCTTGGGGATCGCCTTTTTTTTCTCCATTTTCTAAAACGTATTTTAATAGGCCTAAGTATTGTCGCATTTTATATAAGTAATCTTAACGCCGGCTGATTCTAAAACTTTTTTAGCATCAAAATTAGAACCTCCTTCGCTAAAATAAAGATTTTTTATGCCGGAGAAAGCGATGAGCTTGGCACAAACAGGACAAGGGAAAACAGTGACATACAACGATGTTCTCTCAAGAGGGACACCCTTTTTAGCACCTTCGGCAATTATTTTCTGCTCAGCATGAATCGTACTGGCTAAATCTTGTCTCTCCCCTGGTTTGAAAAAATCTCTAACCTCACCAACCTGATAAGGGGTATAATCATTGGGAAGATCTTTGTTATAAGCGCGAAAAAGAATTTTTTTATTTTTCACCAAAATCGCACCTATTCGACGCCACCACTCGCTGCTTTTTCGCCCCTCTTTATATGCTTCTTTCATCATTTTAATATCAAAAGAATTTTCGGAAATCGGAATATCTTTAAAAGGTTGTTCGGATAAAATTTTATCTTTATCCCAACGAAGAAAAACCGACTGCCATTCCACTTTTTCCTTTTTAAGATATTTATCGCGTAAATTCCTGGAAATTTCATCTTGAATAAGAACCAGTTCTTTGTTTTCCAGTTGCTTAATATTATCTCTGGAAAGAATTAAAACGTTTTTAAAACCGAGTTTATTCAGCAAGTTTTTTACTATATTTGCATCTATTGCCGCGATATCCGGTTTAATTTCAGAAAGCTCTTTTAAAAACGACTCATCAATAATATAAACAACGGAAATTCTATCCTGAATTTTATTTAAAAAATCTAAATATCCCTTGTGAATGACAGGGATATAAAGAATGAGGTTTTTTTTATTCATGGAAAGATAATCACTCTATTTCAATGCCCATGTTTTTGGCTGTACCTTCAATTATTTTCATTGCCTGTTCAATGTCAATGGTGTTTAAATCAGGCATTTTTTTTTCGGCGATCTGCTTTAACTGGGATCTGGTAATTTTAGCTACTTTTGTTTTATTGGGAACACCAGAACCTTTTTCAATAGCAGCTGCTTTTTTCAAAAGTTCAGCTGCTGGAGGCTGTTTTAATTTAAAATCATAAGTTCTGTCTTGATAAACTGAAATCTCAACCGGAATCTTAAAACCTGTTTGATCTTTTGTGGCATCATTAAATTTCTGACAAAACTCAGTAATATTTAGCCCATGCTGAGCCAAAGACGGCCCTACTGGTGGAGCAGGAGTTGCCTGTCCAGCTGGAATTTGTAATTTTATAATAGCCTTGATTTTTTTAGCCATGTTTTCTGTCCATTGTTTACTGTTTACTGTTTATTTATAACTTTTTAATCTGTAACGAGTCCAGTTCCACAGATGTATCCCTACCGAACATATTAACCATTACTTTAATCTTTCCTCGTTCCTCATCAACTCCTGAAACTCTTCCATCAAAATCTTTAAAGGGACCATCAATGATCTTTACCGAATCCCCTACTTTTGCTTCAATCTTATATTGAGGCATCTCAACACCTGTTCTTTCTTTCAAAACTTCAATTTCTTTTTGTGAAATTGGCACCGGCGTAGTGCCCACCCCGACAAAACCAGTTACGTTTGGAGTATTTCTAACAACATACCAAGAATCATCAGTAACAATCATTTCAACCAATACATAACCTGGGTAAATTTTTTCCTCAACCGTTTTTCTCTTGCCACTTTTAATTTTAATCTTCTTTTCTTTTGGCACCAAAACATCAAAAATTTTATCTTCCATATCCAAAGATTCAACCCTTTGCCTTAGGCTTTTAGCAACTGCATCTTCGTAGCCGGAATAAGTGTGAATAACATACCAATTTTTTTGTTGTGGTAATCTCTGTTTGGGCATCAGAGTATAAATTTATTTAATATCGTCGTAAAAATAAAATCTAACCCGCCTAAAAAAATAGCCACTCCAAACGAAACTCCAATAACAATTAAAGTGTATTTTATTGTTTGCTTTCTGGTGGGCCAGTTAACTTTTTTCATTTCCAACCTTACTTCTTTAAGAAATGCGATGATTTTTGAGGGAAGATTGTTAATTTTCATGGTTTTAGATTAACCGAGAAAAGTTTAAATGTCAAGGTTCTTTACTTTCTTGGCATAAGCTTGAATAAATTTTTTCCTTGGCAACACCTCTTCGCCCATTAAAGTATCAAAAATTCTGTCGGCTTCTTTGGCGTCTTCAATGGTAACCTTCAATAAAATACGATTTTCTGGGTTCATAGTAGTTGACCATAATTCTTCTGGATTCATTTCTCCTAAACCCTTATAACGTTGAACAGAAGAAGTTGTAATTTTTTCTTTTTTTTGAGAAGTTAAAACTTTCTCTTTCCCATCCTCGCTATAAACATATTCTATTCTTTTCCCTGCCTGAATTTTATAAAGCGGGGGCTGAGCAATATAAAGATAACCTTTTTCAATTATTGGCTTAAAATGACGGTAAAAAAGCGTTAGAAGAAGAGTCCTGATATGATTCCCGTCAGAATCTGCATCAGCCATAATAATAATCCGGTGATACCTTGCCTTCTCAGAATTAAAATCCTCGCCAATGGCCGTCCCCAAAGCAATAATTAAAGCCCTAATCTCTTTTGAAGATAATATTTTATCTAATCGAGCTCTCTCAACATTCAAGATTTTACCCCGGAGAGGCAAAATTGCCTGAAAGTGCCTGTCTCTGGCTTGACGTGAACTCCCTCCGGCGCTCTCGCCTTCAACTATATAAAGCTCGGACTCTTCGGGTTTTTTGGAGGTACAATCAGCTAATTTTCCCGGCAAAGCAAGACCTTCTAAAGCTCCTTTTCTTAAAACTGTCTCTCTGGCCGCTCTTGCCGCTTTTCTAGCCCGAGAAGATAAAATACATTTTTCAATGATAGCTTTGGCATCTTGAGGGTTCCTTTCCAAAAAATCAGTTAAGCGCTCGGAAACTACCTGATCCACCATCGCTTTAGCTTCGGGGTTACCCAATTTCGCTTTGGTTTGGCCTTCAAATTGGGGTTCTCTTATCTTTACCGCAACCACTCCAGTCAACCCCTCTCTTACATCTTCACCTGATAAATTATTATCCGATTCTTTAAGAAAATCATTTTTTCTCGCATAGTCATTAAAAGTCCGGGTTAAAGCGGTCCTGAATCCGGTTAAGTGAGTACCGCCTTCCTCGGTATGAATATTATTAGCAAAACCTTCCTCGTAGCATTCATACTCTTGAGTATACTGAAAGGCAGCTTCAACGATTATCCCGTTTTTTTCACCATAGCAATAAAAAACATTAGGATGGCGAGGCGTGGAGTCATGGATTAAATATTTAACATAAGAAGTGAGACCGCCTTCAAAATAAAAACTGTAACTTATTTTTTCTTCTCTTTCGTCTCTAAAAGTTATTCTAGTTCCTTTAGTTAAATAGGCCTGCTGGCGCAAATGATTTAAAATTCTTTTTTTGTTAAACTTAATCTCTTTAAAAATTTCCGGATCCGGTTCAAATAGAACGGTCGTTCCGGTCTGCCGGCAAGGACCTACTTTTTTAACTTTTGTTTTTGTTTTCCCTTTAGAATATTCTTGAGAATATTTAAAACCACCACGACAAACTTCAGCTTTCATATAGTTAGATAAAGCGCAAACGACCGAAACTCCTACTCCGTGCAGACCTCCTGCTACCTGATAGGCCTTCCCCCCAAACTTTGCTCCAGCATGCAAAGTGGTCATTACTGTTTCCAAAGCTGATTTTTTTGTCTGGGGATGTTTATCTACCGGAATTCCTCGTCCGTCGTCAACCATTTTTACTTTATTTTCCGGCAAGAGGGCGATTTCAATGTTTTTTGCATAGCCGGCCAAACATTCATCAAGGCCGTTATCTAATACTTCCCAGACTAAATGATGCAAACCATCGGGACCGGTTGAACCAATA
Organism: uncultured Candidatus Saccharibacteria bacterium; assembly: GCA_964414135.1. Taxonomy (GTDB): domain Bacteria; phylum Patescibacteriota; class Minisyncoccia; order Minisyncoccales; family GWA2-38-27; genus CAYPVI01. Next base: position 3,311 of record CAYPVI010000024.1, on the reverse strand, counting down.
TACATTGCCGGTCTTTTTCTTACCGGTTCCAAACCCTTCAAAACATAAATGTCTTTGGCAGTATATTCAGCTTCCTTATTTTTAACTCGCTTTTTTAATTTTAGTGATGTTTTTTTACGAACCATATTATTTTCTCACTTCCCACTCGGGATTTTCTTCTAAGATTTTAATTATTTTTTGATGAATTTTATCAATTTCCTTTGATTTAAGGGTTCTATCCTCTGCTTGATAAATTATATGGAAAGCCAAATTCTTTTTTCCTTGGACAATCCCCTCTCCTTCATAAATATCAAAAAGGTCAACATCTCTAACCAAAGCGCCTCCAGCAACATTAATCTTATTCAATACATCTACAACTTTAACATCTAGTGGTACCAAGACAGCTAAATCCCGGATGGCTGCCGGATACTGAGAAATCGGCTGATATTCATGTTCTTCAGAACAAAGTTTTATTAATTTCTCAAAATCAATATCAAATATAACCACTTTAGTTTTTTTAAATATTCCCGGGGAAATCTCCCCTAAGAATCCTATTTCCTGCCCATCAACCTTAATCTCGGCACACCTTTCTTTATGCCAAATAGAAATCTTGCTTTGTTCAGGAGTAGGTTTGTACTCATCATACCAAACATTACTAATACCTAATTTGTTTAAAAGCGAATCCACAACTCCTTTTGCTTGATAAAATGCGTCTCCTGTAATTAATCCGGCAAGCATTCGCTTTTCTTCAATTTGTTTCTTGTTTCTTGAGGGGCCCGCGCCTTTGGCGCGGGAGGACGCGGTGGGTGGGTTGTAGTCTTGTTTCTTGATGAATATCTTTCCTAATTCAAAAATTTTAATCTCGTTAAAATATCTAAAATTATCTATTACATTCTTGAGCAAATTGGGAATTAAGCTCGGCCTTAAATATTTCTGTTCCACGCTCATCGGGTTCTCTACCTCAACAGCACCTTTGAAAACCTCAGATTCCTTTTCCCCGATAAAAGAATAATTATAAACTTCGGTAAATCCACTTTCTTTTAAAATATTTTTGGTGATATCTTCCCAAAAAATCTCAAAATTCCTTTTTGGCGGAATTAAAGAAACAATCGGGAAAGCGGCCGGTATTCTCTGAAATCCATAAATTCTACCGATTTCCTCAATCAAATCTTCAGGTAAAGAAATGTCCAAGCGAAAAGTAGGAATTTCTACAATTAAAATTGGGTGTTCTTCTTTAATAATTTTAAACCCTAATCTCTTTAAAATTTGTTTAACATCTTTCTTTTCTATTTTTAAACCCAAAAGTTTTGTAAGATATCTATAATCCAGTTTAATCTTTTTTGGTAGAACTTTTTTGGGATAAAAATCAACTAAACCAGAAGTAATTTTGCCTTTTGCTATATTTTGAATTATTTCAGCTGCTCTATTTATTCCTGTTTCTGTTAAACTTGAATCAATTCTGTGCTCAAAGCGCCAGGAAGCATCGGTTTTTAAACCTAATTTTTTAGAACCCTTACGAACAATTCGGGAATCAAAATTAGCTGATTCTAAAACAATGGTTTTTGTTTTTTTATCTATTTCAGCTTTCTTACCACCCTTTATACCAGCAACAGCTAAAGGACTTTTTACGTCAGCGATAGCTAAAATATCCTTGTCTAAATTATATCTTTTATTGTCTAAAGTAATAATTTTCTCTCTATTTTTAGCCCTTCTGACAATTATTTTCTTATTAGAAATCTTATCTAAATCAAAAGCGTGAATGGGCTGACCGGTTTCCAGCATAACATAGTTTGTAGCATCAACAATATTGTTAATAGGCCTTAAGCCGCATGCTTTTAGTCGCTCTTGAATCCATTTTGGCGAAGGACCAACTTTTACATTAGCAATAACCCGAGCGGTGTATCTTGAACAATCATTTTTATTTTTAACTTCAACGGTAACAAAATCTTTTGTTTTTAAGTTTTTATCTTCCTTGAGTTTGAACTTTGGAATTTGTAATCTGGAATTTGTGAATGCCGCGCACTCACGCGCTATTCCAATATGAGAAAAACAATCGGG
>CAYPVI010000024.1:0-1174 GCA_964414135.1 uncultured Candidatus Saccharibacteria bacterium | reverse complement strand
AAAAGCTCTGCCAGTTTTTCTGGCTTTGGTAATTTAATATATTCTTTTAGCCAATTATATGAAAAAACCATACATCAACATAATTTGCTATATTAAAACTGCTCAAGAAATCTTAAATCTCCCGAATAAAATAATCTAATGTCGTTTATTTTATACTTCATCATTGCTAATCTATCCATTCCGATTCCAAAAGCAAATCCCTGCCAATTCTTAGGGTTAATCCCTCCTGCTTTCAAAACATTGGGATGAACCATTCCCGCTCCCATTAATTCTATCCAGCCGGTTCTTGAACAAGTACTGCATCCTTTTCCATTACAAACTAAACAAGTCATATCTACTTCAAAGCTTGGTTCGGTAAAAGGAAAAAAACTTGGCCTTAAACGGCTTTTAACTTGCTTTCCAAAGAATCTTGAAAGAAATTCATCAATAATTGCTTTAAAGTTAGCTGCTGAAACGTCTTTGCCAACCATTAATCCTTCTACTTGATAAAAATTGGTCTCATGGCTTGCATCAGTTGCCTCGTGCCGGAAAATCCTTCCGGGAACAATAATTCTAAAAGGAGGATTATTCTTCTCCATATAACGAATTTGAACTGGCGAAGTATGGGTTCGCAAAAGCAGACCATTTTCTAAATAAAAAGTATCCCACATATCTCGAGCCGGATGATCTTTAGGAATATTCAAAGCATCAAAATTATACCATTCGTTTTCAATTTCAGGACCCTCAATTACCGAAAAACCCATTGCCTGAAAAATCTCTTCAACCTTTCTTTTAACCAAAGTCAAAGGGTGCAAATGCCCCACCGTTGGTTTTTCCCCCGGCACTGTAACATCAATTTTATCTCCCTTAGTTTTAATTTTAAGAGGTTTCCGCATGCTTTCATTTTACTCTAAATTCCCCTTTAAATCAACCCCGAAATTGTGGATAAGAAAAGCCGTTGAAATATTTTTCAACGGCTATATTTTTGTTTTTTTAAGCTTGGCCAGTTAGCTTTTTCCAGTTTTCTCTTGGTCGATAACGAGGAGAGCCAATTTCACATAAAGGACAATCCTTCTGTTCAACTGCCCATACTTCTGTCTCAACTAAAAAGAAACTATCTTTATTCCATTGTAATCTACTGGAAGTTTCGGCGGACGATGAACGAGAGCTCCAACAACCGGTAAAAAATTAACCG
>CAYPVI010000023.1:0-10860 GCA_964414135.1 uncultured Candidatus Saccharibacteria bacterium | reverse complement strand
TTTGTAGTATATACACAAAGAACATAATTTAAAACTCGTTATGGTCGTGAGGGTTAATTGTATATATTATACTTCAAATTCTATTTACCTAAAAATCCTCTTAAGGTTTTGGCATTTTCAATTGCGTGGCCATGGGCATCGTTGTTGAAATAAACAAAGACGTCTTTATTTCTCTTCCACTTTTTTATTTTTTCAGCTAAATCCTTTAATTCCTTTTTTGTATATTTTGAAGAGAATAAAATTTTAGACCCGTGCATTCTGATATAGACAAAATCAGCAGTTACTTTTTCAGCTTTGGGAAAAGAAGGAGAGTCAGCAATTACCCAAGCAATTCTATATTTTTTAAAAAATTTGTAAATTTTCTCTTGGCGCCAGGTTTTATGACGAAACTCAAAAGCAAATCTAATCTTAAAACTTGAAGATTGAAACTTAAAACCTCTTATAAGTTTTAAAAAATCTTCTAATCTTTTTATATTCTCATCGCTTGCTTTAAAATTAGGAGGAAATTGAAAAAGAATTGGGCCGAGTTTTTTTTTGAGATTTAAAACGTTCTTAATAAATACTTTCCAAGCAGGACGAACTCCTTTCAATCTCTTAATATGGGTAATGAAACGGCTTGCCTTTACAGTAAATAAAAAATCTCCCGGTGTCTGAGAGTACCAATTTTGATAAGTGGCAGGCCTTGGCAGACAATAAAAAGAATAGTTTACTTCGGTTGTTTTAAAATGCCGAGAAAAGTATTTTAGTTTATTTTTTGAAGGCAGGGTTTCCGGATAGAAAATATTTTCCCAGTGAGAATAAACCCATCCAGAAGTACCGATATATACTTTACCCATTTTAGTTTTAAATCCTGGGCTTTTTATGTTTGTGAAACTTATTATCCATTTCCTTAATAAGCTCAAGCAAAACAGGGTCATCAAAAAACTCTCTTGCCCATAACCACCAGGGTCCCTGAGGAGGTTTTTTATACTTTTTCCAATATTCCATGTCTTGCAGGAAACTTTCCATTCTATCTGTCTGATTAAAAAATCTTCCCTCCGGCGTTAGGCCTTTTTCATAATCAAGCCAAAGATTTTTTATTTCTTTTTTTAAATTTACTGGTAACTTTGAGATAAGTCCTTCCAATGCTTTTTTCTCTTTCTTATATTTTTCTTGAACAATTTTCTTTTTCTCAGAATCTGAAAATCTCGGCCATGTTTTCATTAATTCTTTTCGTTTCTTTCTACTCTTAGGAAGAACTGGATCATAAGGAGTCGTATCACCGGCAGATACCTCGCATAAATCATGGATTAAAGCCATCTTAATAATTTTCTCAATATTAAGTCCCTTTTTCCTTTTAGCTAAAATCCAAGCCATTATTGCTGCTCGGAAAGTATGCTCGGCAATGCTCTCTGGATTTTTTATATCATTTATCACCCAACCCCTTCTCGGCATTCCTTTAAGTTTTCCTATTTCGTGAAAAAAATTAACGAGTTCCTTCATGTTTTTACTATAACTGGCATTAATTAAAGAAACAACTCCCGGCCTTGGAGGGAGTTGTTTCTTTTAAATAATTAATAATCAATATTTTATCTTTCTAATTTTATAAATTGTTTTTATTGGAGAAGAAACAACAACTTCATCTCCGACCTTATGGCCTAAAAGAGCCATTCCAACCGGAGACTCATTGCTAATCTTTCCTAAAGACGGTTTGGCTTCAAGTGTCCCCACAATTGTAAACTCGTCTTTATCTCCCTCTACTTCTACTACCACCGTCCCCCCAAGATTTATAGCGTCTCGCTTTTTCTTGGAAGGAGTTTTAATTAATTCTATATTCTTTAAAATATTTTCGAGTTCGGCTATTCTTGTCTCAAGAAAATTTAAGTCTTCCTGGAAAGAAAGATATTCAGGATTCAAATCCTCAGATTCCCAAATTTTTGGAACTTCTCCTTTGGTCTTAGCAAGCCGAAGATTTTTTAAAACTTCGTATTCTTTTTTTATATCCTCAAACCCTTTTGATGTTAAATAAAACCTTTTTCTTTGCACCATGTTTTTATTTTTGTTAACCTTCTTTTATTTTAGTTTTCCTAAATATTTTGTCAAGAGCAGTTAGTAAAGTTTAGTGATTTAACCTTTCAGCTTTGTTTTTTAAAGTTTTCCACATGTATATATTATATTATTCTATCAAAATAGTTTGTCAACCCCGTAGAAGAAATTTGACAAGATTTTCTTTACCGGAGTTCAAACCTTAAACAAAAAAATCCTCTTTTAGAGAATTCTAATCATCGTCTATCATCTATCATCTATCACAAGAAGTATTCGCACTCATTACATCTTTTTTCGCAAAGGCACTTTTTAGATTTTTCAGAAAAAACAGATAATAAATGTCCTTTTGGCACTATTGGTAATTCCCCTATATCAGCTTCAATACTTCTTATCCCCGGTTCAGACCTTAATTGCTTTGCTATAAGGTCGTTTATTCTTTTTAAATTAGGGGCAATAATACCTATAATTAAATTTTGGTGGTGACCGGAAGGGAAGCTGACTAAATTATAAACTAAAGGACAATTTTCAAATTTCTTTATTAATTTAGAAGCGACCCTGGAAGGAGCTTCAACCCCAATAGTAGCGCTCACTGAATAAAATTTTTCGATACTTAATAACCCTTGAATTTTTAATACATCATGCTCAATTAATTTCTTAACTCTATCTCCGACACCAACTGGAGTTAATCCAGTTTTTTTGGCAATATCAACAAATCTTCTTCTTCCGTTTTGAGACAAGGACTTAACTATTTCCAGGTTAATTTCATCCAAAGATCCTAAGCTCCAGGAAGTTGGAGCAGGATAATCTTCAACTGAAAAATCAGCCATTTTCATTCGGTCGCACAAAACAGCAAACTTTATATCTTTTATCTTTAATCTCTCTTTCTTCTCCCGCATAAAAGCCATCACTGTTTTGTACGCCTTGCCAGTAACAATATCATTGTCAACTAATAAAACTTTTCTTCCTTTGACCTTCTCTTGTTCCAATCCTTTTCCATAATCATTCATTGTAGTAAAAGTGACATTTTTCTTTTTCTGAGATAACCATTCATAAAGACCTTCTCCATAAAAAACGCCATCGTCTTCCAGACCGATGACGCATGCTTTATCCTTACCAAGATACTTTATTATATCTTCACCAACTCCTTTAATAAATTTTTTAATCGGTTTATGACTCAAAAGAGTATTTTTCTGCATATTTTTTAACGTAATGCTTTATTAACTGGTCACGAATCTGAGGAGTTGCAGTGGCAATTAATAAATCAACTTTACCGTGTTGTTCTCCGGGAATAAATTGGTAATCCTGGTAATTTCCATCGGAATCAACGCTGATAATTTGACAGCCAGCATTTTTAGCAATTGGAAAACCGGGGTCTATTTCTGAACGAGGTTCATTGAACATTACATAAGCATCGATCAGGCCAGAAGCAAGAAAACTATAAATATATGAACCGCCGTGAGGATAAAAAAGTCCCTTGGGATGCATATTTCTTACCAAATCCCCAAAAATATCAAGAAACTTTGGAGAATATTGAGAACTCATTATATAGCTCGCTAAAACAATGGGTTCGGTTAGTTTTTTTCTAGTAGCTGGTTCAATTTTCTTTTTCTTTTCTCCATCCATTGAAACTAAATAATTCCCGCCTTCTTCAGTGATATAATATTTTTCATTAATAATATCAGCTATGCCGCAACATAAAGGATTTCTTTTTTTGTCAAAAAAACTTAAGGCGGTGTACCAGTTGTGCTCAAAGCCCCGAAGATAAAGCATTGAACCATCAAAAGGATCGACTGAACCGTAAATCTCTCCTCCGTTCTTAATGTCTCTGTTTTCCGGTTCAGAAAAGATAGTTGCTTTTATTCTGTGTTTTTTCAAAAGTTTTTCTAAAATTTCTTCTCCTACTCTATCAATTCCAATTTCCAGATCCTCTGGCCTGTTAATTGTCTCACCCAAAACTTGTCTACCCTTTCCTTCGGCAGCTATCTTTTTTACCTCTTTGGTTGTTTCTACCAAATACTCAACTAACAAGTTTTTTAAATCTTGTTTTTCCATACCTTTTTGTTTATTTTAACATAATCTAATATCCCATGCCAGCAGGCATTTGAGGCATTTCTTTTTTCTCTTTTTCTGGAAGCTCACCTACAACAACTTCAGTAGTCAAAAACATACCAGCCGCCGAAGCTGCGTTTTGTAAAGCAGACCTCACTACTTTTGTTGGATCCACGATCCCTGACTCCATTAAATTTTCGTACTTTAGAGCTTCAGCGTTAAAACCAAATCCTTCTCCATTTTCCTTAATTTTCTGAGCTACTACTGCTCCATCAATACCGGCATTTTGAGCAATTTGTCTAATTGGTTCTTCTAAAACTCTTTTTAAAATATTACTTCCTATTTTTTCCTCACCATTAATTTCCACTTCTTCCAAAACCGAACTTGCCCTTAATAAGGCCACTCCTCCTCCAGGCACAACCCCTTCCTCAACTGCTGCCCGGGTTGCTGACAGGGCATCTTCTGTTTTGTGTTGTTTTGCTTTCTGTTCAATTTCGGTAGCAGCTCCAACTTTAATTACCGCTACTCCACCTATTAACTTAGCTAATCTTTCCTGTAACTTTTCTTTGTCAAAATCAGATTCAGTAGCTTCAAGTTCCTTCTTAATCTGCCCAACCCGAGCTTCAATATCTTCTTTCTTTCCTCTGCCCTCAATAACTGTGGTATTTTCTTTAGTTGAAACAATCCTTCTAGCCGAACCCAACATATTCATTTCAATATTTTCCAGCTTCAAGCCAACTTCTTCTGAAATTAGCTGGGCTCCGGTAATAATAGCCATATCTTGAAGCATTTCTTTTTTTCTATCTCCAAACCCTGGAGTTTTAACCGCTAAAGTGTTAAAAATTCCCCGAAGTTTATTAACCACCAAAGTAGCCAGGGCTTCGCCTTCTATGTCTTCAGCAATAATTACTAATTCTTTTTTCCCGCTTTGAGCTATTTTTTCCAAAACAGGAACAATCTCCTGGATAGATGAGATTTTTTTATCGGTAACCAAAATAAAAGGGTCTTCATAAACCGCCTCCATTCTTTCGGCATTAGTAATCATATATGGGGAAATATAACCATGGTCAAATTGAAGCCCCTTGACAATTTCTTTTTCAAGACCGAAAGTTTTTGATTCCTCAATTGTTATTACTCCGTCTTTACCAACTTCATCCATAACTTCAGCAATTAAATTACCAATTTCTCTGCTTTCAGCAGAAATAGTTGCTACTTGGGCAATTTCTTCTTTGGTAGTAATTTTTTTTGCCATTTTCTTTAGTTCCTCTACCACTCTTTCTACTCCTTTTTCAATGCCTCTCCTAAGAGCTAAAGGGTTAGCTCCAGCAGCTACATTTTTTAGACCCTCAGAAATTATTGCCTGAGCTAAAACCACAGCAGTGGTAGTACCATCGCCAGCAACATCATTAGTTTTCTCAGCTACCTCTTTAAGAATTTCAGCCCCTAAATTTTCAATTTTGTCTTCCAATTCAATCTCTTTAGCAATAGTTACCCCATCATTAGTAATAGTAGGAGCTCCAAAACCCTTGTCTAAAACAACATTCCTGCCTTTAGGACCTAAGGTAACTTTAACTGCATCAGCCAATTTATCAGCCCCGTCTTTTATTTTTTTTCTTGCTTCTTCTTGAAATTTAATTTGTTTAGCCATATTTTTTTAGAAATTAGAAATTACAATTATTGAATTTATTCAATAATTGCTAATATATCTTCTTGTTTTGCGATTAAATATTCTTTATCCGCGACCTTTATTTCACTTGGACCGTATTTGGTAAATAAAACCTTATCCCCCGGTCTTACCTCTAAGGGAATAATTTTTCCAGAAACTGTTTTGCGACCTGGGCCGACAGCAATAACCCTGCCCTGCTCAGGTCTTTCTTTTTCAGCTGTATCTGGAAGCAAAATCCCAGCTTTTGTTTTCTCTTCCTCTTTAGTTGGTTCAATTAATATATGATCAGATAATGGTTTGATGTTCATATGTTTGTTTGTTTAGTTAATTTTTTAATATCTATCATTTTACTCAAAACCAAAACCTTGTCAACCCCGTAGAAGAAATTTGACAAGATTTTTAAAGAAAATCTAATTGCCATCGGCAGTCAAATTTTCTCTACAGGGTCAAGCTTTTTAAAAAAAGAAGGTGCCAATTTTTATAGATTAACACCTTATTATTTTTGAGGAAAGACTATTATTCCTCTTTTTTCGCTTGAAGAAATTCTTCAGCACCTGATTTTAGTCCCGTAACAGCTTCTTCATGAATCTCGGCAAATCTTTCCTGCCAAGTTTTCCATGATTCACCTTCAGAATATTTACTGTTCGGATCAAAAACCAATTCAGTCCGAATGTCTTGGTTCAGCAGACAAAAAACTTCATCTAAGTTGCCACCAAGCCCGACATCTTTGAATTGAACCGACGAGTAATTCCAGCGATTATGAACTTGATAAACCAACATCGCTTTTTTCTGAAGCTCAGTTCTTGCGTCAAAAAACATTATTTCAACATTTGTTCTCAGGGCAGGATCAACAATTCTCTAATTTAGTGAATTTAGTGAATTTAGCTTAGAATTTATAATCCCAACCCCAGCCACAAGAACTATCACCACAGTAAGAATTCCCACAACAAATCTTTTCTTATTCTTCATTTTCTGTCTCCTTTGCAAAAACTGTTTCTTTTTTTTGTTGGCTATTTAATTAACAAAATACTGCCTTTATTATACTCTCTTTCTTTGCTCAATTTTGTCAAGTCCTTGCCTCTGGGTATACTAAAGAACTTGGAACAAATTTGTTAAAATATAAATAAGATAATAAATAATAACAAACTTGTTTCTATGTTTAATTTAAGACAAACTCCATCAGATTGCCAAATTAAGAAGCTAGTAAAAAAGATCTTGTTTGGAACTCATCTACATTGTCCAAACTGTAAATCAAGAAAGGTATCTAAATTAGAAGATAGGTATCGTTGTAGAAAGTGTAGAAAGCCATTATCTTTGACAAGTAATACCTGGTTAAATAATATAAAGTTATCATGACAATTATTCCACCTCTTGTTATGGTGCTGGTTAAATCACATACCTATCATCCAAACAATGAAGATAACAGAGTTATCAGAACCCACTATTAGGAATTTGTTTAGTTTGTTGTTGATGACTGTCGTCAACGAAGCTTGTTGACGACAGTCATCAACAAGCTCGTCATCAACAGGCTCACATATTTAGAACAAGCTCTTAAGATTCTCTAAGATTTTCTTGATAGAATCCAGTATTGACGCTAAACCATTCAAATCCAATTCTTTTGGCTCTACTTTTGTTATTTCTGCCGGTTTCTGGGCATCATATATATTCTGAATCTCTGTCGCACTCAACGCCCTATTGAAAATCATTACGTTGTCGATTGAACCAGTAAATAGCCACGTTCCATCGCCAAATTCTCCAATTGTCCACACAGTTTTACCGCCTACGGGTACTTCACCAGAAGCATTTTGCGCTTCCTCCACTCCGTTTACATATATCTCACGAAGAGTATCGCTGGTAAAAACTCCGACTATATGATACCAGGTTCCTATAGAAAGTACTGTTGTTCCTGTCGCTATACGGGAACCGCTACCTCTTTGTGCAATTGCTCCTGCATTACCACTTGCATTCATCCCTATTCTGAAGTTATCGGCGGCACTTCCTGAAACTGTTCCATCGCCAAGATATAAAATTGTTTGTATGGCATTATTGATATTCGGTTTAATCCAGGCGCTAAATGTTAAGGGGACGGCTTTATCGCTCCCTGAAATGCCTACATAATCCCCAGTTCCATCCAAGCTCAAAACATTCCCTTTATTAGGATCATTGATAAAAGCAGCATCTCCATAAAGAGTTCCATTATTTACTCCTTTTTCATCATTAGCATTATTCTCAAATTTCCAATAAGAGATGTAATCTGTAGGGATAGTAATTTGGCAGGCAGGGTTTGATAAACAATCTGTGTCTGAACAATCATTTGTTCCATCACAATCATTGTCTAAGCTGTCATTGCATACCTCTGTTGTTGGCTGATTATTCTGAACACAACTTCCCCAGGTTCCATTTGCTTGGCAGGTTTTAGTTCCCGAAGAACATATTCCTTGTAAGCCAGTGGCACAAGATGAGGTTTGACCTGAAGTACATTCTTGGCATCCTGTATCTGAAGAATCAGTGCTTCCATCACAGTCATTATCTATTCCATCATTACAATTACTATTAGCTATTGATTCTGTTGTATTGTAGCCACCGCAAGAACAAGAACAATCTGTACAGCTGTCTTCTGTATATGCGCAGGTTGTTCCTGAACAAGAATAGTTTCTATATGATGTTCCCGAACATCCGTCTAAACTATTACAATTCTGACAACTTGGCCAGATTCCACAAGAAGTGTCTGTATTTGAACATGATGGTGGCGGCAATTCTCCTTGACATTCATAAGCTCCGATATCCCAACCAGCTCCTTGAGGTCTTGTATTTCCTTCAATGTCAACATTAATACTAACACCAAAAGTATCAAAATATTTCTGCATTATTTCTTGAACAATTCCTTCATCTGTACCAGAATCTATAGCTGGACTTCCTTGATTAAGATTAAAATTATAATTTTCCTCATTAACGAACAAAGGGTCCGATTCTATGCAATTTAAACACCTCCCCGTATCAATAAAACTTTGAAGACCTTCATAAACGGCATTACCCCATCTTAATTTAACAACTCCATCTGGAACATATTCTTCAACACCGAGAGGTTGGTAAAATAAATTATAATCTATTGTTGTATGCTCATCTGCACCATGGCCAACTTCAACACCTGAATGATACCAAGAAAGGTTTCCTGGATAAGGAACAGGAACCCTAGAGACTAAATTATTAATAATAGTACAGTTCCCCGGATTTGAAGGAATTAATGCCCCACCCATAACGTTATAAAATGTATTCCCAATAATATGAGTAGGAACAATTCTTGCCCATACTGCTCCTACAAAATTACCATATATTGTTCCACTTGAAACAGGATATTTAATATTATAAATAACATTTCCTATAACAAAGGCTTCTCCGATTGCATCTTCTGGCCGTATCCCCACCCTTACATCGCGAATCTTGTTAAAAATAAACCAGGTATTATTGGCATGCTCATGATTGATCATGGAAGCACTTGAATATGGGGTAAATCCATCCATATATGCCTCATTTTGTGAAACTACAACATTATGACTGCATTTAATGTCCACTGAATTTTCAGTATTATGATGTATATCATTTCTGCCTATAAATATATAGTTTGGCCATATACTTGGATCAGTCATCGCTTCACAACCACTTCCCATAACCTGAATCCCATCACCCCCCGTCTTAGCAATAGCACCATTCATATTATAACTTGCATGATGCAATTCATTGTCCACTACCCAAACTCTCTCAGAAAAACCAGTAACTGCAATATTATGCATATCATGAGAACCATCCGGATAAGTTCCCCAATTATGATGCACATTGTTGTTATAAAAGACAATATTTTTTGCAGCACTAATTGATACTGCTCTACCATAAATCCTTTCAATATTATAAACCTCGCAATTCCTCATTGCAGAATTTGAAGCTGTAATCGCAACCTTAGAATTATCAAACTCAAAATTTTCTAAGATTATATAAGAACCAGCTAAAATATTACCGTAATTATCTGTCTGAGTTGTTGTAATTACTGCTGGATTATTAGGATCACCTCGTACAAATACAGGATTTTCAGCAGTACCTCCTTCAATAAATTCATATCCATCCAGCCAATCACCAGGCCTAATCTCTTTCAAGTTATGGATTCCATGAACTTCCATTACGTCTCCAGGTTTTAAAGAAACAAGATAAGTATGTTTAGAGCTTAAACCTACATAAGGAATTGTACATCTAGGATTATTATAGGTGCCATAAATGTCAGAATCACTACAACCAGGATCAGAAATATCAATATAATAAGTATATGGTCCATTGGGCCCTATACGGTATGGTTCAAGTCCATTGCCATAATCATAAGTATAGCTTGGATCATCATACATTCTATAGGTTTCTTCAATTCCAAAAGTTGGTTTTAGTATTCCTATAGGAGGATCCCACTCACAAATATTACTTGTATTACATATAAAACCAGGGCCGTTGCCTATGCAATCAGAGTCAGTAGTGCAAGATATGGCAGGAGTTGGAGTTAGCGTATTTTCTATACATACATTACTAGTACAAGTATATCCTGTTTGGCAAGTCCCGCAGTTAAGAGTTCCTGAACAACCATCAGAGATAGTTCCGCAGTTTTTGCCTTGGGCTAAGCAAGTAGTAGGAGTACATGTTTCTACATTAGCTACTGTAATAGTTATTGTTTCTGTATCTGTTAATTCAGAGTCAGAAACAATAAAGGTTAGGTTGTAAGTTCCTGATTGTTCATATGTGGGTGTCCAGCTAAAGGTTCTGGTTGTATTGTTAAAGATAGCTCCAAATGGAAGGCCTTGGGTTGAATAAGTAAGAGAATCATTGTCTGGATCAGTGGCTGAGATGATAAAGGTTAGTGCTTGATTCTCATTAGTGGACTTATTGCCTATTGATGAGAGTACTGGAGCTCTGTTAATATCATAGACAGTAATAGTTATTGTTTCTGTGTCTGTTAAGGTTCCATCAGATACAGTAAAGGTTAAAGTATATGTTCCTGACTGATTGTAATCAGGAGTCCAGCTAAAGGTTTTGGTTGTTGAGTTAAAAGATGATCCTGAAGGTCGGTTAGATACAGAATAGCTTAA
>CAYPVI010000022.1:0-10887 GCA_964414135.1 uncultured Candidatus Saccharibacteria bacterium | reverse complement strand
CTCCAACCGCCACCACGTTCTCTTTCTCCTTCATAGTCCTCACATCTCTCCCATTCTATTATATTATCATATTTTTCTAAATTAGGAACTTCTTGGCTAAAAAAACTTTCACTTTCATGCTCCGGAGTTTCAAGAACGATTAAAAGATCTCCTTCTGTTTTCATTGATTTAGGAGACCATGGCCAGCCCGTTTGATAGTCCCACCATATTCCCGGCAATGAATATCCCGGGGGCGCTCCATCTGGTAAAGTTTCTTTATCTTCTTCCGCAACCCCGTCATTATAGTTGAGGTCTTTATATAAAGTTACATTCCAACCAGGGTCCGGTTCATAAATTAATTTAAAAGGTATAATAGAAGAAGCCCTTATGCCTAATCTTGTTGCGTTATCTGAATAAGGTTGTACTTTACCGTAAGGATCCAGAAGGTGTAAATAATATGCATAAGAAACTCCTTGAAGTCCTGTTTTATCGTAAAGAACAGCTCCGTATTCAGTTGAGTGCCACGCGCCGTCAATATAGGAATAAGAGGGGACAAAATAAATGACAGTAGCTTTATTATCAAATTCTTGGCTAATATCTCCCGAGGATTGAGCCGAATAACAGTATAGAGCAATTTCTTTCAGTAAAATTTTTAACTCATTTCTTATCTGACGTTGTCTGTCTAAACTGGGTTCAGTATAATATTCTTCTGTGAGATTCCAGGCTTCAAACACAGGCGCATGTCTTTTGCACAAAATAACGCCGGATGGAAGCCCGGGAATTGTGGGTCGCAGTAGGGGGAGATTAAAAGAAACTAAATTAGGATTAATGCTGTATAAGATTAAATAAGACCCTATAAGGATTAGAAGGCCTAATAAAGCAGCTGTAATTCGGCTTTTTGCTTCATTTATTTTTTCGGGGTTTCCAGCTGAGGTAAAGTATTGGAAGCCGGCGTAAATTAAAACGCCAAGGGCAATAATGCCGCTTAGTCCAAGAAGGAAATAATATATATACTGGACATATTCAGGAACAGGGGTTGTTGTCTCTTGCGGTATAAGATCAGCGCTCGGAACATTAGGATACCGCACCTCTAAAGGTCTTCCCCTGTCCTGAGCAAGGGCCGTTTGGCTGCTTAAAGCAAAAACAATAAAAATTAATAAAATAATAAATATAAAGTTTTTTGTTTTCATGTAATTATATAGTTAATTAAATAGTAATTGCTTTATGGTTTCTTATAGAGTTTATAATACTTATTATTTCATCAGAAACACCTTGGATAGATGAAGCTAAAGATTGAATATTAGTATTTTGAGTTCTAATTTCTCCCATTGGACAAGGGTTGCCTCCGTCGCAGCTTATTGGAATTTCTGGTTGACATCCTCCTTCTATCGGCGGCGTGTCATGGCATTCTCCTCTGCAATGAGGAGAACATTTTTCTAATATCCCATACTCTCCTTCTTCATCTTCTAAACACTTATCTGGGAGAGGCAGTAGTTCAGATATTTCAGAAGCTATTTCTTTAATCAAATCATTTCCCTCATCTGAATCATCGTCTGGATCGTCTACGTTTGGCCTGTTGCCTATTTGCCTAAGAGCTGCTATTAATTCTTGCTTAAGAGCTATTTCTTGTTCTACCTGTGCTATTTTGTCTTGGAAATATGCAATAATTTTTTCATCTCTCTCTGTATTTACGATCTCCTGATAGTACCTAATTTTATCTTCTAACACTTGTTCTATTTCATCTTCCAGGTCTTTTATCTCAGCCGCGGCTCTATTTCTATAATAAAGGATTTCATCTTTCCAGGCAATGATTCTTTGTTGGTTCTTTTTAATTTCTTTAAATTCTTCGCAAGGATGAGAATCGGGTCCGGCATAACAACGTTTTTCCTCACAGGAATCGTCGTCGGTTCCTCCCGAGCATAGGCATAATGCTCGAGTATTCTCGCACCTACATTCATCGGTTAATCTCTCTATATTATTAGATGCGTCTTGAATTCCTCTGGAAGCTATTTTAATTCGCTTAGCAAGTTCTTCTGTTTTCTCTAATAATAAAGGCGTCTTGGTCACAGGAGAAGGCATATCTGAAGGACTAAGAATAACATCGCTTAATTCAGGTATTTGAATATCAACCAAATCAGGATTAATATTGTATAAAATTATATAAGAACCAAGAAGAATAACCATTCCCCAGAAAGCAGCTAAGATTTGTTTTTTTGCTTCGCTTAGTTTTTCAGGTTCGCCAATTGATGTTAGATAACGAATTCCGCCTATAATTAAAACCATCAGAGCAATTGCTCCGGCAACAGAAATAATAAAGATATATTTATCTATAAAAAACTGTTCAATAGAGGGCATATAATTTATATTTAATATTCGCCCGCATTACAGCAATAGAAATTAAGCTCGTGTATGCATCTGGCGAGCTGGTCATCATTTAATTCGTTGGCGCTTCTTAGCAAGCATAGATTAACGCATTCTCTATGCTCTTTTTGGTTTTCTTCTAAATAACATTCTTCAAAACAATCGCCAAAACTTGTACGTTGCTCTACTCCATTTTGTATTTCTTCTGTTTGGCAGCAATAAAGAATTATTCTCCCTTCCGGGGTAGTTGCTCCCTTTGACTGGGAGCAATTAAACAATACTGTTCCCTTTTTTTCTAAATCTTCAAAGGAGCATTCTTTCATTGAGCGCCTGATAGTCTTTTCCAATTCTTCAAGTATCTGCGGCACATATTCATCAATCAGAGTAATTATGCCGATGTTTTCCGGGGTGACATCTCCGCCTCTTCCGTCTATTAGAAATCCTATTTCATCCCGGATTTCTCTAATATCGTCAAATATGTTATTAATTTTACTTATTGGGCAAGGTTCGCCAAAACATCCTATTTCAATACAGCCAACGCATACTCCCTCAACATAAATTTTCTGGCATATCGGGATACATCTTTTAGAAGTGCATTCGCTAATTGCTCTTTGTAATTCATCGGTTTTTTTAATTAGTTTTTTATCCAATTCAGCAATTTTCTCAAATTTATCTATTAAAAGCTGAGTTATTCTTTTTACTCTATCAGAGAGATCGCCAAATACAGCTTCTGTCCCGCAAGCCATAGTTTTAGATAAAACTTCGTCGGCTTCTTCTTCGGTCTCGTAGCCGGTAAGTCCCGTTGCGCCTGTGCTTGGGCTTAAGACCGGATAAAAAGCTTGTTCTAAAGTACCGCTTACATCACAATAAAATGTTGCAAAATCAAATACATACTCTTTTTCTTCATAGGGTATGGGATTATAGCGCGGGGGTACTTCTGTTGGTCTATAATATATAATATTTACATCGTTCCAAAAATCAATTTTTCTTACTGTGCCTTCTTCGTTTTCAATGCTCTTTTTTAGGTCAAGAACTTGAACATAACTATGCAAAGACCTTAAAGGGCATTCTTTAATATATTTTTCTGCTCTTTTTAATCTGTCTAATTGTTCTTTTAAGAGACGCACTTCATCCTCTGTTTTTATCATTTCTTTGATTAAGGTTGATGGAATAGTTTCTAATTGCCAGTCTACATTCATTTGATTGGAAACGGTTGTGCCATCGCCTATATAAATTTCATTAAGATTTTCTTGTTCAGTTGATTGGATAGTGTCTCTGACATCTTCACAAGGATCGCAGGTGCATCCCTTAAGAGGAGGACAATCCTGACATCCGAAATGATTACAACGGGGATCAGGATGGGTATCTTCGCACCTACAGTCGTCCGCTGCGTCTCTTAGTGTTTCGTTTTGGTTGGTAATCCTTTCAACTATTTCTTTTGTTGCATTGGTATTGTTTTTAAGTCGCATTATCCTTGGAGTCCATTTTTGGGCTGGTTCAGGATATTCTGAGATATATGTTTCAAAGATTTTTTCAATTATTCTCCCGGGAGATGACTCAGGGTCAATAGAAGTGCTGATTTCTGCAACAGGAGATGTTATTTCTTGTTGTTCTTCTATCTCAATAAGTTCAAGCGGTTCTAATCTTAATTCGGTAAACTGAGGGCTAATAGTGTTTAAAACAAGATAAGAAGATAATAAAATCAAGAGGCCGAAAAAGGCAGCGCTGATTTGGTTTTTAGCAGAAACCATTCGGTCTGGTTTACCGGTTGAAATCAAATAAAGAATTCCGCCGTAAATTAATCCTGCCAAAGCAAGGATTCCAGCTATCCAAATAAATAAATTAACAAGATATTTTACATAAAGAGCAAGAATGTCTTCAGGGGGAGCAGTATTTATAAAATCCTGTGGCGGGACGGCGCCAGGCACGCGGGGATAGGTTATTTCTAAAGCAAAAACAAAATTCGCTGAAAGTAGAAATAAAAGAATTAATGTAAAAAAAAGTTTTTGTTTATTTTTTTTCATTGAGACCTTTACATTAACATTCTAATAACCCAAGTTGGAAGGACATCGCTTATTATTGGGATACGTTCAATAAGAAAAGGAATAAGTGATGTTTTAAGAGGGACTTTAGCGATTACGGCTAGTAAGACAATAAAAACAATTTCAAAAGGCAGTTCCCATAATTGATCAACAACAGGAAGCGGAATAAGGTCAACGATTTCCATAATAAGGGCAAAAAAAATCAAAACCATTCCCCCTGGCGACAAAAGAACATCAGTGGGAATTTTCTGAAACCAGCCCCCTTTTTTCTTAGGGACAGAAGTTTTTTCTGGTATATTTTCTGTAAGAACAGGACCAGAAGATTGAGCTGGTTTTTTTTCTTCAGGCTTTTTTTCTTCTGGTTTTTCTTCGGTTTTTTCTTCTTCTTCTGGCATATTATCCTCTTAGCCCCGTAGAGAAAATTTGACTGATTTCGGTGTAGGTTTTCTAAAAGAAAACCTTGTCAAATTTCTTCTACGGGGCGAGTTCTCTTTTAGCTTGTTTAATCTTCATTAATTCTTCAGGGGCGGTGGTAATTATTTGGTCTTCAGTATAAGAAGCTAGGACCTTGATTAAGACATGTTTTGTTCCGGCAAAAAACATCCCTTCTCCGACCGGTGTCTCTAACAACAACATTTTCTCTTCTTCGGTAAGATTAAATGTTTTCTGAACTATATTGATAGTAGCCGGACTTTGTTTCATTAAAAGAACTAAAGATGAATTAGTGATAATTGGCTGACCATAATCTGACTTCATGAAATCATTAACATCCTGAGTAATGGTAGTTACCCCCAACCAGTATTTTCTGGCTCTTTTTACTGTCCCGAACAAGAAAGAAGCCCCGTCCTCGGTTTTCATTAGCCACCAGGCCTCATCAATAATTAACAATCGTTTTTTCATTTCTGAAGTGACTGTCTTCCAGATATATCTTAAAACCGTAAAGAGAGCCATAGGCCTTAATTCATCTTCCATGTCGCGAATACCGAAAACAACCAATCTATTTTTCATATTTATATTAGATGGCTGGTTGAAGAATCCGGAATAAACCCCCTTGGTAAATCTTTGGAGCCGTCTAACTAAGGACTCCGCTCCTTCCATTGTTAAAAGCACTTCTTCAAGGTCGCTCATTATCGGGAAGGGAAGGCCTTCTTTCTTACCCCAGAGATTTGGGTCGCTTTCCGGAGTAATATCTTTTGCCGCATAAGTTTCAGTTAAAGCTTTATCCATAATTCCATCTTCTTCCGGAGTCAAACCGCCAAACATAATCCTCATTAATCCGACCAGATTGATAATATTTGTTCTTAGAACGTCCTCAGCTTTTTCATCTTCTCTAAGCGCCGGCAGCTCAAAAGGATTAATGTGATGGGGAGAAGCCAAGGAGATATTAAAGAAAGACCCGCCAACCGCTTCGGCTAAAAACTTGTACTCGTTCTCCGGGTCTATTACTATTCCGTCCACGCCCAACATTAAATATCTTAAAATTTCTAATTTAACTGCATAACTTTTGCCCGCGCCCGAAACTGCGAATATCACTGAATTTGAATTAGCTAAAGTAAAACGGTCAAATAAAACCAAAGAGCTATTGTGTCTGTTAATTCCATAAAGGATTCCCTCGTTTGAGCTTAAATCAAAAGAGATAAATGGGAAAGTGCTTGAGAGTGGGGCAGTGTTCATTAAAGTAGTAACCATTAGGAGGTCCAGATCGTAAGGGGAGGTGCAAACAAATCCTTCTTTTTGTTGATAGAGAGCGGGCTTGATATAAATTAGCCGAGATTCCAGGATTGACCTTAAGCTTGTCTCAATGTCTCTTAGTTCTTTTTCTGTGTCAGCATAGGTGGTAAGGTATAAACTGAAACGGAACATTCTCTCTTGGGCAGTTTGGAGTTTGTCTCTCAGGTCCTCCAAATCGTGATGGGCAGTTTCCAGAACGGGGTCGCGGATTAATCCTTTTTCTTCTCTTTCAGCAATCTCCGCCTGAACCTCGGTAACTCTTTTTCTTAATTTTCTTAAAATTTTCTCGCTGGCAACTGGATGTAAATGAAAAGAAACATCCATTGGAACATTTAGATTTATTATTGGAGACAGCCAACCAGTGCTAAGATATCTGGGAAAAGAAAAAATAAAGTAGCTTTTAGCAAACCGCTCCCCTATTTTAAGATGATTTTGTTTAATTTCAATAAAAGAAGGGGCAACAATGTCAGTGATTCTTATCGGTTCTTCAGCAAAAAATTCTTCTGGAATTTTAGATTTCTTTTTAAGCTTTTTTAAAAAAGGTAAGTGCATAAATTTCTAATTAGAAACTGGCTATTTTTATAACTATTCTACCAATTCACTGGGGATTTCAGGATAGTATCCTCTTTCTGCTTCTATTGGGTGATGTAAGCTCCAGAAAAGCTCAGTAAGTTCCAAGCTAGTTAGAGGGATAGCTTGGAGTCCGCAAGCTCTTAAACCTAAAACTGTAAACTCTACTCGTTGCAAAATCTGGGTTTTGCATCTTTGAAACATCTCTTCAGTTAAAGTAGGAATTTTAGGCATCTTTTTTTTCTCACCAATCATCTGGGCTTCCATAATAGAAAAAGGAACTATTACATAAAAAGTTTTTTGCATAATAGATCCTTCTTTCATTATTCCATCAATAAATTTTCGATATTCAGTAATTTGGAGTTTAAGTAATTCATTTTCTTCTTTTTTTTCAATGTTTTCTAGCTTATCTAAATAGCCTGCGATATTAAGACGTCTTGAAAGAATAAGAATTTGGCAGGAGAAATCCAAAGAGTTCAAAAAATTCTGGAATTGATATAAAATAGCGTTTTGTTCATCAGTTGATTTTAAGGCAAAATTTAAAGAAGAGACCATTAAAACCGTCCTTAATCCTTTATTTTTTAAAATAATAATTCCTTCTCTAATTTGGTCAAATTCTAAAAAATCTTGAGTAGAAAGCATAAAATTTTTACTTCGTAAAAGAATTTTTAATTTTTAAATTTAAGAATATATATTTATACCTTAGCGAATCAAGGTTCTGGTGAAGCCAGGTTCTTATTTTTAATTTCTAATGAAAGGTTTTCACTTTGTTTCTATGTGCGTGAATAATTCATTCAATTTACTGCCTTTAGCAACTTTCAATTCTGTTTTTTTCTTAGTTTCTTCTTTTCCCTCCTCTATTTTTTCTTTTATGAGAAATTTTTGGGGGCTAGTTTTTTTCTTCCAGAGATAAACCTTGGGTTTGAAAATAAAAATAAAAAAGTTTTTTATAAAAACAGGCAAAGAAGTTTTCTCAATTTTTAGAAGAGCTAGGGCAAATGCTCCTCCTAATAAAATTATCGCCACAATTATAAAAACAGAAAAAGGAAGGATAAAAAAAAGAATAAGACAAATCCCGCCGGCAGTTCCAATAAAAACAAATTGCTTAAAGGTAAAAGGGCCGACTATTTTTGCTTCTTTTTCAATAAATTGGGGAACGGTAAATTCCATATTATTTTACTGTTTCTCTATATTTATCTCCTTTTTTAGATTTTTTCTTGGATAGCTTAGTTTTCGGAAGTAAAGAAGTTGCCTTCGCTTTTAGCCCGGGCTTAATTTCTATTTTATAAAGCGCTTCTAAGCTTTTTTTAACCGGAAGGAAGACAAACCCGGTGATTTCCGAAGCGATTTGTTCGGCTTTACTTTTTTCTATTTTTAATTCTTCTTCTAAGACATTCTGGAGCTCATTTGGCGGTAAAAGACCAAGAAAAATATAGCCAATATTTTTAGCAATATCAAAAATTAGGCTATCGCTTGTAACTTCATTTTTAAAGCAAATTTCCTGGATGTTAGCAGCAACTTCTTTAGAAAAAGCAGCTTTCTGAAGGTCTTTAGGAAGATCTTTATAAAGCTCCCAGAGTTGTTCTTTTGGATAATTCGGCATTGCTTTATTATATCACAATCAAAAAAAACCAACAAAATAAATATTTTTTATTCAGACGGTTCGGTTTCTTTAATTTTTGGAAGGGTAAAGTTTTCCTTTGGAAATTTGGGCAGGGCCTTTGTCATAAATGCGCGCCAGATAGGACCTGCTAATACTACGCCTGGTTTTTTACTCATTGAGGTATTATCGTTATTTCCTACCCAGACCCCAGTTACAATTGAAGGGGTATAGCCAATAGTCCAGGCGTCTCTATAATTATTAGTGGTTCCGGTTTTAGCTGCTACTTGATAATTTTCAAAATATAAAGCGGAATTAGCTCCAAACATTGGGGTTCTGGCTTCATTGTCCGATAAAATATCATTAATTAATCTTGCAGCTTTTTCACCTAAAACTCTTTTTGGAGTTTTTTTATTTTCTTCAATAATATTTCCCTTTGAGTCCTCAATTTTTAAGATAGAAATCGAAGGAACCTTTAGGCCTTCGGTTGCAAAAACACCATAGCTAGAAACCATATCAAGGAGTCGGATCTCGCCTCCTCCCAATACAATTGAAAGCCCATAAAAAGAGGGGGGCTTGTTTAAAGTGGTGATACCGCACTTCTTAGCTGTTTCTATGCTTTCCGGCAGTCCCGCTAAGTTAAGCAGAACTTTAACCGAAGGGACGTTTAAAGATTGAGCTAATGCCTGCCTTAAAGTTACAGGGCCTCGGAAGAGACCGTCATAATTTTTGGGGATGTATTCTTCTCCGCCCCAGATGCCAAAATTAGTTTCTTCGTCAATAATAATATACTTATCATCGTAACCATTTTGGAAGGCAGTAGCATAAACAAATGGCTTGAAAGCAGAACCGGGCTGACGTCCTATTCTATAAGTAGCTACATTAACATACGGGTCAAACAAACAATCTACTTCTGGCGTTAAATCGCACCCTTCAGGATAGCATTCTCCAAACCAATTCGCTGAACCAACCATAGCTAAAATTTCTCCGGTTTTTGGGTCAGTCGCTACTAAAGAAGCATTATACGCCCTGTATCCTTTGTTTCTTTCCGCGCCTTCTGCTACCGCTTTTTCAGCTGCTTGTTGAAGCTCCCAGTCTAGAGTAGTGTAAATTTTAAAACCTTCTTCTTCTAAAAAGTTTTTGCCGTATTTTTCAAAAAGATATTCCTCAACATAGAAAATGAAATGGGGAGCTTTAATTGTTTGTTTAATTTCAGCAAATTTTAATTCTTCTTTTTTAACTACTTTAGTCTCCTCCGGGGTTAAATAGCCCTCTTTTGCCATTCGGTCTAAAACATAATCTTTTCTCCCAAGCAGCTCATCTTCATTGGGTCCAAAGGGAGAAAGATAGCTCGGAGTTTTAATTAAAGCAGCCAAAGAAGCAGCTTCAGCCACAGAAATGTCTTTGGTTGATTTGTTAAAATAAGTTTTTGAGGCAGCTTCCACTCCATAGATATTAGGTCCAAGAGGGATCTGATTTAGATACCATTCTAAAATCTGGTCTTTTGAATAGCGTCTTTCCATCTCTAAGGTTAAAATAATTTCTCTAACTTTTCTTTTAATAGTTTTTTCTAAGGTTAAAAAAGTAGAACGGATAAGTTGCTGGGAAATTGTGGAACCGCCATAAGTCAGCTTTCCTGTTCTTAAATTAATCCGAATAGCTCGGAGAATTCCTCTAAAATCTATCCCAAAATGAGAATAAAAGTTAGCATCTTCGGTTGCAATCACGGCCTGCTTTAAATGTTCAGGAACTTCGCTTAAAGGAATAATCTCTCTTTTTTCTTCGCCGTATAATTCATAAAGCAAAACTTCCCCGGTTCTGTCATAAATTTTAGTTGATTCAATAGAGGCCCTTTCGGTAAATTTTTCCGGCCGAGGAAGATCTTTAGCATAATAGATAAATAAAATTAAGCCAGCAAAAACTGTTAAAACAAAACAAGAACCTAAAACAACAAGAATCCAAAAAGCAATTCTCTTTTTTTTATTCTTTTTATATGTTTTGCGATAAAATTTTCTCTCTGCCATTGTTTTTTATATATTTTTATTTTAGTATAAAAGCGTATGAAGATAAAGGATAATAATAAAATTGAACAGGTTTTAACAAGAGGCGTGGAAAATATTTACCCTAATCGTGAGGCATTAGAAAAAGTTTTAAAATCTGGCAAAAAACTTAGGATTTATAATGGTATTGATCCTACGGGCAAGCTTCATTTAGGCCATTTGGTAGTTTTAAAAAAATTACGTCAATTTCAAGACCTTGGACATGAAGTTATTGTTTTAATAGGCGACTTCACAGCTACTATTGGCGACCCAACTGGTAAACATACAGCAAGAAAAGTGTTAACGCGTAAGCAGGTCTTATCTTATGCTAAAAATTACAAAAAACAGATTAGAAAAATTTTAGATTTCAACAAGTCAAACGTTAGATTTTTACATAATGAAGAATGGACCAATAAATTAAAACCAATAGACATGCTTGCTTTAGCTTCCAAGTTTACCGTTGCTAGGTTATTAGAAAGGGACATGTTTCAAAGACGGATAAAAGCAGGTAAGGATATTCACGTGCACGAATTTTTGTATCCAATATTTCAAGCTTATGACGCAG
>CAYPVI010000021.1:0-11594 GCA_964414135.1 uncultured Candidatus Saccharibacteria bacterium | reverse complement strand
CAAGCGCTATTTCAGGTTGTATCCGTCCAGTTTTAATATCAAGATCTACCTTAAAGATTTTCTGGTAGATTTTTTTTAATTCTTGGAAAGTAAATTTCTGGGATTGATAATAAGTTTTCTTAACAACGAAAGGATGGAGACCGCTTTTCTTTAAAATAACATTGTATGGTTTATGTTTCTCAATAAAATCTTTGACTATTAAAAGATTGCGGAACTGATAATTTATCATTGAAAGAAGGTACAAAGGGGAATCTCCTTTTTCCAAATGTTTATGAAGTAGTTTCAGGGCCTGCTTTTTATTTTTTTCAGCAATAGCATCAATGGTTTTGAAAATATCGGTCTCAATTTTTGACCTTACTAAAAGCTCAACGTCTTCTGCTCTAACTTTTTTATTATTTTTAAAACTCGCCAATTTTTTAATCTCATTGCTCATCCGCCAAAGATCATTGCCAATATATTCAATAAGTTTTTCTAAAACCCCCGAATCTATCTCTGTTTCATATCTATTAAATTCTTTTTTAATCCAAGTTTTTAATCTTTGGCCTCCCAGAAACTTAAATTCCTGGGATTTGGCATTTTTTTTCAAAAATTTAAATAAAGAGTTACTTTTATTAATTTCTCCCTCTTGATAAAACAAAATTATATCTTCTGTTTTCAAAAAATCTTTTTTATTTTCTAAAAATTTTTCTTTAAAATTAAGATTTGCAAAAACATCAGTTATAACCGCTAATTTTTTTTCTTTAAACATTGGAACTTGCCTGATTTCATCTTTTAAATTAGCGAAATCGTCAAAATACTTCAAATTCAACCCACTTTTGTGGATTTTTTTATATCTCTCAATCATCTCCTTTAACTTCTCTCTCATTCTATATGTGTCTTGTCCGTAAAGAAAAATAATCATATCAATTTAAGCGAAGCGGAGGCCCGACCTCCGTTGTTATTCTAAAGCAATGTCAGTAAATTTTCTAATTTCTCCTTTATATTTTACCCAATTTTCAATAAAATCTTTACAACCTTGCTCGCCACCCATTATTTTTAAAAGAAACTCTCTTTCTGTTGCTGAAGGGAAGTTCTTTTTGTCAATATAATCAGAATAACTTGACCATTTATAATTTTCTACAAACTTAATAGCTTTTTCTGGATTTTTGATTCCTATTTCTTTCCATTTCGGCTCTATTAAAGATATGGGATTTGTATGGATATAAACAAATACGGTTTTTAATTGTTCTTCGTTTTTAATATGGATTGCAGAAAATCTATTTTGGAATACATAACCTTTTCTATCGTATTTTCTATTAAAATAACCTCCGTAACCAGTACCAATTTTAGACATAAATTTAGTTATCCCGCCATCTTTCAATTGCCTTACTAATAGATGAATATGATTCGGCATAAAACAAAAAGCTAAAATCTCCACCAATTTATCCCTTTCATCAATAAAATCCGTAGAGGCCCGGCCTCTACGGATTTTATTTTTGATAGCGACACGAATTTCCCGTCTTTTTTGAATTGTAACTAGTTTTGTGGTATTAAATTCGTAAATAGAAAAAATCCCACGGTAATAATCGTCAATATTTTTAAAAATTAAGTTATTATCAATCCCCTTTGTCACAATGTGATAAATTTCTTCATTAATAAATTGTTGTTTTCTATATGGCATAAAAGTTCCTGAATCCGTAGAAGCCCGGTCTCTACGGATTCAGGTTTTTTGACAAGTAGGACAAAAGTAGGTGCTGCGGCCGGCAATTTTTGTTCTTTTAATCTTTGCTCCACAACGAGGACATTTTTCTCCTTCTTTCTGATAAACTTTTCTAAAAGGATCGAAACCACCTTTTTCTCCAGAAATTCTTCTAAAATCAGAAATACTTTCTCCCTTAGCTTTAACTGCTTTTTTTAAAATTTTTCCAATTGCTTGGTAAATTTTTTTTAATTCTTCGTCAGATAATTTTAAAACACCCTTAAAAGGATTAATCTTTGCTTCCCATAATATTTCGCTTGCATAAATATTCCCAATCCCGGCAATAACTTTTTGGTCCATTAAAACCTGTTTTACTTTTCCTCTTTTATCTTTTAAAACTTCTTTAAATTTTTCAAAGGCAAAATCTTTCGCTAAAGGCTCGAGTCCTAATTTTTCTAATTCTTCTAATAATTCCTCAGTTTTCCACAACTCAACTTTGGCAAACTTTCTCAGGTCAGAAAGAGCTAATATTTCTCCGTTATCTAAAAAAAATTTTAAATGAATATATGTATTTACTCTATCCTTTTTCCATTCTCCATAAAGCAAATGACCGGTTAATTTCTGATGAATTAAAAGAGAATAATCTTCAGAGAGTTCAAAAATAATATTCTTTCCTCTCCGCCAAATTTTTTGAATCTTTTTACTTTTAAGCTGCTTTCTGAATTCCTCAAAATCTTTTGGTTTCTTGACTATTTTTTTAGTATCCGTCCACACATCAACAAAGGTCCTTGACAGGACCTTTGTTTGTAAATCTTTTACCGTTGTTTCTACTTCAGGAAGTTCCGGCATAATTTCTTAAAACATAAAACCTGAAATTTTCAAAGATAAATGTTTCAAGTTTTAAGAGTTTATTTCAAGATAGTTTTAACCTTTTCAACTATTTCTCCAGGGGTAAAGTGAGCTTTAATTAAATAATCAGCTGCTCCAATTTTTAGCCCCCTTTCTATATCATCTTTCTGTCCGAGGTTTGACAAAATAATCACTGGAACTTGAGATAAAACCGGGTCTTCTTTTATTTTAGATAAAACTTCAAATCCGTCTATCCCCGGCAAAATAAGGTCAAGCAAAACTAAATCTGGCTTCTCGTCCTTAACGCTTTTTATTCCTTTCTCTCCATCCACTGCTTCAACAATATTATAACCTTCTTTTATAAGTTTCTGAGCAATTAACTCCCGAAGAAACTTATCGTCTTCAATTATTAAAATTTTTTTAGCCATATTGTTTTAATTAAGATTATATGTTAATGCATTAGCGAAGCATATCTTCATTTTACATTGTTTATAAAATAAATACAAACTCAAATGTTAACCCTGTTAAAAACCTTCGGCAACTAATTTTAGTATATCATACTCTTTGATTTTATAAAACTCTGTGCTATATAGACAGGTTCCTAATGGGGTTAATAAAACTTCTCAGTTAGAAACTCGCCAAATCTTTCTTTTATTGGAATAGTAAAGTAGAAACTTGAACCCTTCCCTTCCCTGGATTCAAACCAAATCCTTCCTCCATGAGCCTCAATAATATTCTTGGACATAAAAAGTCCGAGTCCGGTCCCCTCGGTCTCTATTTTTATTACATTATCGCCTCGAAAGAATTTAGTAAATACTTTCCCTTGCTGCTCTTGAGGAATTCCCACTCCGGTGTCTTGAATCTGAATTTCTATTTCTTTCTCATCTCTTTTTAGAGAAATTGAAATCTTGCCTCCGGGAAGGGTATACTTTAGAGCATTGTCAAAAATATTCTTAATAGCAATTTCCATTTTTTCAACATCTAACATAAGTTTAGGCAATTGTTCTTTTGGTTTTTTAAATTCAAATTTGAGTTTCCTTTTTTCCATCTCTTCCTTATGGTCGTCTATTATGGATTGAATTATATCTTCAATGCTTGAGAGAACTATTTTAGAAAGATATTTTCCCTCTTCAATCTGAGCCACATTTAAAAGATCTCTAACCATCCTAATCATTTTATCGTTTGCTTTATAGGCCTCTTCAACAATCTTTCTTTGTTTTTCATTCAACTTTCCCAAATCTCCGTCCAATAGAATCTGGAGAGACCATTTTACACCTGAACTCGGGGTCCGCAATTGATGGGCCGCTAAGGTAACAAATTCACTTTTCATTCTATCCGCTAATTTTTCCCGAGTAACATTATGTAAAATAACTAAAGTGCTAATTTTCTTTTCTTCAGCTGTCATCGGCACAGTGGTTATCTCTAAAATAAAATTTACTCTAATTTGAAGTTCTTCTCTAAAAAACCTTCTTATCTCTCCTCCTAAAAGAGACACAAGGGGCTTAAAGCTTGGGAAACGATTTAACTCCAAAATTGACTTTCCTAATATCTTTTCTTTTCTAACCTCAAGAAGTCTTTCGGCTTGAGGATTAACTAAGAAGAGTCTACTGTTTTTATCAAAAACCAAAAGTCCATCAGTAAGATAATTAGTGATTATTGTATCATCTCCGACCTCTCTGATATCTTTAATATCTTTAATGTCCCTAAAAGATTTTTTTTTCTTATTTTTTCTCTTCCAAAACATTATTTATTTTACCATAATTTTAGATTATTTTTAATGGTTTTGTCCTTATTCTCATTCTTTTTTTCCGGCAGACGAGAAATTAAGGTCTGAAATTCGTAATTCTTAAAAAGTTGAGTGACTTTTTCTTTATCATATTTTCCCCATCGGCATTTCCCTAAATCAAATTCAATCGGCACATCTAATTTTATTTCGGCTAACATTTTTGAAACAAAGGCCTGTTTTTTGCAATCTAAGAGTTTTTTTCTTAAAGATTGTTTTATTTTCTTCGCCTTTTCACTATTTTCCTTTAATTCTTCGTAAAGATTTTCCGATGTTCCGAATTCTTTAATTAAGGCAATCGCTGTCTTCTCTCCAACTCCCAGGACTCCGGGAATATTATCTGAAGGGTCTCCTCGCAAGGCCTTAAAATCAATTAGCTGCTCAGGGGTTAATCCATCATATTTTTCTTTAACTTTTTCTTTGTCATACAAAATAGCATCTTTAACACCTTTTCTTAAAGCATAAACTTTAGTATTCTTGTCAACTAATTGCAAAGCATCTAAGTCCCCGGTCAAAATAATCGTTTCAATTTTAGAAAAAATCTGTTTTTGAGGAGCTTTTTTAGAAATAGTGCCTATAAGGTCATCTGCCTCAAAACCTTTTTTTTCAAAAATTTGGACGTTAAAACTTTTTAAAACTTCTTTTACCTTGGGAATTTGCTGATAAAGTTCCTCCGGCGCCCTCTCTCGTTGAGCTTTATAAGGTTTGTATTTTTTGTGACGGAAAGTAGGACCAGGGAAATCAAAAGTAGCTGCAACAAAATCTGGCTGAAATTCTTTAATTGCTTTAAAGAAAACCAATAAAAATCCATAAATAGCATTGACTAATTCCCCTTTTTTAGTAGTTAAAGGCGGCAAAGCATGAAATGCTCGATGAACCACCGCATTCCCATCAATAACAATCAATCTCTTTTTGTTTTCTTTCTTTTCCTCTGCCATTTTCCCATTTTACCACAAAATTTCCAAAAATAAAAAATCCTTTGCGAGAAGTTTTTCGCAAAGGATTTTTGTTGTTCGGACCAATAATCCAAAAATCAAAAAAATATTTAGGGATCTAAGTACCCAAGAACTTACTTGTACACAGCAGCGAAATGCCAGCCCACATGCAAATCGTCCTCGACCCAATGGAGTTCCAAACCACGCCCCGCATCGCGCCTGATCAGACAGACTACGTACTGAGGGCCGTTCGGGTACTGCCAAGGAGAACTAATGGCCATTATAGGAAGTTCTTTTTGTAAATCCTGACCCGGATGCTGCGCGCTCAAATTAATGAGTTCTTCGGGTTCAGCGGGACGAAAGCCTTCTTTTGCCATTTCAGCAATAGCATTATCAGATGAGATTAGCCTGTTAAAATGGAACAAAGTGACTTCTATCTGTCTCTTACCCTGCCCCTTCATAGGAAAATGCTCCAAGGTGACATCGCTATTTATATACGTATACGGATAGGCGCCAGTCATCTGCTGAAGTGTTTGGCTGCTGTCAACCGTTACCGGAAAACTGATTCTTTTTTTCCGGCCATCGTCAACGATGATTTGGGCCATTTTGCCTATTGTTTCCTCGCCTTCTGGTGTAGTCAAACGATGAATATCTTTTTCGCTACCACCAAATTCTTCTACTTTTTTCTGCAGGTTAGAGAAAATACTAGTCAACAAACCTGCTCCTCTAACAATCATTGCTTTTTCTTTCTGGTTACTCATTGTTTTACCCTTTCAATTTTTTTGACTTGCCCTTCACCCTGTAACACACAGGGCCGCAGACTTGTCAATAATTTAAAGTACTATTTTCTGCCTTAATTACACCATAATTACTTATCCTTTGTCAACAGCTGCGGATATTTTATATATCATTCTCCTTGTATTCCTGTCTATAAAATCAAACTTAATCCAAATAGAATCTCTTGGCATTATTTTTCGGATGCGGTCTGCCCATTCAACAGCAATAATGTTTTTAGGATTAGAGACAATTTCTTTAAAACCCAAATCTAATAATTCTTTTGATTTCTCAATCCGATAACAATCAATATGATAAAAATTGTTAAATTTCTTCATTATCACAAAGGTTGGACTGAGAACTTTCTCTTTAACACCCAATCCTTTAGCGAATCCCTGTAAAAAAGTTGTCTTTCCTCCTCCCAGCTCCCCTTCCAATCCAACAACGAAAGCTGTTTTCTTGGGTTTTTTCTCCAAAATTTCTTTGGCAAATCTCTCACCCAATTTCTTTGTTTGAATGGAACTGCTTGTAATATTTTCTTTTTTCATGTTAATATATCATAACATGGAGCAGGCAAAAAAAATAACCGGGGAAGTTAAAATCTCTCAGGATATAATCAAAGACATTCAGGAAAAAGTTAAGAATATTTCTGCTTTCAAAGAAAAAATTGAGGCATCTTTGGAAAAAAATGTAACCAAGCTTTTAGAAATTATTTTAGCCGGAGCAATAAATTTAGATTCTTCTGATATCCATATTGAACCTGAAGAAGAAAAAGCAAAGATTAGGGTCAGGGTTGATGGGGTTTTGCAAGATGTTATACTTTTTGAGTTAAAAATATATAAAGCCCTTGTTTCTCGCATAAAACTTCTTTCTAAACTTAAACTAAACGTGACCGACCGGCCCCAAGATGGCCGTTTTTCTATTTTAATAAAGGAAAACCCAATTGAAATCAGAGCATCAGCTCTTCCTGCCGAATACGGAGAATCAGTTGTCCTAAGAATTCTAAACCCAAAGAGTTTAATTGACGTGGAAGCGCTTGGCCTAAGAAGGGATTTAACAGAGGTATTTAATAAAGAGATTAAAAAACCTCACGGAATGATTATTATTACCGGTCCCACCGGCTCAGGAAAAACAACAACCCTCTATGCTGTTTTAAAAAAACTTAACAAGCCCGAAGTTAAAATCATCACCATTGAAGACCCGATTGAATACCATTTAGAAGGAATCTCTCAAACCCAGGTTGACCCCAAAAAAGGTTATGATTTTGCCAACGGCCTTAGGTCAATAATGAGGCAAGACCCTGATGTGATTTTAGTAGGAGAAATTAGAGATCTGGAAACTGCTAAAATTGCCCTTCAGGCCGCTTTAACCGGGCATTTGGTCTTATCTACTCTTCACACCAATGATGCCGCCGGCACCATAGCCCGACTTCAAGCTATAGGAGAAAAACCAGTTAATATTGCCCCGGCAATAAATATAGCAATTGCCCAAAGATTAATAAGAAAGACCTGTAAAAAATGCGTGGAATTCAAAAAAATCTCGCCAGAAGAATTAGCCAAAACAAAAAAAGCCCTAAAAAATTTTCCTCCAGAAATTAAAATTCCGGAGTTGACGCCGGAATTAAAAATCCCTAAAGCCAAGGGTTGTAAGGAGTGTAATTTCACCGGGTATCAAGGAAGAATTGGCATTTTTGAGTTTTTTTTAATTGATGATGAAATGGAGAGGTTTATATTAACCTCTCCTTCTATTGTCGCTATGAGAGAATTAGCAATAAAAAAGGGAATGATCTTAATGCGCCGGGACGGATTTATAAAAATTCTGGAAGGAATTACCACTATTGAAGAAATAGAAAGAGTAACCGCCGAGTAAAACCCATCACTACCCCACTAAGCGAGGTGTGAGGGTAAATAAAAATAGGCCTGGGGCTGAGGGTTAACTTAGTTATAGGAACAAAAGCTCAAAATTTTCCCGAGGCATAATCTCGCTCTCGCCAGATTACCCATCTGCAGAGAATTCCGACCCCCCCAGCCCTAGACCTATTTTTAATTCTTTAATCTATTATTTTAATACTTTATGGAAAGTTTGTCAAGCCCTTCAAGGCCTTTTTCGCCAAAACTAACCGAAGAAGACAAAACTCTTGATTTAACTTTAAGACCGAAAACTTGGGAAAGTTATATTGGCCAGGAAAAAGTAAAAAAGAATATTCAGATAATTATTGAAGCAGCCAAAAAAAGAGGTGAACCAATAGAACACCTGCTTTTTTATGGTGGAAGCGGACTTGGGAAAACTACTATATCGCATATTATTGCCAAAGAACTGGGAACAAAAATCCGGGTAATTGCAGGTCCTGTTATTGAAAAAGTTGGGGACTTAGCTGCAATTCTAACTAATTTAAACGAAGGAGATGTTTTATTTGTGGATGAATGTCACAGAATGAATCACCTAGTAGAGGAATTCCTTTATCCAGCCTTAGAAGACTTTAAGCTGAATCTTATCTTAGGCAAAGGACCAATGGCAAGAACCATGGAACTAAAATTACCTCGTTTTACTCTAATCGGAGCTACTACCCGCCTGGCTTTGTTGTCTGCCCCTTTAAGAAATCGCTTCGGAGCAACCTTCCAGCTTAATTTCTACAAAAAAGAAGATATTGAAAAGATTATTCAAAGATCAAGCAATCTATTGAGAATAGAGATAGAGCCAGAGGCGATTAAAATCATCGCTCAATGTTCCCGCTTCACTCCAAGAGTAGCTAATCGGCTCCTCAAAAGGGTCAGGGATTTTGCCCAAGTTGAAGGAAAAGGAGTAATTACAAAAGATATTGCTGAAAAGACCTTAGGATTTTTAGAGATTGACGAACTTGGCCTTGAATCAGGAGATAGAAAAATTCTGGAAACAATCATTAAAAAATTTGAAGGAGGTCCTGTTGGTCTTCAGACATTATCTGCCGCTACCTCAGAAGAAGAAGATACGATTTTAGATATTTATGAACCATACTTAATGCAGCTTGGCTTTATTGAAAGAACCCCCCGCGGCCGAACCGTTACCAAAGTTGGCTATCAACATCTCAAGATTCCGTATAAAAAATCCCAATACTTAATCTAAGTCCTAAAAATTTACCCCGGGTAAGTTTTAATTCTTTTCAACAAAGCAAGAAAAAGGATTTAGCAAGAACCTAACTTCAGAAGTTCGAGTCCCGCCGCCGGAGCAACGTCGGACTTTGAGCGTATAAAACTCTCAAATTCCGTTCATTTTCGCCATTTTTAGAGGTTCGAACCTTGTTATGTATAGCTCTGACCTCTGGAACAGCCCTTTCTATCTGAAGAAGGGGTTTTTCCGTTGAAATTGAGAGTATTTTGTCTTTTAATAGGAGGTTCGAACCTAAATCGGAAAGAAGCTTCCTTTGCTTGTCTGGGTCGTTGGTCTGGAACTCTTTTCTGGCGTCTCGGGCAAAGGCAAAGGTCTTTTCCGCTTTCTCAATTTGCTTGTTGACCCTGTTGTCAGTGTCCTGAAGTAGTTCTTTAAAGCGGGCTTTCTCTTTAGTGAGAGCGGTTATTCTTCTTTTGTAGTTTTCTTCATCCAGTTCTTTTTTGGCTCGCATGCTGATTACTCCGTCTATTTCAGCCAGACAATCGTTATACGCTTTTTGCTGGTTAGTTAAGATTTTATTCCTGTCTGTGCTTTCTTTTTCAATCTCCAGTTTAAGCTCATCCAATGCCCAGTTGTGAAATTCAGACGGTATCTCTACTTTTTGCAAGGTTTGAAGAATCTGTTCTTTTAATTCATCTTCCTCAATGCATCCCTGGGAGCAGTTAGGTTTTCTTCTTTTAGTGCAATGGTAGTAGACGTATTTATGGATGTTTCCGTTCTTTTGCTTTTTTATTCTTTTCTCGGCTGTAATCATTGCTCCGCACTCCCCGCAACGCATCAGCCCCCTGAAGGTGAAGCTGTGTTTTCGAGGGCAGGATTTTCCTTCTCTGCCGAGCAAAGATTGAATGCGATTGTGTTCTTCTTCGGTTATCATTGGTTCGTGCTTGCCTTGATGCCAATTTCCGCTTCCTTTTGGATATTCAAACATCCCGTAATAGAAAGGGTCGTAAAAGATTCGGTAAATACTGCTTCGGGCAATCTTTTTGCCTTTTCTGTTTCTTAAGCCCCATTTGTCAGCGGCTATTTCCAATATCTTTGGCGGATAGTAATTGCCAGTCAGCATTAGGTCAAACATCTTTCTGGTCAAATCAAATCTTTCTGGGTCTTTGATGACTTCTTTCTCGCCCTTTCTCTTTACGGGATTGTGTATATAGCCCAGCGTGGCAAATGTCGGATACCAGCCTCTGTCTGCTTTGGCTCTTAGCCCTCGTTTCGTATTCTGACTCAAGTCCCTTATAAATTGGTTTGCCATGCCAAACTCCACAGACATCATTAAAACATTGTCAGTGGGGTAGTAGCTTCTCTCATAGGTCTGTATGTGCCTTATAATTCCTTGCTGGAGCATCCAGTTAATTTGTCCACCGTCAACAGGGTTTCGAGCCAATCTGTCCAATTTCCAGCAAATAATGCCCTGGATTTCTTTCTTGTGGATTTTGTCTATCATTTCGTTAAACAAAAGACGTCCAGGTTCTTTAGCAGACTGGGATTCAGAGAACGTGTTTGCTATTTCCAAGTCTTCCTTTTTGGCGAGCTTGGTCAGTTCGTCTATCTGCGAGCCAATAGAAGCGACCTGGCGGTCTTCCGCTTCAGATGACTTGCGAGCATAGAGGAAGTATTTAATTTTTTGGTTTAATTGTTGATTCATATTAATGTTGTTTTATTTAATTTTTAGACCTTTTCTTCAATACGAAGTATGTGGCTACCAAACAGTAAGTCAAGCGGATAGAGTGCATTACTTTAAAACCTTGACTTTTTTTGACAATTTGCTATAATAATGGTGTTGTAAATAGTTCTTTTAAACATGGTTCAGAACACTATGAGATGAGCATTTTGGACATCAGTTTAACTGATTTCTGAAATGCTCGTCTCATGGAGAGATAAGCCGTAAATCCGAACGAATCGGAAATAAAAGATAGGAGGTATGCCATGAAAACTATGGTGAGCCGCACCCTGTCGGTGCACAAGGAGCACGAGCTCCTACTGAAACTGGAGACCGCAGGTCTCACAGAACCCCTTGCCCAGAAAGTTATTGACTCGAAGGGCAACGAACTCGCTGCGAAAGTGGTGAAGTTCATTCAGAACGGCGGCTTTGAGCCGACAACCAGTCAGAAGCGCGCCCGTGAAATCATGGGCAAGAACATGTTCGGTGTCGAGGAAGCCATCCAGCATTTCGGGATTAACCCGACCCGCCAGCAAACCCTTGCTTTGTCGGAGATTCCTTTCTCTGAAGAGGTACTCCAAAAGGCAAAGGACACGCACGTTCTGGTGGCAGTCTTTCCGCTCTCGGTTCTCGAGATTCGCGGGAAAGCGGATTCCAAGTTGTTCTACGACCAGTCGTGGTATAACAAGGAGTCATTCGCCAAGGAATGCGGAGAGGCAAGCTGGCAACTGGTTCGCAAGACACCAGTGGACAATTCAACCTCAAAGA
>CAYPVI010000020.1:8453-12249 GCA_964414135.1 uncultured Candidatus Saccharibacteria bacterium | reverse complement strand
AAAATTTTCTTATTTTTTATCCAAAGTCCAAACCAGCCCTTCTTGCAAAAAAGGTAAAAAAGAAATTAAATCTTGGGCTAGTTTGTTTCATGATTCTTTATTTTTACTTATTCAAAAAAATTTGTCAACCCTGTAGAAGAATTTCAACAAAGATTTTCTGAAAGAAAATCTTATATCGCGAAGCGAGTTGAAATTTCTCTACGGGGTCAAGTGGATTACTCGCTTCTCTCGTCCAGGGTGGCCTCAACGTTTATTTCTTCCCAGTCCCCGCCTACTGAAGAAGGAGGTCTTAAAATTTTCAAAACTATTCTATCCCCGGGATTATATTTCATAATAATTTTTGCCAGACCATTCTCAGTAGTAATTTTCTCATTGTTAAATTCCAAAACTATGTTTCTTTCTTTTAAGCCGGCTTTTTCAGCAGCTGAATCCGGCCAAATAGCCGGTTCTCCCGGCCCTCCATCAACAATCAAAACCCCACAATCTACCGGTAAATCATTTTCTTCTTTAATCTTTTCGCTTATCAAAACATAACGAATTCCCAAAAAAGGATAGACAATTTTGCCTAAACTTCTCACCTGCTCAATATCTTTTTTAGCTTTGTTGACCGGAATAGCAAAACCAATGCTCTGAGCTTCCAGAACCATCGCCACATTTATCCCCACTACCTCGCCTTTCAGATTCAAAAGAGGGCCGCCAGAATTTCCTTTGTTAATCGCAGCATCCGTCTGAATAACATCCTCCAGGGTCTCAACAAATTCCCCGCCAGAAGCTGTAATCTCTCTTCCTAACCCGGAAATCACTCCGACCGAAACGGTGTTTCGAAACTCTCCCAAAGCATTGCCAATAGCAATTACCGTCTGTCCGCTCTCTAATTTATCCGAGTCACCCAGTTTTACTGTTGGAAACGGCTCCAAAACAAATTCACCATTACCACCTACTGTTTTTTCTTGTTCAATTCTCAGCACAGCCAAATCCTGAATAGGATCCCGAGCCAAAACTTTTGCTGAAAATTTTCTGCTGTCATTAGTAAAAATCGTGTATTCCGCCTCTTCGTCCAAAACTACATGCTTGTTGGTCAAAATCATCCCGTCTTCAGAAATAATAAACCCTGTCCCTCCTCCAATTTCTTTTTTTTCAGTGCCTTTCTGGCGATACTGAGGAATTTGAAAACCAAAAGGACCCGGTTCAAAATACTCCTCAAAAATTGGCAAATCTTTGGAAATAATAATACTAACAACGGCTGGTGAAGCATTTTTTACTACTTTAATAATTGTCTCTTCTTGAGAAGTTTGAGGAAGATACTCTTTAATCGTTTCTTTCTCAACAAGCTCTTCTTCAACCGCTGACGGTAAAATATTTAGTTTTTCTAAATAATCTTTAATCTGAAGATAAAAAAAAGCGCTGGAAATAGCTCCGGCTAAAAAACCGAAAATAATAGAAACGGAAACTACCAAAGCAATTAACTGAATGGGTTTTTCCTTTTTCCAAGATAAATTAAATTTTGGCAAATCGTATATTGACATATTACAATTATTGCAGCTTACGCTGCATTTATTATAGCTCGTTTTTCTTTTTTTTCAAATAATACGTACCGGTTCATATCGTATAAACCGATGGGGGGGGTTGACAAGGCATCTTGGTTCTGGTAATATAAATATAGATAGTTATTTTATATTTTTGCTCTTTATTTTTTGAGGGCTTGTTATTATCAGTTTTATGTCACCCTCCTTCGAAGCCAGATTCTGTTTTTAGAATCTGGCTTCTTTTTTTCTACGGAGTTTATTTTCAGAATAGTTTTTTTGCCTCCTCCCAGATTTCGGGCTTGTTTTGTTTTATTTTCAACCAGTACCACCATTCAGTCCCCCAAAGATAAAATTCATCAAGGCCGGTCTTTTTGGCAAATTTAATATTTTTTTGAAACCGCTCTAAATCCATACTTTTTTCTTGTTCTTCTAAAGACAAATCATAAAGCAATTTGGGACCCCAGGGTTCTGCTTGAAGTTCAACGCAAATTACTTCTTTGCCAAAAATTTTCTTAATAATTTGGGCTTTTCTATAATAAAAAGTCGGCGGGAAAAAATGAGTAAAATAAATTTTAAACTCTTTAGACCAAATCCTCCTATAGACAGTCGTTCCAACCATATCTCCATATCTGGCTGCTCGAGTCCATAATGAAAATTCTCCACTCTCTGAAATTATTATCGGTCTTTTTTGGAAATCCAGGGATTTTACCAAATCAATTTCTTCTTTTAAGAATTTTTCGTCATACCAAGGGCATTCGCCAAAAGAAAAAAATGGTTCATTTTCTACCTGCCAATATTTAATTGCTTTTGTGTCTCGGTAACGTAAAACAATCTCTTCAACCAACTTTAATATTCTTTCTTGCTGTTCTTCTTTA
Source organism: uncultured Candidatus Saccharibacteria bacterium (assembly GCA_964414135.1). GTDB lineage: Bacteria > Patescibacteriota > Minisyncoccia > Minisyncoccales > GWA2-38-27 > CAYPVI01. The sequence goes on along the minus strand of CAYPVI010000020.1, from coordinate 9,848 downwards.
CTCAAATTAACCGCCCATTCAGGAATATGACATTCTGGCCAACGAGGAGTTTTCATCCCAATCACCAAAAAAAGATTAGCTCCTTTTTCCGTTGCTTTCGCAATTTGCCAATCCAAATCATCAAAATAATAACTCCCTTCCTTTCCTTCAATGAAATCCCAATGAACAGCTATTTTAAGATTTCTCACCCCTAAATCATTTAATATAGCCGAATAAACCTCTTTCCAATTTAGACCCAAATTTTCCGCGTGCTTTTGAGAAAAATTAACTCCCCAAGTAATATTCTCTGCCTGTTTTGGAGAGCCAATGAAAAAATAACCAATAATGACTAAAGATAAACTTAATAGAATTAATAAAATCATTTTTATAATTTTTTTAATTTCTCTCATTTTGCGTTAAGCCAGATTTAATTTTAACTCAAAGCTAAAAAAACAAGCCCTAATCCTATAAATAAAATAGCAACAACTTTCTGTAAAATAACTTTTTTTGAAAGCCCTTCTTTTAGAATTAAAGCTGCTAGAATAAATAAGAAAACATATTGGATGCCTTGAAGAGCGCTAATAATAGACAGATAAGCAAATCCTGCCAAAGCAATTGCCCAATTTTGTAAAACAAAAGCACCGGCTCCTACGCCTTGATTAAAAAGGAAAAAGGCGCTGGTTTTTTTACTGAAACTGGATTTTGCAGAAAAAACCTCCTTTCTGACTTCCCTAAAAAGAATAAAAAATAAGGCAATCAGAAAAGCGCTAATTCTTATCCAAATAAAACCGGTCCAAAAAGGAAGTATTAAATATACATATTTTGTCAAAACAAAAGCTAAAGCTAAAAGAAAAGCAGTAAGCGCCGATATTTTAAGACTTTCAAAAGAAATTTTTTTAGTCGGCTCAATGGTAACTAAAACACTTCCTAAAAGAAGGAAAAGAAAAGCTAACAACTCTCGATATCCTAAAATTTCTTTTCCTCCAGAAAAAGAATAAGTTAAAGCAAGAATAAAAATCGGCAAAAATCCGCCAACAGCCGGAATTATTCTGGAGGCCTCAAATTTTTCCAAGCCCTCGTAAAGTCCTAAAAGAGCAAAGATATAAATTGTTCCTGCTGATAAACAAAAAAGGAGACCAAGAATCCCGGGGATTGAAAAACCAACAAAAGGAATTAAGAATAAAGATAAGATTCCCAGAACCCCTACATAAAAAGCATATATCTTTGGATTTAGAGGGCCTTTTAAAAGATATTTATCCCCCAAAGCAACGATCGCAAAAAGAAAATAAGCTAAAATTATGGGTGTTAACCAAAGCATAACAATAAAATTTTTATTTTTTATTTTTTAAATTCAAGGATATATATTTATACAATAGCGAATCAAGGTTCTCCCGCCAAAGCGGGGGGTTCTTATTT
>CAYPVI010000020.1:0-8353 GCA_964414135.1 uncultured Candidatus Saccharibacteria bacterium | reverse complement strand
TTTATACAATAGCGAATCAAGGTTCTCCCGCCAAAGCGGGGGGTTCTTATTTTTGAAAAACTATTTTTTGAATGTTATAAACTCCCAGCTTTTCAACCTCAATAAATCCATCCAAAGCGGCTTCGGCAAATCTTCCGCTATTTAAATAATCAAAAATCCATTGATTAGCATACCTTGGATTTTCCTGTAAAATTCCCGCTCCTATTCTCAAAAGCCATTTTCTATTAAAATCTTCCTGGGAACCTATTGAAGGAGCAATGATAATTGGCAGACCTAATCCTGAATAAAAAGAAAGTTCGCTTGGTTTGGTCCACAAAATATCGGTTTTTCGCAGTTTTTGATTAAAAATCTGGAAATAATCCTCTATTTTTTCGGCAAAAATTATTTCTATATTTTGACCAAGATTTTTTTCCAAATTAAGTTCTTTTATCTGGTTTAAAAAATATTCTTTAACTTTTTCTCTGATACCGGCCGATAGAATTATTTTTATTTTACCGCTTTTAATTTTTTCAGCCAAACTTTTAACAAAATTAATTGCAATTTCTTTTTGAGCACCGGCGCCGCCAATAGAAAACAAAATAGTTAAAGGATGATCTGGATTTTGAGGAAAAGGCCCTAAATATTTATCAATTAATGGTTTGTATTTTTGGCGATATTTATTCTGAGGATCTAAGTTTAAGATCCGATAGCTTAAATCCCGTTTTAAAACTTCTAAACTCTCTGTCCCAATATTTTCTATTGGCAAAGGAAAACCGGTTAAAAAAATATTCTCTTCTTTTGCTCCGTAAAGCTTTAGCCGATTGACCACCCAGGAATTAGGGGCAAAATACTTTATTTTGCTTTTTGCTGGTTCTAAGGAAACCCAAGCCCTAGCAATATCAGCGTCACAAACAACACAAAAAATATCTTCTGGATAGTTAAAAACCTCAGCCATAAAAGCCGGGGTAAAAAAAGTAGTAATTAAGGGCAGGTTTTCCTTTTTTAATTTTAAAATTAAATCTTTCCCCCATCCATTTTTAATTGTAGAAAAGATTCTCTTTAAGCTAAAAGTTGGTTTAGACAGGTCTCTATGGGGATAAAAAGTAGGAATTTTTTGAAACTTATCAAAAATTGAAAAAGCTATATCGCCAACCAAAGGAATTCTTTTAAATTTTGAAATAAACTCATAAAATCCTCTTGTTGACTCCCAGATTTTTTCATCCTTTCCGGGAATTTCCTGATAATCATTGGCGCTTATAACTTTCTGCTCAAAAGCAAATTTTTTTAAGGGGTAGGCAGTTCTCTGATGGCCGTAGCCCATATTAACTGTTACTACCCAAGCCCTTTCAATAAACTCAGGGTAAATTTTTTTCTTATTATCCATATTTATTTATTATACATTAATATTCCAAAAACTTTAACCTTTTTCTTTTGTTCAGCTGCCAAGCAATAAATCCTAAAATTAGATAAGAAATTATCAGCCAAAGCCAATTGACGTTTTCAAAAGTTTTGGCTGCCCACCCACCCCGAGAAAAGAAATTTACAATTTTTGTTAGATAAGTTAATAAAAACCAACAAGGAAAAGAAAGAAACATTCCCAGGGATTGCCAGAGCATTCCTGCTAAGCCAAAAATAAAGCCAAAAATCATAATCCAATAAATAAAGGGCAGAATTAAAACATTAGTTAAAGGAGCTACTAAAGATATCCTGCCAAAGTTATAAACCAAAATTGGCAAAGTAAAAATTTGGGCAGCGAAGGTCATTGCTATAATTTCTTTCAACCTAATAAGTTTCTTGGGAATAAACCTTAGCCATCTTCTAAAAATAGAAGATAAATAAATAATCCCTATTGCTGCTAAAAATGAAAGTTGGAAACCAACATCATTCAATAGAAGCAAAGGATTTATAACAAGCATTGTACCTGCTGCCATTACTATCCCCCGGGAACTTACAGATTTTCTGCCAACTTTTTGGCCTAAAAGAAATAAACCGCCCATTATTCCTGCCCTGACACCAGATGCTTGAAATCCTGTCATAGCAATAAAAAGAAAGATAATAATTATTGAAAAATAAAATGCTTGGCCCCGCCAAAATCCTAAAGCAAGCAACAACGACATTAAAATACCGCTTAAAATAACAATGTGCATACCGGAAACTGCTGTTATGTGGCGAACGCCAGCAATGTTTAATTTTTCTTTCAATTCGTCTGATATTCTGCTTTTATCTCCTAAAAGCATTGCTCCTAAAATTGAACTTTGGGGAGGCGATAATGAACTGTAAATGCTTTGTCTTAATTTATCTTTGAAAAATAAAATTCCTGCATAAGTTGCAGAAATAAAGTTTTTATACTCTCCCCTACTTAATAATTCAACTTTTGGATAATAGACCACGGAATAGATTCCATCTTTTTTTAGATAATCCTTATAGTTAAAATCTTCAAAAACAGGAGGAGTTTGCAACTTGCCTATAATTCTCAGTTTATCTCCATATTTATATTCTGGATATCTATTAACATTTATCAAAACCTTGCCTTCTATGCCCTCCGGCTTAAAAGTTAGCTTTGTGGTAGTTTCCCTGACATCCGGCTCCTTAACAACTTTTCCGATTAAAGTAACTTCCTCTTCTGATTCGTTATATTCTCTTAATTCATTATTCTTTATTCTTAATTCAACTACCTGATATCTCCAAATAATTAAAACCAATAAAATTAAACAAAAACCAAAATAAATTATCTTTGATGGAGTCATTTTAAAATGATAACGAAAATAGAAATAATTTTCAAATGAAATAAAAAATCTGCCAAATATAATTGGACATTTCGCCTTGCCAAGCCCTTGACTTTTTCTGGCAGTTTGGTATAATAAAAGTATACGATAGCTCTTTGAAATTATGGTTCAGAAATATGAGGCGAGCGTTTTGGACGTCCCGCCAAGGTGGGGTTTCTAAACCGCTCGTCTCATTCCGAGATAAGCCGTTAGCCTGAACGAATCGGGTACATAGATAATAAAAAAGAAAGGAAGGTGTGCCATGAAAAACATGGTAAGCCCAACAGACGAACGCACCATCTCGGTGCACAACGAGCACGAATTTCTCCTTAAGTTGGAGAAAGCGGAGCTCACAAATGAACTTGCTCAGAAAGTCGTTGATTCAAAAGACAACGACCTTGCCATAAAGGTGGTAAGGTTGATTCAGAACAGCGGGTTCGAACCAACGACCAGCCAGAAGCGTGCCCGTGAAATTATGGGCAAGAGCTTCTTCGGTATTGAAGAAGCTATCAAGCACTTCGGGGTCAATCCGACACGCCAGCAACTCGCTGCCCTTTCGGAGATTCCGTTCTCCGAAGCAGTGCTCGAAGAATTGAAGAACACTCATGTTCTTGTAGCGGTCTTTCCGCTCTCGATTCTCGAGATTCGTGGCAAGGTGGATTCTAAGTTGTTCTACGACCAGTCGTGGTATAACAAAGAATCATTTGCCAAAGAGCGTGGCGAAGTCAACTGGCAACTGGTTCGCAAAACCCCAGTGGACAATTCAACCTCGAAGAACTGGACTGAGCAGCAATCGCTTCTCGGTAAAGACGACAAAGTGCCCACAGCTCAAGTGATGGTTTACACCATCATCGGACAATACCTTGCCACAGGTGAACGCCTGTTTGAACACATCTATGTCCGAATATCGTCTGTGGATTCGGATGGCGGCCGTGTCTACGTCGGCTACTTCGGTTCGGGGGGTCTCTATGTCTACGACGACTGGGGTGACGACTGCGACGACCGCTTAGGCGTCTCGTCCGCTCGGAAGTTCTGAACCTTGAAGTCTTGAGGATTTGTTTCTCTTGATAACTTGAGCCTTCGGCGATTTTTTCGCAGGAGGCTCTTTTCTTTTCTTCAATTATCTTATAAACTTATAGATGTCTGCTAATGCAGGTGCGGTTACGGCTTCACCTCGCAGGCGTCTCATCTTTGAGACATCACCAGAGTATCGTTGTCTACGGATAACGATAGCGTGTGATAAAAGATAGAGATAGAACTTCTTGCTTATCCTTAGAGGAGATGATAACGAAAGTTGTCTGCTCCCGAATAAAATACAGGAAAGAGAGGATATAAACTCTTACGAGTAGTAAACCTCAATTTCCAGTGATATGGATGAGGGTAAGCAAATAATGTGGATTCGGATGGCAACCGTGTCAACGTCGGCAACTTCGATTCGAAGGGTCTCAATGTCAACAACTACTGGGATGACAACTGCAACGACAACTTAGGCGTCTCGTCCGCTCGGAACTTCTATTTCTCGTCTGAATTAAAAAGCGCTCTCCTTTTTGGGAGAGCGCTTCGTTTAACGGTCTTTGGTTGATTTTATCCAACCGCCAAGCATCCTGCCTATTTCGTCCACATCTTCTTCAAACATGATATATTTTCGGTTGTCTAATACCTTTATTTCTTTGCAAAGCCTGAAAAACACACGCAAGAAATTTAATCGAAGACTGCTTTTTTCTAATACAGGGAGCTTTTCTGCCTTTGATAATTGACTCGCCCATAAAATGTTTTCGAGGATATCTAAAATGAGATTCTCGCATCTCTGCCAAATAGTATAACGGTCTTGTTTGGAAACAGAATTACGCAAACCATAAAACTTTTTATATAGTTCGTAGGTTTTCTTAAAAATTGGTATATCAAATTCGTCCATAGCTATGAAAATTTATAAAGACATTTTTAATAAAATTATTTCATTAGAAAATCTGTTTTTGTCGTGGGATAAATTTAAAAGTGACAAACAGAAAAAACGAGATGTTCAACGATTTGAATGGCGGCTTGAAGAGAATATCTTTAAGCTCCACAGGGATTTAAAATATCACAGGTATAAACACGGAGCTTATACATCATTTTATATCCAAGATCCAAAGCAGAGACATATTCATAAAGCTACTGTTCGAGACCGCGTGCTTCATCATGCTGTCTTTACCATTCTCAATCCTATATTTGAGCCAGTGTTCATCTCTAATTCCTTTTCCTGTCGCATTAACAAAGGGACGCATAAGGGGATAGATATTCTGGATAAAATAGTAAGACAAGTAAGTAGCAATTCTTTTAAACCGTGTTTTGTTCTCAAGTGTGATGTTAAGAAATTTTTTGAAACTATTGATCATAAAATTTTGTTAAACATCATTAGTAAACGAATAAAGGACGATAATGCTATGTGGCTTCTGGAAGAAATTATTGAAAGCCTTGCCTCTAAACACTCTACGCTTTTTGAACAGAAAGGTTTACCAATTGGCAATTTAACCTCTCAATTGTTTGCCAATATCTATCTTGATGAGTTTGACCAGTTCGTTAAACACAAACTAAAAGTAAAGCATTACATTCGTTATACCGATGATTTTGTTATTGTGGCGAGCGATAAGTCATACCTGAAAAATCTTATCGTTCCTATTCGTTCTTTTCTTTCAGATAAACTTGCTCTTAAATTGCATCCTAACAAAATTACCGTCCGCAAATTCCATCAAGGAATAGATTTTCTTGGTTATGTTGTTCTGCCACATCATCGGTTACTTCGCACTAAAACCAAACAACGCATTTTTAGAAAATTAGAAAAACGAATTAAAGAATATAAAAGTGGAATAATTAGTAAGCAAACTCTTGAACAATCATTACAGTCGTATCTCGGCGTTCTTTCTCACGCAAATACTTATAAACTTGAACAGGAACTGAAAAATCAATTTTGGTTTTGGTTTAATGAATAAAAAAAACCGACCAATATTGGACAGCCTAAATCAAAAACATCTTTAATTTTTCTTTTAAGTTATAAGCAATAGATAGATAGATAGATAGATAGATAGATAGATAGCATATTTGAGGATAATTCAGATTAACTTTTATTTAAATTTATTTCTATTTTATTATCTTATTTCACAAACTTCAAAAAATGGAGAAATTATTTTTTGAATATCTAAGAGATATTTATCTGGATGGGGTTTTATTTTTTCAAATTTTGGGTCAATGGTTTTTTCTGCCCGAAAGTTCTGTAAGTAATATTTTTTAGCTGGTGAAATCCATTTAGCAATTTTTAGAATATCGTCTTTTTCCAAAACTGAAGGCACAACGGTTGTTCTAAATTCTGAGTCAATTTTATTCTCTTTTAATATTTTTATGCTTTTTTCAATATTCTCAATCTTAGAATAAAGTTTAGCATATTTTTCTTTGGGTAATTTTACGTCCATTGCCACATAGTCAATCATTTTTTTATTAATTAGCTCTCTTAACATTTTAGGATTTGAACCATTAGTATCAAGTTTTATAGAATAGCCCACTTTTTTTATTTTTTTAATAAACTCTGGCAAGTCCTTATTAATTGTTGGCTCCCCACCGCATAAAACTATTCCTTCCAACATTCCTTTTCTTTTTTCTAAAAAATAAAAAAATTCTTTTTCTGAAATTTTGGGCTGCTTTTTTATCTTCTTTGGCAAAACCAACTCTGAAGAATAACACCAAGGACAGCGAAAATTACAGCCAGCCAGAAAAACCGTGGCAGCTAATTTACCCGGATAGTCTATTAAAGTAAGTTTTTGTAATCCAGCTATAATCATTAGTTAATTAAATAAAAAAATCCCCTTAAAGTCAACTAGTTCAGGGATATACCGCCCGACAGGATTCGAAAGTAATTATACTTTTACTTCAAAATCTTTTCTCTCTTCAAACTCGCGCTGTTTCCCAAGATTATACTGAGATACAGGACGATAATAACCTACAATCCTTGAATAAACTTCACAAGGTTGTTTAATCGTACACTTTGGACAATAAAAATGTTCTCCGTTTAAATAACCATGGCTGGGACAAATTGAAAAAGTTGGCGTTAAAGTAATATAAGGAAGATGAAATTTTTCAAAAACTTTTTTGACTAAATTTTTAGCCATTCGGATCTCAGAGATTTTTTCTCCCAAAAAGAGGTGGAGAACGCTACCACCGGTATATTTGCACGTAATTTCATCTTGGAGATTTAATGCCTCAAAGGGGTCATCAGTATAGTTAGCTGGTAATTGGCTTGAATTTGTATAATATGGTGTCTCTTTTGTTCCAGCAGTAATAATATCTGGATATTTCTCTCTATCTTTTAAGGCAAGGCGGTAAGCGGTACTCTCAGCTGGAGTTTGTTCTAAATTATAAATACTGTCTGTTTCTTTTTGATATTTTACTAATTTTTTTCTCATAAAATCCATAACTTCAAGGGCAAATTTTCTTCCTCTTTTTGAACCAATGTCTTCTCCAATAAAATTTAAGAGAGCTTCATTCATCCCTACTAAACCAATGGTTGAAAAGTGATTAGCCCAATACTTCCCTCTCATTTTTTTCACTCCTGCCAAATAAAATTTTGAGTAAGGATATAATCCTTTTTTAATAAAATTTTCTACGGTTTTCCTTTTTATTTCCAAGCTTTCTTTTGCTAAATCCATCATTTTTCCTACTCTCTCAAAAAATTCTTTTTTAGTTTTTGATAAATAACCAATTCGGGGGAGGTCAACTGTCACCACGCCAATTGAACCAGTTAATGCTCCTGAGCCGAATAATCCCCCTCCTCCTCGATTATGAAGCTCTTTTAAATTCAAACGAAGTCGGCAACACATTGAACGAACATCTTCCGGTTTCATTTCGGAATTGATGTAATTGGCAAAATAATTTGTTCCATATTTTGCCGAGGCCTCAAAGATTCCATCAAAAGCAGGCTCTTCCCAAGGAAAATCTTTAGTAATATTTATAGTGGGAATAGGAAAATGGAAAGGTCTTCCTGATTTATCTCCTTCTAACATTATTTCATAAAAAGCTTTGTCAAGAATTTTCATTTCCTCCTCAAACTCAGCATAGGTTTCTTTTTGAGGTTTTCCTCCAATAATTACTGGCTGTTTAGCAAAAGCCGGGGAAGGTCTGAGATCTAAAGTAATATTTGAAAAAGGACATTGAAACCCTACCCGAGTTGGTATAGACATATTAAATAAAAATTCTTGCATTGCTTGCTTAACTTGCAAATAGTTTAATCTATCATATCTAATAAAAGGAGCCAATAAGGTATCAAAATTTGAAAAAGCGATCGCGCCAGCTGCTTCACCTTGGAGCGTATACATAAAATTTACTACTTGGCCTAAAGCCGCCTGAAAATGCTTCACTGGTTTCGCTTCTACTTTCCCCTGAACCCCGCTAAACCCTTTTAATAAAAGATCGTACAAATCCCAACCAACACAATAAGGACCTAAAGTGTCCAAATTATGTATATGTAAAGCTCCTGACTCGTTGGCTTCTCTGATTTCTTTCGGATAAATTTTGTTTAACCAATATCTTTTAACAATATAAGAAACTCCATAATGATTTAATCCCTGTAAAGAAAAAGCCAT
>CAYPVI010000019.1:0-13506 GCA_964414135.1 uncultured Candidatus Saccharibacteria bacterium | reverse complement strand
AAGAAAAAAAAGCAAGAAGAAAAGCTTACTTAGGCAGAAGCGAGAAAAGAGATATTCATGAAAAGGACAAAAAACACTTAGAGGACGCTTTAAAATCATATTTGCACGCAGCTGAAGAATTCCCGAAAGAGCTTAGGGTTATAGAATGTATTAAAAATGGCAAACTGTTAACTCCTGAAATAATCAATCAAGAAATTTGGAAAATAATTAAAAATAAATTGTAAATTATGGAATATAAACCAACAATAGGTTTAGAAATACACGCGGAGTTGAAAACAAACTCAAAAATGTTCTGTTCTTGCAAGAATGATCCTAATGAGAGGCATCCCAATGTCAATGTTTGTCCGGTTTGTATGGGCCACCCCGGTGTGCTCCCAGTTATAAACAGAGAAGCTGTTAAAAAAACAATAAAAACCGGCTTGTCTTTGAATTGTAATATTCCCGAAACTTCCAAATTTGACCGGAAGAACTATTTTTACCCTGATTTACCAAAGGGCTACCAGATATCTCAATATGATAAGCCATTCTGCAAACAAGGATATTTAGAGTTGAAGGAGACCCGCTCTCCCAATAAATTAGGAGAGCGGGTCTCTAAGATTCGTATTACTCGGGTCCATCTTGAAGAAGATACTGGCAGATTGATTCACTCTGGAAAAAGTTCTTTAGTTGACTTTAATAGAGCTGGTATTCCTTTAATGGAATTAGTTACAGAACCAGATTTAAATTCAGGAGAAGAGGCAAGAAGATTTGCTCAGGAATTAAGATTAATTTTAAAGTATCTTAACGTTTCTGACGCTGATATGGAAAAAGGACAGCTGAGAGTGGAAGTTAATATCAGTTTGAGTAAGAGTCAGAAATTAGGAACTAAAGTGGAAATAAAGAACCTAAACTCTTTCCGAGCGGTAGAGCGAGCAATTGATTATGAAATTGAAAGACAAACAGAAGTTTTAGATAAAGGAAAAAAAGTTGTCCAGGAAACCCGTGGTTGGAATGAGACAAAAGGAATAACAGTAAGCCAAAGAGAAAAAGAACAAGCTCATGATTATAGATATTTCCCAGAGCCGGATTTACCAACCCTTCATTTAGATAAAAAGTTTATTCAGGAGATTAAAGCAGAGATTCCTGAACTTCCTCAACAGAGGAGAAAAAGATTGGCTCAGGAATATAATTTAGACGAGAAATCCATTGAGATTTTTACTTTTTATAAAGATCTCGGAGAATATTTTGAAAAAGTGATGTCTGAGTTAAGAAATTGGGTTAAAGAGATAGAGGAAAAAAAGAAGGTTGGAAAGGATGAATTTTTGAAATTAACTAAGTTAGCTGTAAATTACATTATTACAGATTTACAAGGACTCCTTAAAAGCGCTTCAGTTTTGGGAGAAGATTTCTTAATTACTCCAGAGAATTTTGCTGAATTTCTTACTTTGATTTATAAAAGTAGAATTTCAAGTAAAATTGCCAAGACGGTTTTAAAAGAAATGTTTGGGACCGGGGCTGATCCTTCCCATATTATTGAAGAAAAAGGATTAACTCAATTAACTGATATAGGAGAGATTGAGAAAATTATAAAAGATGTGATTTCAAAAAACCCAAAACCAGTTGAAGATTATAAAAAAGGAAAAGAAAATGCCCTCCAGTTTTTAATAGGGCAGGTAATGGCAAGAACCCGAGGTCGAGCCGAACCAGACACTGTTCAACAATTTTTAAAGAAATTAATATAAAAAAGACCGAATAATTCGGTCTTTATTTCTTTGCCTATTCTAACCCATAGCTAGCTGTACAACCATTGAGTCAATAGCTCCAGACAAATGCTGGCTTGCTTTTGGACCAACATTAAGTTTCAGATCATTTTGTGCAACTGAATTGATACAGTTTCTCGCTAAAATAAGTTTCTCAGCTACTTCTTTACAGATTTTTTCAATATCTTGAGAACAGTTTATTTCTGGATCTATCAATTTTATTATAGGCAATAAATGCTTTTCCATCGTTATCTCACTTATTTTTTTTGCCTTTACCGTTTCATCTCCAAGCATTTTTTTATCCTTTCAATTTAAATATTTCAAACTTAATAAACGGTTAAAAATGAACTATGTGTTAGTTTAACATAAAATAAATTTTTTTGCAATTTTTTTTGCTTCGCTGTAATTCCTAATCCATTTAATTCTTTTATCACGCTTGAACCAGGTCATTTGGCGCTTGGCATAATGCTCGCTTTCTTTTTGAATTTTTTCCGCCATTTCATCGTAAGTTATTTTTTTCTGAAGATATTGAGCAATATATTTATACTCCAAGCCAAATTCTTCCAAACGTTTCCAGGAAAGCCCTGATTTTTTCAATTTTTTAATTTCAGCTATCATCCCGATCTTTAACCTTTTTAATAATCTTTTTCTTATTAGTTCTCTAAGCTCATCGGGGCTTTTTTTGATACCTATTATTAAAAGCTCAAATTGAGACAGTTTCTTTTTTAATAAAGGAACCGGCTTTTTAGTTTTAATAATAATCTCAAGAGCTCTTATTAATCTTCTTTTGTTTTTACTTTCAATAGTTTTAGCTCTGCGCGCATCAAGCTTTTTTAGCATTTTAAAAAGTTCTTGGATATTTTTTTTCTCAAGCTTTTTTCTCAATTTCCAATCCGGCTTTACTTCTGGGATAACAATTCCATCAACTACTGCCTGGATATAAAAACCAGTCCCTCCTACCAAAAAAGGAATTTTCCCATTACTACCCCGCTTAGCGGGGTGTGAGGGCAAGCTTTTTTTATGGATTTTTTTTATTGCTTTCAATGCCAGTTTTTGATACTGGACAACGGTAAATCTTTCCCGCCCAGGCGGGACAACATCTAAAAGATAGTGGGGGATACCTTTCATTTCTTTTTTTGTTACCTTGCCTGTCCCAATATCCATTCCTTTATAAACTTGTCTTGAGTCAGCGGAAACAACCTCGCCATTAAACTTTTTAGCAAGCTTAATCGACAAATCAGTTTTCCCCGAAGCTGTTGGTCCAATAATAACGATTAATTTGTTTAACATAATTTTCCTTTTAAGCCCCATGTCAGAGCGTCAGTGATTTTGATTTTAGCAAATTTTCCAATTAGATTTTTTTGTCCTTTAAATTTTACAGTTTTATAATGAAATGATTTACCAAATAGGAATTTGTCTTTGTAGTTAGTTGGTAGAACTTCAATAGTTTTACCAGTATATTTTTTATTGTTTGCAAGAGCAGTTTGTTTAAGAATTTCATTTAAAGTTTTTTCTCTTCTTTTTTTCTCTTTTGCCGGAACATTATCTTTTAATTTGGCAGCTGCTGTTCCTGCTCTTAGAGAATATTTATTTATATAAGCCATATCATATTTAATTTTTCTGAATAGTTTAACTGTATTTTCAAATTGCTTTTTTGTTTCGCCGGGGAATCCAACGATTACATCGGTAGATAGACAAATATTAGGAATTTCCTTTCTAACTTTTTTTATAATGTTTTTATATCGGGTAGTACTATATGGACGGTTCATTTTTTTTAAAATTTCATCGTCACCTGTCTGAACAGGAAGATTAAGATAAGGAGTGACTTTTTTACAATCTTTCATTGTTTTAATTAATTCTTCAGAAAAATCTTTTGGGTGAGAAGAAGTAAACCTAATCCAGAACTTTCCTGGAATATCATTAATTTTTCTGAGAAGTTGAAGGAAAGAGATATCTGAGTATGAATTGACGTTCTGACCTAATAACCAAATTTCTTTACATCCTTGTTTGATTAATTTTTTTATTTCACAAATAATTTCCTCTGCTGGTCGTGATACTTCTTTGCCCCGGGTATAAGGGACAACGCAATAAGCGCAAAAATTATTGCACCCACGCATTATAGGAACTAAGGCAGAAAACTTATTTGAGTATTTTGGTTTGATATCTTTAATCAAATTTTTAATCTCCACAACTTCATCAAACTCTTTAGAAAGTTTTCTTCTGTCTTTTTTTAATATACATCCAGTTAGAATAGTCCGCCTGCCGACAGGTAGGTTTTTTATTTTCGGAAGTAATCCATAAACTCTATCAACTGCTGATTGTCTAACAGAACACATATTAACCACTATCAAATCAGCTTCATCAATTTTTGAAGCCGGCTCATATTTTTTGCTTTCTAAGACATTTGCAATTCTTTCAGAATCGCTTTTATTCATTTGGCATCCAAAAGTAATTAAGTGGTATTTCATAACCCCTAATTTAAGAATATATATTCATATTTTAATTTAAATCCTTCCTTTTTTCAACCCCAGAAAAAAGCCCCAGAAAACCGGGGCCTAAAATTAAGTTTGAGCAGAATATTAATATTGATTCTCATAATTCTTTACTTGCTTTTTTCTTATACTTGTCCACAAAACTTTCCCGGACATAAATCTCGTAATTTTTGTCGTCTCTCACAAGATAAAAACTTTCACCAATTATTTTTCCCAGAATCTGAGAAAAAATGAAAGCGCTTCGGAGAGGATTTATAAGAATTCGATGATCCTGTCTACTACTTTCACCAACATTAAAGCGTGGATCAGGATAAGGATCAGGCCGGTTCTCATCGGCACGGAGTTCAATTGACCAGTCGAGTTTCCTTAATTCAATTGTTACTATCTTTTTTACTGTCTCAATGTTGAGTTCAATCATTTTATTTCCCCTTTAAAAAAATTATTTTCTGCCCGTATTTTATTGTCAAAACAGCTATTTTTATTATATACTTTATATTTTAATTTATCAATAAAAACAGCCCTTAAGGGCTGTTTTTCTGTGCTTCAAGATTCGGGTTACTCTTCAACTATTTGGCATTTGCCTTTCACACATTTAGTTTTAACTCCCATACATCTTGCGCTAATTGTTTCTGCGGGACCGCACCTTAGTTGGGGACAGTCAGCATCGGTTTCACATTCTTTTTCTTGGCATTCTCCTTTATAGGCAATTTCTACATTAGATATTTTGGCATAACAGTTATTTGAGTAAGTTTTTCCGTTGGTTCCACAAACTGGATCCCAGAGATTTATACAGAAAGGTTTAAGCTCAGTTGAAGGAGTTGTTGGAATTTCGATTTCCGCCGGAATAATACACTTAAAAAATACCACACAGCCATTTTCATCTTTTTCAATGATAATCCTTCCTTCAGAGCAAAAATCAGGAGCAGGCCTGTTTATTTCAGGGCAGACCATTGCTCTTTCTTGGTTTTTTTGTTGGACTCTTTCTATAATACCTTCTCTCATTTCATTTATTTTTTCCCTGAGCTGAATTTGTTCTCTTGTTTCAAGTCGTAGATTTTCTAAGATTTCAAGCTGTTTTTCCTTGTCACCGGAAATTTTATCTATATATTCTTTAAATTCTTCCTGATCTTCAAGAGACATTTTTTCTAAGTCATCTTGTAATCTTTCGAAAGCATTTTCTTGGGCTTTTCTGATTGCCTCTTTTGCTTGCTCCGGAATTTTTTCTTCTAATCCTATTAGAATTTCTAAATTCTTAAAGTTTTTGTATTTGCTTCCTTTCATCTCATTCATATTTTCTTCTAAGTTTTCTTTGATTTTTTCTGTTCTGTCTTCAAGTATTGTCATTACTTCGCCGAAGTTCTCTAAGTGCTTTTTTCTTGCTGCTTCTATTTTTTCAAAAACCTCCGAAGGAACTTGATTTTCTAATTTTTGAATAACTCTTTGATGTAAGAGTTGATGCCTGGCAAATTTATTAAAAAATTCTTCTACTTCTTTATTTTCTTCCGCTTTCTGTTTAATATTTTGAGCACGAGTCCGAATTTTTTCTAATGCTCTTTCGTATTTTTCTATTGCTTTTTCTAATATTTTTGGGTCTCCATTTTTCTCAACTAATGCTTTCAACTCCATTAATTTTTCATTAGCGAATTTTTGCTCTAATTCTAATTTTTTGATTCTGCCGAAAGCAAAGAAAGACATAATTCCTCTCTCCCATTCTTTTAGAAAGTAAAAAGGATTATCTGATAGAAGTTTCGGCTCTTTTATTTCCAGGTCTCCTGGCTCAACCTCTTCATCAAGTTTTATCTCTTCTTCAACAGTAGTTTCTTGGGCAAGAGCGGTTAGACCCATAATTAATCCCAAGCAAATTGTAGGAATTAAAATAAATTTTATTGTACGACACATAGAAATAATCAACGAATAACAATTCCTATACGAACTTACAAATTCGTAAGTTCGTAAAAACTTGTAATTCGCAGGGTTAATGAATTTTTTCTTTCTTCTCTTTTAAAAAATATCTCCATTGCTCTAAGAACTCCACAAAGACCAAAAAGGGCATATCTATTAGGGCAGAAAATATGGCTGCTATAACATTATATCTTTTCCATTTAACTGTTAGCCATTTTCCTAACTGAATAACAGGCACAGCAAAAGGGTCAACAATGAAATGGAAAAATGATTCTTTCTCTTCAATTACCTGTAATTCTTTAGCTCTTTGTCTGATTTTTGCTCCAGCAAAAGCAATCAAAGAGAGAAAGACAACAAAGATTACGTAAGAAAGGGGAGGGAAGTTCACTTGATAGAGTCCCCAGGTTATTAAAGCAAGAATAAGACAGAAACCTAAAAGATAGAAAAGATTTACTACCGCGCTTAAAATAATGCTTCTTTTGGGAAAAGTTTTTACTTCGTAAACATCCATTTTTTTTCTTTTATAGACAATTTTCATAACTTCCATTACTACCTGTTCTTGATTTTCTTTTTTTGGAGGTTTAATAGTTACAACCAAGAGAAACATTAAAAAAGTAGGACCTAAAATATCTACCCCGACAGCTAAAAAATTAAATCGGCCGGTAAGAATTTTAGTGGCTGGGATTTCAATAGCTAGAAGTGAGATAATATTGGTCAGGAAAATAGATAAGGTGGCGTAGAAAGCTGCCCTGGCAAGTCGCGATTTTAAAGTTTTAACCCTTTTATTATAAGCTCCTCTGATTAAAGTTTCTAAAACTTCTGGTTTTGATACTTTTTCTTTAATTCCCATTGGCTCTTTGGAAAGAACGTCTCCTAAAAGCAGATAGGGAATATCATATTTTTCGCAGATTTGATAGAATTTATCTGCCAAAGGATGATTTAAATATTTTTCTACGCTTTTTCTAATTGAATAAACATTTTTAGCTAATTCGTTAATTTGATTTTCAGAAAAGTTTATCCATTCTGGGTGCCGGTATTTTAAAAGTTCATAACTAATTATCGGAGCGTCTAATTTAAAAAGAGTCCTTTGGACAGCAATATAAATTTGAATATTTTTTTCTTTCTCGTTTATTCCTTTTATCTTAAAAACCCCTTCATTCAATTTAATTCTCTCTTTCATTAATTCAAACATGTAATTCATTAGAGCTCTTTCCCTCAAAGAAGGGCTAAGAATTTCTTCTATTTCACAGGAAGCAATTTCTAAAAGCCAGTTATAAAGTTGAAGTTTTGATTTTTTGGGACCGGAGGGGCTGTGATTTAGAATAAAAATATATTTATCAATTGCTTTTTGAACCTCCTTGGTTTTTGATTCTTCAATTTTATCATTTGAAAAGTGGCCGCCCCGAATTAACTCCAAAACCAAAGATTCGGCAATTAAATTTCCAGAAAAGTTTCCATTAGCCAGGTCTAATTGAGAAAAAATCCGTCTTTTTAAAATCCTTTCAGTTGCTTTTCTTTTCAAGAGATGTTCTTCTTTCCAATCAATAATTCCTCTTATTTTCTCGTAAAAAGCAGCTACCTTTGAGGCAACTTCATCTACATGAATAGTTGGCACTCCTTCTTTGGGCTGAAGGGATTGATGCCAGTTTTGATATCTAGAAATTAACTTTTGGGTAGATTGAGATAATTCCGGCATAAGGTTCGTTACAATTTTTTATTTTCTGTTTCTATTTTAACTTTTTCAATAAATTTATCTAATTTTATCATCCCGATATCACCTTTTTTTCTTTCTCTTGCTCTGACAGATTTCTTTTCTATTTCTTTGTCGCCGATAACTAACATATAAGGGATTTTTTGAATTTCCCCTTCGCGGATTTTCTTTGAAATGGTTTCATTCTCATCCTTTAGTTTACAACGAGACCCGGACTCGTTGATTTTTTTAACAGTTTCTTCAGCGTATTTTTTGTGGTGGGCGCCAATTGGAATAACCCAGATCTGAATAGGGGAAAGCCACAAAGGTAGAGCTCCAGCGTAGTGTTCAAGTAAAACGCCAATGAATCTTTCCAAAGAACCCAATAAAGCCCGATGAATCATAATTGGCTCTTTCTTTTTACCGTTTTTATCAATATAAAAAACATTAAAGGCCTTCGGTAGATTAAAATCAATCTGGAAAGTGCTGCATTGCCAGGGTCTTCCCAAAGAATCCTTTATTTTAATATCAATTTTAGGACCATAAAAAACTCCTCCTTCGGAGTCAAGCTGATATTTTAACTTCAATTTTTCAAGAGCATATTTTAAAGAATTAATAGTCTTCTGCCACATTTTTAAAGTTCCCATGAATTTTTTAGGACGAGTAGATAAACAAATTTCATAATCTTTAAAACCAAAAGTTTTTAGAATTTTAATGCCGTATTTTAAGAGAGAAGTTAGTTCTTTTGTAATTTGGTCCGGCGTGCAAAAAATGTGGGCGTCATCTTGGGTAAATCCCCGAACTCTGGTTAAGCCATGTAAAACCCCTGATTTTTCATACCTATAAACAGTTCCCAGTTCGGCGAATTTTAAGGGCAAATCCTTATAGCTTCTGATTTTTAATTGATAGGCCTTAATATGGAAAGGGCAATTCATCGGCTTTAGTAGATATTGTTCTTCGTCAATTTTAATGGGAGAGTAGATATTTTCCCGATAAAAATTCCAATGACCAGATTTTTTCCATAAATTAAGATTTCCAATATGAGGAGTGTACAGCCATTTATAACCCTGCTTGGTTAATTCCCCATATAGATAATTTTCAATAATATGACGAAGTACAGCTCCTTTAGGAAGCCAAATTGGCAAGCCAACTCCTACTTCTTCATCAATGAGGAATAATTCTAATTTTTTGCCTAAAATCCGATGATCTCTTTTTTCTGCTTGTTCTTGAATCTTAATAAAAGAGCCGAGTTCTTTTTTATTGGAGAAAGCAATGCCATAGATTCTAGTAAGCATTTTATTCTTTTCATTTCCTTTCCAATAAGCCCCAGCAATTTTTGTTAATTTAAAACTATTAATTATTTCTTTGGCTTGCTCTGAACGAAGCTGAAGGGTTGATTTAATATCTTTTTTAATTAATTCTTTCATCTTTTCTTCAATTTTTGGTAAATCTTTATCTGAAATTTTCAGATTATCAAAATCATAATAAAAGCCATTTTCAATAGCAGACCCTATGCCAAATTTCACTCTTGGAAAGAGCTCTTGAACAGCGGCCGCTAAAATATGAGCTAAAGAATGCCGTATTTTTTCTATTATCATATACTTATTTTCCATTCTTTTATTATATACAATTTCTAAAAATGAGCAATACAGACGTGCAAAACCGAGTTTTGCACACTTAATTTATTTATAGGCATGATATGATAGAAACATGAGGAAGGAAAAAATTATTCAAGGCGAATATTATCACGTACTTAATAGAGGAAATAATAGACAATGTATTTTTAAAGACGAAAGAGATTGGATTAGACTATTATTTTCAATTCTTTATTTTCAATCTTCAGTAAATTTACGTAATATCTCTCGTCAAGTAAATTATTTTTCCCAAAATAAAATATTTAATGTGCCAGAAAATACAATAAAAGAAATAATAGAGAATCGTTATGTTGAGTTAGTCGCTTTTACTCTTATGCCAAATCATTTTCATTTAATTGTTTATGAGCTAAGCGAAGGAGGTATTTCTAATTATATGAAGAAAGTATTAGGTGGTTATACTAAGTATTTCAATGCTAAAAATGAAGCATCTGGCCACCTTTTTCAAGGACCATTTAGGGTAGTTCATATTAAGGATGATCCTCAAATTCTTTATCTTTCCGCCTATATTCATCGTAACATAAGAGAGGTGAAAAATTGGAAAGGAAAAGAACACATTTTCTCTTATTCAAGTTTCAGGGATTATCTAGGAGAAAATCGTTGGGAAGAACTATTGAAAACAGATATAATTAAAAATCAGTTTTTAAGTGTTGAAAAATATAAATTATTTGTTGAGAATAGTGGAGCTAAAGATGTACAAAACTCGTAAAGATGTACAAAACTCGGTTTTGCACATTTCTTAATTCCAAGAAGAATAGAATTGATTATTATTTTCACTATAATAAAAACCCCTTTTGGTGAAACGTGCGAGATGTACAAAACTCGGTTTTGCACAATATAGGATTTTATTAATTTTGGATTATTATTTCTTCAACTTCTTCGGCTATTACTTTGGGGACATTGTCCCGATTGTCAACCCTTCCTTTAATAAAAACAATTTTATTTTCTTGAAAAACAGTAGGGTTTCTTTCAATTAATCCCGGAAAAACAACAACCTCAGCTTTATCGGTTAAGTCCTCTAATTTTACAAAAAGCATTGGTTTTCCGTTTCTGGTAATAATTTTTTTAATTCCCGAGATGATTCCTCCTACCCTGATTTTTTGGTTTATCCAGGCGTTTTTTATTTTTACCAAAGCAAAAGTTTTTTTCTCTAAAATTCCCCTGAGGTCTTCCAGAGGATGAGAACTTACATAAAGGCCCAAAAGTTCTTTTTCCCAACTTAATTTTTCAAAATTTGTTGCTGGGGCAGCAGGAACTAAAGTTAGACGGTTATTTAAATTAATTCCATCAAAGAGACCTTTTTGATTGCTTATTCTCGCTTTTTGGGTTTCTTTTGACCATTCCAGTAACCTTTCTAAATTATGCAATAATTGGCTCCTTTCGGCAAATTTGTCAAAGGCGCCAGCTTTAATTAAGCTTTCAAAAGATTTTTTATTTAAATCTTTTGAATTAACTCTTTGAATAAAATCTTCAATATTTTTAAAAGGACCATTATTTTTTATTTCTTTAACAATTACGTCTATTATATTCTCACCGACATTTTTGATAGCCAGAAGTCCGAAACGAATCTTATTTTCCTTAGGCACTACAGTAAAGTTTTTTAAACTCTCATTAATGTTTGGAGACAAAACCTCAATTCCCATTTTTTTAGATTCTTCAATTAAAACAGCAATTCTTTCAACATCTGTTTTTTCGGAAGTGAGTACGGCAGCCATAAATTCAACCGGGAAGTTAGCTTTTAGATAAGCTGTTTGATAAGCAATAGTAGCATAAGCGGCTGAATGACTTTTATTAAATCCATATTGGGCAAAAGGAAGAACCCACTGCCATAATTTTATTGCTACTTTTTTGTCAATCTTGTTGTCTGTCACGCATTTAATAAATTTTTCTTCTTGTTGATTAAGTAAACTATGAATCTTTTTCCCTACTGCTTTTCTTAGAACATCGGCTTCGCCTAAAGTGAAACCAGCTAGATCTCGAGCAATCCGCATTAATTGTTCTTGATAAATACAAATACCCTGGGTCTTTTCTAAGATTGGTTTTAGTTTTGGATGCAAGTATTCTATTTTTTTCCTTTTATGTTTTCTGTCAATATAATCTGGGATAAATTGGATTGGACCGGGTCGGTAAAGAGCAGTCATGGCAACAATATCTTCAAATTCGGTTGGTTTTAATTGGCGAAGGTATCTTTTAAGTCCATCGCTTTCCAATTGAAATACACCGGTAGTATTAGCTTTTTGGAAAAGTTTAAATGTTTCTTTATCATCTAAGGGAATATTTTCAATATCAATTTTTTTTCCTCCCCTAAGAACATATATTCTGGATAAGGTGTCTTCAATTATAGTTAAATTTTTTAGGCCGAGAAGGTCCATTTTTAAAAGGCCTAAATCTTCAATAGCATGCATTTCGTATTGGGTGATAACGTTCTGGTTGTCTTGGGTAGGATGTTGAAGAGGAATTAGATTTGAAAGAGGTTCGTTTGATATTACTATTCCGCAGGCATGAGTTGAAGCGTGGCGAGCTACTCCCTCAAGTTTCTTGGCTAAATCAATTAATTTTTTAGCCTGTTCGTCAGTTTGATAAATATTTTTGAATTCATCAACTTTTTTTAATGTTTCATTTAAATTAAAGCCAAAAGGAATCATTTTAGCAATTTGATCGCAATAACTATAAGCGTAATTTAGTGCCCGGCCAACATCTCTGATTGCTGCCCGGGCAGCCATTGTTCCAAAAGTGATAATTTGAGCCACTTTATCTCGGCCATATTTTTGGGCAATATAATTAATTACTTCGTCCCTTCTTCTGTCAGTAAAATCAAGATCAATATCAGGCATTGAGATTCTTTCTGGATTAAGAAAACGTTCAAACAAAAGATCGTTTTTGATAGGGTCAACGCTGGTGATATTCAGTAAAAAAGAAACTAAAGAGCCGGGCGCCGAACCTCTACCTGGACCAACGATGATTCTTTGGCTTTTAGCCCAATTAACAAAATCCTGAACAATTAAAAAATAAGAGGCAAAACCAGTTTGTTTAATAACTGAAAGTTCATAGCTCAATCTATCTGTAATTTTTTTGTTTAGGTTATCTTTAAAGCATCTTTTTAATCCTTGTTCGCAGAGTTTTTCCAGATATTCATCGGGCGTTTTGCTGTTTGGCACCTCAAAATAAGGCAACTTTGTTTTTCCAAGCTCAAGCTCAAGATTACAAGCATCAGCAATTTTCTGAGTATTTTCAATAGCTTCAGGAACATGCTTAAACGCTTGCTCCATTTCTTTAGGGCTTCTTAAAGAGAAATCGTCTGATTTGATAGTCATTCGTTCCGGGTCGTTGAGATTAGCGCCGGTGTTTATTAACATTAAAATATCTTGAGCTTCAGCATCTTCTGGTTTTAGATAATGAGTATCGTTAGTTGCTACTAAAGGAATACCGTATTTTTTGGAAATATTAATTAATTCATTATTAGTGGTTTTTTGCTCTGGAATATTTGGATGATGTTGTATTTCTAAATAAAAATTATCTTTGCCAAAGATTTCTTGGTATTTCTTTGCTAGATCTTCAGCTTGTTCAAAATTCTTTGACTGAATTAATCGGGGAATTTTTCCAGCCAGACAGCCGGTTAGAGCGATTAATCCTTCTGAATGTTTTGCTAAGAGCTTATCATCCACTCTGGGCTTATAATAAAAGCCCTCTAAGTGGGCTTTAGTAACAAGTTGAACCAAGTTTTTATAACCTTGTTCGTTTTTGGCCAACAAGATCAGATGGTATTTTTTATCATCTACATTTGGTCTTTTCTGATCCATTCTTTCAAAAGCAGTATATATTTCACAGCCAATAATCGGTTTAATTCCTCTTTCTTTCGCTTTTTTATAGAATTCTACTGCTCCATACAAAACTCCATGGTCAGTCAAAGCCACAGAATCCATTCCTAATTCTTTAACATAATCCAAAAGTTCATCTATTTTAGCCAAACCATCTAGGAGCGAATAGTGCGAGTGGACATGTAGATGTGTGAACTTCATAATTATATCATT
>CAYPVI010000018.1:0-14085 GCA_964414135.1 uncultured Candidatus Saccharibacteria bacterium | reverse complement strand
GCTCCGCGGGTAGGACTCGAACCTACAACAAACTCCTTAACAGGGAGACGCTCTACCATTGAGCTACCGCGGAATGTAATATTAATTTTACTAAATTTTTGGAGGAAAATCAATAGCCCTTGAGTTTTTTGAGTTTTTCGTGCCCGCGGATTCTTTCAAGGGATTTAGCTTCAATTTGACGGATCCTTTCTCGGGTTACACCGAATTCCTGGCCTACTTCCTCTAAAGTGTGGGTAATCCCGTTCTTTAGCCCAAATCTCATTGATAATATTTTTTGTTCCCGAGGAGTCAAATCAACCAAAATTTCTTTTAATCTTTCCTGAAGCAAAGTTCTGGCTGCATGGATAGAAGGTGAAATCGTTTTTTCATCTTCAATGAACTCGGATAAAACGCTATCCTCTTCATCCCTCCCCACCGGAGTTTCCAAAGAGATGGTTTCCTGAGAAATTCTCCTGATATGATGGACCTTATTAACATCAATGCCCATTTCAGCGGCAATATCTTCCGGCAATGGTTCCCTCCCCAAATCCTGCAAGAGACGACGTCTAACTTTAGTATATTTTGAAATGGTCTCAACCATATGGACAGGTATTCTTATTGTTCTTGCCTGGTCAGCTAAAGATCTGGTAACTGCCTGTCGTATCCACCAAGTGGCGTAAGTTGAAAATTTATAGCCCCTTCTCCAATCAAATTTTTCCGTTGCCCTTCTCAAGCCAATATTGCCTTCTTGAACTAAGTCAAGCAAGGTAAGATTTGGAGATTTACCAATATATCTTTTAGCAATAGAAACTACCAATCTTAAATTGGCTTTCATCAATTTATTCATTGCCTCTTTATCTCCTTTCTCAATTCTTTTTGATAATTCTTTCTCCTCATCGGCAGTCAAAAATGATACTTTGCCAATTTCTTTCAGATAAAGTTGGATCGGGTCTATTTTTATTTCCCTTACTTTTGGCGCTTTTCCTGGTTTTTTGGATTTTTTTTCGGTTTCTAAAAATTCCTTTGGCTCTTTAATTTCTATCCCTTTTTCTTCTAACTTTCCGTAGAGGTTTTCCAAGCCATTGATATCTTTTTCTATTTTGGGGAAAAAATATAGAATTTCTGAGGTAGTAACAAAACCCCGCTGCTTTCCTTTATTAAACAGGTCTTGGAGTTTTTCGGGAGCGAAAATCTGCTTTTTCCAGCTTATCTCTCTCTTTTTTGCAACTTTTTTCGTTCTTTTTACCCCATTAGAAGTTCTTTTGTTTTGTGCTTTCACTTTGCCTTTGTAACCTCTAACGGGATTTACTGCCTTTCTTTTTTTTACTGGTTTTTTCTTTTTTAGAGCATTTTTAGCCCCTTTTTTCTTTATCATGCTTCAGAAATCTCCAAGTCGCTTCGCGACTTAGAGCATTGGTTAAATTGTTGAATTAGTTCTTGAACTTTTTCAGAATTCTTTTCTTGTTCCGCTTTTTTAATCTCTTTTGAAATATTATCTAATCTCTCTCTAATAACTAATGTTTTAAGTTCTTTAAAACAATCTTTAAACTCTTCTTCTGGATCAACATCAGCTTGTTCAACCTCTGCCTTCAAAGAAAGATAATCTATCTGCTCGTTCTGCTTATTTTCCCTCAAGCAATTAATAATTTTTATTGTTTGGGGAGAAAAAAGTTCAAAATCTTTTTCTTCAACTAAATTAAGGTTTTGGGGAAGTTTAACGATTAAAACAGTTAACCTCTCTTCTAAAAGCTCCTTTCTTGTTTTCCGGGGTGAAGAAGTTGCTTTTTCAACAAACTCTCCTGCCCCCATCTCTATCTGTTCAATCTTTGTTTTCCGAAGTTCCTCTAATACATCTTCTTCTCTTACTCCTAATGTCTCAGCCAAACCTTGAATCCAAACGTTCTGCTCTATTTTATTTGGAATTTTTTTAATTACCGGCAATAAAATTTTTGAGATTTCTTTTTTCCCTTCCAGAGTGTTTTTATCAAACTTAGAGAGAGTATTTTCAAAATAAAAATTGTGTATTGATCTTGCTTTCTCAACTAAGTTCTGCCAATCTTCGGGATTTTTGGAAATAATATCTGCCGGGTCTGTCCCTTCAGGCATAGTAACTACTTTAATGCTAAAACCCTGAGCTTGAGCTAAATCTATCCCTCTCTTTGTTGCCGAGTTGCCGGCAACATCCATATCAAAAGCAGTTAGAAGATTATCTGAGTAACGTTTAAGAATTTTTAATTGATAAGGAGTGAGAGCGGTGCCGGAAGTAGCTACTATATTTTCAAATCCTGCCTGATTTGCCATTATCACATCAACATAACCTTCCACTAAAATACAGGCATCTTTCTTCCTCGCCTCTATCCCCGCTTTATTCAAACCGTATAAAATCCGGCTTTTGTCATAAAGAGGGGTGTTAGGAGTATTAATGTATTTTGCTTCTTCTTGACCGTCAGGTCTATGAATTTGCTTAAAAACCCTTCCCCCAAATCCGATTGCATGGGAACTTAAATCAAAAATAGGAAAAATAATTCTTCCACGAAACCTATCATAATAATTATTGGTCTTTTCAGATTTTAAAGCCAAACCTGCTTTTTCTATCTCTTCTCTTTTATAGCCTCTGCCAACTAAAAAATCGGAGAGACTCTGCCAAATATCAGGAGCATAACCTAAATACCATTTCTTTATACTTTCTTCTTTGAGCCCCCTGTCCAAAAGATACTTTTTTGCCTCCTTTCCGGCTGAACTTTCTTCAAGTTGTTTCCCAAAAAAACGGCAGGCTAAATCAGAAATTTCATAAAGTCGCTGTCTCTCTGTCCTTAATTTCGGGTCTTGTTTTTTTAATTCTACTCCAGCTTTCTGAGCTAAAATCCGTAAAGCATCACCAAATTCTACCCCTTCAATTTTCATAACGAACTTAAAAATATCACCACCTTCGGAACAGGACCCAAAACAATGCCAGATTTGGCGAGCCGGAGAAATAAAAAAAGAGGGCTTTTTCTCGTTATGAAAAGGGCAAAGAGCTCGATAATTTGCTCCGGCTTTGTGGATCCTAATATAGCCCCGGATAACTTCCACTATATCCAATCTGTTCTTGATTTCATCAATTGGAGAACTTAACATAAATTATAAGATTATCATACTATAAATTCCCGAAAAGAGCAACTTTAAATTTCAGCAGTTTTTCAACACTTACACTTGCCCCGTAGAAGAAATTTAACAGAGTTTTCTTAAAGAAAACCCAATACCGGAGGTAGTCAAATTTTCTCTACGGGGCTTGCCCTCACAACCAAACAAGGACAAGCCCCGCCTTTGGCGGGGCAAAAATGGCATAGCCAGTCCTTGTTATGGTGTGAGGGCTTGACATAGGATGTTATCAGGACTAAAATTAAAGTATTAAATCAAGAAAAAGGTAGAAATCCCGCTAAAACGGGATTTTAAAACATAGAGACCTAATTATGCCTAAAATACTAAAAGTAAATAAGGTTTTGTTTCTTCAGTGTTTTCCTTTATGGGGAAGCGGCTCCGGAACTTATACCAGAGAGCTGGCTTTAGAAATTAATAAATCCAAAAATATAAAAACAGCTATCGTTTGCCCGGAAAGTAAAGAAAAACGTGCTGGAGTAAAAATTTATCCCTTAGAACTGCCTTTTCCGGTCGCTTTCACCGGCCATCCAGACTGGCCGGTATGTAAACTTTACAAAGACCTTACTCCTAAAGAAATATCTCAAGTTTTTAATTATTTTCTAAGAAGCGTAGTGAGAGCAGTAGATGATTTTAAGCCCGACCTTATCCATGTTCAGCATATTTCTTTACTTTCATGGGTAGCAAACTTTATAAAAGCATTATACGGGATAAATTTTATCGTTACTTCTCACGGAACAGGAGTTTTAGCCGCTTCAGAAAATAAATCTTATGTTCCCCCCTCTCAAGATGCTTTACGAAAAGCAAAAAAAATTATAGCAGTAAGCGGCGATACAAAAAGCTGGTTATTAAACATTTTTGGTAAAGAATTTTTACATAAAACAAGAATCATTCCCGGCGGTATTTACCTTGAAAATTTTCCTCCCCAGAAGGAAATAAAAATCATTAACAAAAAATACGAATTGGGAGATAAAAAAGTAGTTCTCTTCTCCGGGAAACTCACTCCTCAAAAAGGAGTTTACTATCTGATAAAAGCATCCAAAGACATAAAAGGAGATATTTATATAATCGGAGACGGTCCTGAAAAGAAAAAATTAGAAGATTTAATATATAAATCAAAATTAAAGAATGTCCATTTTCTTGGTTATATGGGAGATGAAAAAAAAGAAGAGTTAGAAGAATTTTATTACCGAGCCGATGTTTTTATAGCTCCTTCAGTTTGGGATGAGCCCTTAGGACTGGTGATTTTAGAAGCAATGGCTGCCAATACCCCGGTAATTGCTACCAGAAAAGGAGGAATACCATTAGCTGTAAAAAATGGAGTAAATGGATTTTTAATTAGACCAAAAAGCAGCCGCCAAATAGCCGAGGCCTGCAATAAATTATTAGAAAACGATGAATTAAGAAAAAAAATGGGAGAAACGGCGAGAGAAACTGTTGAAAAAAAATTCACCTGGAAAAAAACCACCCAAAGATACCTAAGAATTTACAAAAAAGCTTATATAAATGGAGATAATAAAAAGAAGAATGGGAAAAAATTTAACTCAAAACAAAAAAAGAAGAAAAAACCTTTAAAGCTTCTCGGAATATTCAAATTAAGAAAATCAAAAAGAGCTTCCTAAAGGAAGCTCTTTTTGATATAATGAAGTATTAACCATGAAAAAGGAGAATTTAAAAATCGGAGTGATAGTTCCCCCCTTCACTACTGTTCCCCCGCCCGGACAGGGAGGAACAGAAAGAATTGCCGATGAAATGATAGAGAACTTTACCAAAAAAAGCTATAAGGTAACTCTTTTTGGAGCCGGTAAATACAAAGGTTCGGCTAACTTCATCCAAATTTTCAAAAAAACAATAACCGAAAGAAAAATAGATACCGTTTATATTGAATCTTCCCGTCCTCTAAGAATTGAAAGCGCCTATGTGGCAATGGTAATGAGAGAAATTATAAAAAGAGAAGGAGAATTTGACGTCATTTTCAATCATGCCAGAGGCGGATATCTTTTCTTGCCTCTTTCCTTTTTTATAAAAACTCCGATAGTAAGTATTTTGCACCTGCCGATTTTCAAAGAAGCAGCTGATGTTCTTTCCTCATATAAAAAACCGAACGTGATCACTATTTCTAATTCTCAAAGAAAAGGATTTCCAAATATTAATTATTTAGCTACTGTTTATAACGGAGTAAACACTAAAGAGTTCAAATTCTGCGAGAAGCCGAAAAATTATTTTCTTTATATGGGAGCTTTGGGAAAACATAAAAATCCCAAAGATGCGATTTTAGCAGCAAAAAGAGCTAAAGTTAAATTAATTTTAGCCAGTGGCAAGAAAAGGGAGCCCTATTTCTCAAAAGAAATAAAACCATTAATTGACGGCAAACAAATTAAATATGTTGGAGAAATTTCGGGCAAAAAACGAATTGATTTAGTAAAATACGCCAAAGGTTTTCTTTTCCCGATAAAATGGCAGGAACCTTTTGGCTTGGTAATGGCAGAAGCGATGGCTTGCGGAACTCCGGTTATTGCCTACCCTAATGGCGCTGTTCGAGAAGTTGTAGAAAATAAAAAAACCGGATTTATCGTCAAAAATATCAGCGAGATGACAAAAGCAATTAAAAATATAAATAAAATTGATAGAAAAAAATGCAGAGAAAGAGTGGAGAAATATTTTTCTGTTGAAAAAATGGTCGCAGATTATGAAAAAGTAATTAAAAAATTAGTGAAATGAAAAAATTAAAAATTGCCCAAATAGCTCCCATTTGGTATTCTCTCCCTCCAAAAAAATATGCTGGAATTGAAAGAATAGCTTACTATCTAACAGAGGAATTGGTAAAAAGAGGGCACAAAGTAACTCTTTTTGCTTCCGGAGATTCAAAAACCTCGGCAAAATTAATCTCACTTAGAAAAAGAGCTTTGGCAAAAGATAAAATTTCTTGGTCGGATACTTTTTGGGAATTAGCAAATCTTTCCTTTGCTTTTAAGAAAGCGGACGATTTTGATATTATCCATTCTCATGTGGGCCTGCGAGCTCTTTTTTTCCAAAATCTTATAAAAACTCCGGTAGTTCACACTTTTCATAATCCCGTATACGCGGAATCCAAAAAATTACCGGTATCTTTAGAGATATTAAAACTCTATAAAGAAGAAACAAATACTTGTTTTATATCTAAGAAGGCAAAAAAAATCTGTCCTATAAAACTTAAACGCAATTGGGTTGTTTATAATGGAATTGACTTAAATCTGTTTAGTTTTTGTCCCGTTCCAAAAGATTATTTTCTTTGGGTAGGAAGATGCGATCCATACAAAGGAATAGAAAACGTAATCAAAATAGCAAAAATAGCGAGAATAAAATTATATTTAGCCGGAAAAATTGACCAGGAAAGAAAAGAATATTTCAGAAAAAAGATTAAACCTAACTTATCCAGAAATATCAGATACTTAGGAGAAGTCCCACAAAAAAAACTTGTTAAATTATACGGAGGGGCAAAAGCACTCCTTTATCCAATTGAATGGCATGAACCTTTCGGACTTGTGATGGCTGAAGCTCAGGCCTGCGGAACACCAGTGATTACTTTTGATTTAGGTTCCACTCCCGAAGTAGTAAAAAACAAAAAAACAGGATTTGTTTTACCCTTTTTAGATAAAAATAAAAAGAAAAACATAAAAGGGATAATAGACGCTCTTCAAAAAATTAACCAAATAAAAAGAAAAGATTGCAGATTATGGGTTGAAGAAAACTTCGCTAAGGAAAAAATGGTAGAAAATTACGAAAAAATTTATTATGAGCTTCTCAAAAAAAAGAAAAATTAAATTTTTATTTGTAGCTAGAGGACCCGGAGAAACCAGCCAAGCCCGGGCCCTGGCAAAATATATCGTAAAAAAAGGTGAAAAAGTTTTATTTTGCCTCCTTCAGAAAAAAAATCTTCATTTTCTATCCGGAGATAAAGAAATTAAGACATTTCTAACTGAAAACCCTAAAAAACTAAAGAAGATCATAGAAAAAGAAAATCCCGATGTTCTTTTAATCTTTAACTCAAAAACATGGGGAGGAATTAATAGTTTTTTAGAAAAACCGCCTTTTAAAAAACCTCCCCTAGTTATCGGTTTTGACTCTAACTGGTTATTCAATAATAAAAAATACCCTGCTTATCAATTTATAAAGTGGTGTGACAAATACATGGTATTGTTTCCAAAGAAAATTTTTGAAATGGGATTAAAAGAAAAAAAAGGAAATTTTATTATCTCAAAAAAAATTCTAAAAAAAATCGTTCCGGTTGGTTTTATCCCTTCCTATAAAAAACTTTCTCAAAACAAAGTAGTAAAAATAAGAAAAAAATATGGGGTTCAAAAAAATGAAAAGCTTATTTTTTCTTACTTCAGCGGTTTTGGAGCCGGGCATAGGGATTTTGATTTAAATAATATAATAAAATCTGAAGAGAGATTGATAAAAAAAGTCTAAATAATAAAAGTATTGTATATCGGCGCAATTGATAATTTAGACCAAGACAAAGTAAAAAAAGAGTGGCTTATTCTTAAAAAGAATTTGTCAAGCAATGAGTATTTTTTTGCTCTCTCCGCCTCGGACCTTGTTTTTCAGCACCAGGGCATGGTAACTCTCTGCCAGGCAATTTCAGTTCAGGTCCCGGTCTTTTGCAATGTTCATCTTTTAAAGGGATGCCCAATTTTAAAACTTCATTTTTGGGAAGTAAGTCCTTTCAAAAGAATTAAAGTTTGCGAAATGTTTTCAAAAACTACTCCTATTAAAAAAATCAGCAGAAAAATTGAAGAATTTTTATATAATCCAGTTTCCAGGGAAAAAATGCAAAAAAAACAAAAATTAATATTTGAAGATGGAGAGAAAAAATCATATGAAATTATTAAAAAACTAATGAAAGAAAATAAAGAAAAACTATGAAAAAATTAAGAATCGGTCAAATCTCACCTTTAAATTTACCCGTTCCTCCTAAAAAATACGGGGGAGCGGAAAAAATAATATACTCTCTCTGCCAAGAATTAACAAAAAAAGGTCATCAAGTTTTTCTTTTCGGCACAGAAAATTCAAAAGTAAGTTGCCGCGTTATTCCTGTCTTAAAAAAGGGTTTATGGGAAACGAAACCCAAAGATTGTATGCCTTATTATATGTACCAAATGGCAGTTATAGCTAAGAAAACAAAAGAATTAAAACTGGATATTTTACACGATCACTTAGGGCCTATCACTCTTTCTCTTTATGGCCAAATTAACGTTCCTATAATACACACACTCCATATTCCTTTCTTTAATCCTGATAGGCCCTGGGCTTATAAAAAATTAAAATCGAAATTAGTTTCTATCTCGCTTGACCAAAGAAAACCCGCCCCTGATTTAAATTATGTAGATAATATTTACAACGGAATTGACATCAACAGTTATCCGTTTAATCCAAAGCCAAAGAATTATTTCTTATGGGTAGGAGAGTTGTCTCCGCGAAAAGGAATATACGAAGTGATAAAAATTGCAAAAAAAGCAAAAATAAAATTAATTTTAATAGGAAGAATTCCTCCCATTCAGCAATATAGTGACTTTTCTTTTTTTAAAAAATATATAAAAAAAGAGTTAAATAAAAACGGCATTTTATACTTAGGAGAAAAAACGCCGGAAGAATTAAAAAAATATTACAAAAATGCTAAGGGATTTTTGTTTCCCCTTCAATGGGAAGAACCGTTCGGCTTAACAATGATAGAATCAATGAGCTGCGGCACCCCTGTAATTGTTTTTAAAAGAGGGTCTGTCCCCGAGGTAGTAAAAGATAAAAAAACAGGATTTGTGGTTAATCCTTTAACCGAAAAAGGAGAAGTAAATTTAGTTGGATTTATTAAAGCTATAAAAGATATTGAAAAGATAAAAAGAAAAGATTGCAGATTATTGGTAGAAGAAAATTTTACAATTCAAAAAATGGTAAATAGATATGAAAAGCTATTCTTAAAAACTCTAAAGAAATAAACCTTAAAATAATGTACTCCACTTATCCCGATATTATTTTAAAAATTAAAAAGACCTTAAAAAAAATAAACCTTACTCCTTTAGGAGAACCGCCTGAAATATTTGTAGAAAAAAAGCTTAGATTTTATCACACTTTCTGCAAGACAAAAAACGGAGAAAAGGTTTTTTTTAAATCTTTGTTAAGAAAAGAAAAGGATATTAAAAATAGATTCTCTAACGAAATAAATTTCCTGAAAACTCTTAAAGAAAAACCAGAATATCCTTTATCAAAATTTACTCCAAAGGTTTTAAGTTTTTCTTTAGACCCCGACTTTTTTTATCTTTTATATAAATTCCTGCCTGGCAAATCCAGGGAAAGAAAAAATAAATTTTCTCAAAAAGAAATTAAAAAAATTGTAAAATTAATAAAAACTATTAATTCGTCTAAAAAGATTTTTAAACTTGTCCCCGAAAGGCCTTTTTTTAATTTTCTTTTTTACCAAAAAGAAATTAATTCTTTTTTTAAAAAAATAAAAACCAGCATTAAAACAAAGAAGGAAATTAAAAAATTTATAAAAAAGAATAAAAAAGTTTTTTATCAAGCAAGGCCGGTTCTGACACATGGAGATTTTTCTGAAGCAAACTTGATTTTCTATAAAGGAAAAATAAAAATTATTGATTGGGAGCATATCCAGCTCAGAAATCCTTTATATGATTTTGTAGGTTTTTGGCTAAAAAGAAAAAATCATCCTAAAGAACAAAAAATTCTTAAAGATGAATATTTTAAAAAAGGAAAATCAAAAATTCTCGCAGTTCTTTTTAAATTAGCTCTAATAGAAATATGCCTTCGTGATTTAATGTTTTTTGAAGAAATGCTTGAAACTTTAAAAACCTTTAAAGAGAATACAAAAATTAAAGAAGCAAAAGCTGCGAGGAAAAAAGAAATAAAAAAAACTTTAAACCTGCTTGAGAAAGAATTTGCCTAAAACGTAAGATGAAAAAGGTTTATTAATCAAATTTATTTTCTAAAAGTTTCTTATTTTCGGCCTCTTTTATTTTCTTGAAAAATTAGAGGCGCTTTTTATTTGACCATTGGGAATATAGTGAACTATTTCTTCTTCATCTTTTATAATCGTTCTTCTTAAAGTCAAATCTATAACTTTCCCTTTTTTGCCCCCAATATCTACTTCCTCCCCTACTCGATATTGATCTTCAAGTAAGATAAAAAGTCCGGCTAAATAATCCTGAACCAAGTTCTTAGACCCCATACCTATAGCCAAACCAATTAAACCAGCTCCTGCTAAAAGCGGAGTAGGATTAATTCCAAATTCTGGAAGAATCGTCAAAATCACTATTACCCAAATCACTATTTTTAGAGTAGAGCTAAAAACCTTACCAAGCGTTTCCCCTCTTTGTTTCTGAACTTTACCATCCTTTCCTACTATTTCGGCTTTCTCAATAAGGGTTTTTATTAATTTGGAAACAAAAATCCTGCTAATTCTGGTGGACAGCCAAGCGATAAATAAAATTACAATTATTTTTATCCCATGAGAAATAGACCAGGATATTAAATTTTGAAAAAAATTTTGAAAATCCATATTTTTATTTAATTAAGCGGAGGGGACAGGAATCGAACCTGCAAGCCCTAACGGGCGCACGCTTTCCAAGCGTGTTCCTTACCATTCGGAGCACCCCTCCATTGCCCTTCCGAAGCTTTATGCAAAGGAGGGCTTCTACTTTGGCAACTGTAAGATTATTTGAGAAATTGTTGGATGTTTAGTAGCAAATTTGTATCTTAAAAGTTTTAAGATTATTAAAAAGTCCAGAATCTCTTCTCTTAAAGTTTCGGGACCGGTAAAGATCTCACTTAGTTCCTTAAATAAATTTTTAGCATAATTATTTAAAATCTCATAATCAGCTCTTTTCTTAAGCCAGTCAACTATCTTCTTAAACTCGGCTCTATCTAACCAAACTCCGTGGCAAAGGTTACAAACATCAACAATTATCTTTGAATCTCCATAATATACCTCATAAAGCGGAACTCGGCAAGAGGGACAAAGCCGTATTCCATAAGAAATTTTGAGTTTTTTCTTATCTCTCCATAAATCAACATCCAACCATCCTAAATTTCTGTCTTTTTCATCTTTTGCCCACCTTAATTCTTCCTCCTCAAACCAAAGGCCAAGACAATGTGGACAGTAGTTAATTTCAACGTTGTGAAGTATTGCGGTCAATAAAGGTTTTTTACAAATAGGACAAGTCATAATTTCTAATTTCTATTAAATTTTCAATGACTTAATTTTCAAACCGTTTAGAAATTGAATAAATAAAAATTTAATAAAAATTGAAAATTGAAAATTTTACATCTTCATTCCCCTTAATGCCCTTGTTCTTTCTTCTACCAGCGGATGAGTTCTGTATAATTTAGTCAACCAGCTTTTAGATTGCTTCCCCCTAAAGGGTGAAGCGAAGTAAAGATGGGCAGTGGAATTATTGGCTACTTTTAAAGAGTGGGGATCTTGAGAAATTTTTTCAAGAGCCCTGGCTAATCCTTCGGGATATCTTGTTAAAAGAGCCCCGGTAGCATCGGCTAAAAATTCTCTTTTACGGGAAATTGCCAATCTAATCAGGGTGGCAAATAATGGAGCTAAAACTGCTAAGGCAATAGCAACTAAAAGCATAATCAATCTTATTTGTCCCCCATCTCGACTACCACGCCGGGAAGAAAATCCTCCATAGAAACTAATCCTAAAGAAAAAATCAGTCATTATCACCACCACTCCAACCAAAATAACTACGATAGTTTGCAATAAGGCATCTCTATTCCCAATATGGGATAATTCATGAGCAATTACTCCTTCTAATTCAGCCCTTTCAAGCCGGTCAAGTAATCCTCGAGTTACTGCTACTACTGCGTGTTTTGGGTCGCGGCCGGCAGCAAAAGCATTTGGCTGGGACTCATTAATAATATAAATTTTAGGAAGGGGAAGGCCTGCGGTGATACAAAGATTCTCAACGAGCCGGTAAAGTTCGGGATTATCTTTTTTCTCAATAGGTTTCGCCCGGCTCATTGCCAAAACAATTTTATCAGAATACCAATAACTGAAAAAGCTCATCAAAATACTATAAATTACAGCTATCCATAAGATAATGTAGCTTCCCAGAAAATAAGAAATCAGCCAACCAAGAGCGATGATTAAAATCAAGAAACAAGCGAGATAAAACCAGGTCTTACGAGTGTTGGACTCGGCATGAGTATAGAGTGTCGGCATTGCTAATTAAAACTTAACAGATACGGGTTCTCGGGCAGCTGCTTCTTCTATTTCAAATAAATCCATCTTTTTGAATTTAAAAGAGGAAGCAATAATTTTTTCAGGAAATCTTTCAATCTTTATATTCAGATCTCTAACATTGCCGTTATAAAATCTTCTGGCTGCTTGAACTTTATCTTCGGTATCGCGAAGTTCTCGTTGAAGCTCCAAAAAATTCTCTGAGGCCTTTAATTGAGGATAATTCTCGGCTACAGCAAACAAGGTCTTTAAAGTAGAAGAAAGCATATTCTCTGCTTGAGAATGCTCTTCCATTGTTTTAGCTCCCATTGCTCTTGTTCTTGCTTCGGTAACTTTTTCAAAAAGCTCTCTTTCGTGAGCAGCATAACCCTTAACTGTCTCAACTAAATTAGGGATTAAATTATATCTTCTTTTTAATTGAACATCAATGTCCGACCAGGCCTCTTTTGCCCGATTAAGAAGAGTAACTAAACGGTTGTAGGTGAAAATTGCCCATAAAACTATTAGAAATAAAATTCCTAAAATAATATATAAAATGGTCATATGTTTAATCTTTAATTACTAATTAAATTACTTGCACCTTTATTATATTGTAGCAAATTTTTCTTTTTTCAACAAACTCCCCCGCTTTGACGGGGGAGAGATTAAATAAAAAGTTTAAGAAGTTTCTAAAACGGGGGAATTTCTTTCCAGACAGGAAGAGGTATATCTGTTGATATATTCTTCACTTTATAACAGGAGTGTCCATCTGTATCTGTAACTGTGAGTTGCACGGTATAATTTCCTACGATAGAGTAAAAATAAGTAGGATTTTGAAGATTTGAAGTGCCTCCATCACCAAAATCCCAAGCCCAGGAATTACAAACAGCATCACAGGTAGTCCAACTTACTGGACCAACCTCTGGACAGATTCCTACTCCACAAAAACCCGCCTCAAAAACTGAACAAAATCGAATTGGCTCACCAACATCAGGTTCTTCAGGACACCAGGTGAAATCAGGCTCAGGCCATCTAATAGGAGTAAAATTAGGACCATTTGCCCAGTCAGACCATACAGAACCGTTAGTGTCTCTAACTCTTACCCTCCACCAATAAGTAGTGCCAAAAGAAAGAATATTTGTAGCATAAATGGTTGAAATAGAAGGATCGGCTATATTGTCAATCTCTGGAGAAGGGAAGCCAAAATTATTATCTATTTGAATCTCATAAGCAGATTGAGGGTCTGTGCCCAAAGGGACGTTATCATCATCGTTATAATCCCAACTAAAACTTACTGCCGGTGCCGATTCACAGCCAGATGTTTGTTCTACTGAAAGATTAGTAGCTGATGGAATGTCATTTAGAGTAAAAGTAATATCAGTCATTACTTGATAATCAAATGGACCGGGCGAACCATTAAAATCTCTGTCGTTAAAACTAATCCAGCCGATTACTCCCGCGCCTATATTTCCTCCAGAATATCCACCTCCCCAGGCCCAACTCTCAAATTCAGATGGAGTAGGAGCAGGATTAAGCGAAACTCCATAACTTGAGTCTCTTAATTTTATCCAACCGTCCCAGCCACCTGCATTTGGATTTCCTACAGGAGCCAATGCTCTTGCCCACCCGCAAACTTGTCCAACCTCACCACAAGTTGTTCCATCTAAATCTAATCGGGCTTGGCAAGGCGCGCCGCTTGGACAGCCAGCAAGATCTCCCGGCTCAAAACTAATCCAGCCAATATT
>CAYPVI010000017.1:0-14762 GCA_964414135.1 uncultured Candidatus Saccharibacteria bacterium | reverse complement strand
AACTTACTTCCCAATTCTCTCCTTGTTGAGGATGAGAATGAACATTAAGTATGGTTAATTCTTCTCTTACTCCGCCTGCTGAGCCGTAAACTAATAAATCTGGCTCTATCAGAACAACAAAACCAACAAGTAAAATAGTTGCAATTAAAAATACTAAAATTTTCTTTTTCATAAATATTTTTTTAATCTCCGATTTCCTCTAAAACAAACTTGTAAACTTTCTCTGTTCTTTCATTCTCTAGATATAATCCATCTTCATCTTCAAACATTCTCCAGAGTATCTGATTAGTTTCCTGGTTCCTGAAAGTGATATCTCCTGTATCAAAGGCGGTTGCCTGAATCTTTCCTTCTACATCAAGCTTATAACCAGTCGCCGGAGTTGTTGTCCCGATGCCGACGCTGCCGCTATCCCAGGCAAGATGAGTTTCGCCATCAGCGGTAAGTCCCGCAATCCGCAATGTTCCTAATTTGCGTTGCTCTATGGAGCTGGCATTTATAGGAGCATACACATTGACTGCTGGAGCATCAGTTGAAGGTTCTGTCCAACCGAGAGCATAGAAAGCCATAACAAAGCAGATGACTAATACGCTAAAAATTAAAGATACTATTTTTGGAGAAACTTGTTTCATTATTTTTACTTGAGATTAAAGCAGAAACGCAGAGATTAAGTTCTACGTCCTTCTTTATATCTCAAATTATTACTTTATTAACGAAGTTCTTCTAATCCTTTTAATTGTTGTTTGATCTCTTCTCCAGACAAAGACATCGGTTCTTTTTCTAATTCTTTTAGCTGTTGTTTGGTTATTCTTTCTCTTTTTTGTTTTTCAGATATTCTCTCTTCCATTCCTATTTTTGACATTAAAGAAAGATAATAAAAAAAGCCAATACAAACAATAATGGCTATTATAATAATTACGCCCAGATACTGAAGAGATTTTTTATCCATTTTCTCTATTTTTAATTTCCCTATCATATTAATTCAAGATTATATATTAATACATTAACGAAGCCAGGTTCTTATATTAATTCTACTACTTTTAAAAAATATTGCAAATCAAAAATCAAGGTTTCTTTGGGAAACAGTAGTTTGAATTGTTATTTTTGGCTGAGGTCCTGCGCCTCCCCCTTGTATTTCCGTAAAGATTGTTACCCTTGGCTGAAGATTATCGTCTACCTCGTCTCCAGAAACTTCAAAATTAAGAGAAGTTACGTTAAAATTATTTGAGGTTAGAGGAATTTTACCCCCTGAATCAAATTCTACTTTTAGCTGACCGCCTTCCAACAGAAATTCTTGACATTCGTTTTTATAATTTACAAATTTTATTCCTGAAGCGCTATCTTGATAGTTAAATCCTGAGCTTATACAACCTACACCGTCATCTTTGACTGCCATTCTTATTGCCCGGCTCATATATTCCATAGCATAGCTGGTCTGGTCCAAAAGTTGTTGATAAGCTAAATTATATCTTTGTACCTGAAGAGCCGAGACAAAAACCCCGATAACAACTCCGACAACTATAGAAAAAATAAGCACAGTAACCATCATCTCTACTAAGGTAAATGCCTTGTTTTTGTTTAAAAATCTAAACATTGTTATTCTGGATACCAATTATATAAAATTTCTTGAACGGTAATCGGCCCATAAGTGTTACCTTTGTATTCCCACCGTACTTCAACAGAAATTTCTAAGGTATCGCCAATAGGTGTAATTGTAATTTTTCTTTTAAAATTTGTTCGGCTGCCCGGACCATAACCGTAAAAACCACTGGCGGCTTCAAGGTTTAAAAAATCATCATCATAAGTATCTGAAAGTTGCTGAATAGTAATATAATCAGCTTCCCAAGCGCCAGATCCCAAGCCATTGTTCCAAGCAATTCCCTTAAGCCAGTTTGTATCCCTTATATTTCTGACAATTTCAATCCCCTCCTCGCCAAGGTGAACAGCAGTAAGCCGGGAAGCAGAATGATGAGTATAAGAAACTATTTGTTGAATCGCAATATAAACAGATAATACTCCAATCGTAACAACGAGAATAGCAATTATAACTTCAAGGATAGTAAACCCCCATACCAATGGAGCACTGGTCGCTTTCGGCGACCGAATCTTAGAATGTGCTCCATCTGGTGTGGGGGTAAATCCGTTCTTTTTGAATTGAGGTATTTTATTCCACATAAATTAGGCCTGCTTTATTAACTTTGATGGTTTTAGTTTTTGATAAATCGGCTTTTAAAGCAATGGTTATGGTTACGGTATCTTTGTCATCCCCGGCCTGATTTTTTATTTTTACCGTAGGGTCGGGCGGTTTAAAATTAATGCTGAAGTTATTAGAAGAAGGAACAAAATTTTTTATATAAACCTCTTTTTCCAAAAAAATAGCTTCTCCTTGTTTCTCTTCTGGATCATATCGCTCATCACCATCAATATCGGCATAGATATGATAACAGTCATCGTTAGGACAATCAGAATCATTTTTATTAATATAAGTTCCGTATCCTTCTGGAAGTTCTCCCGTAGAAAGTTCTTTCATTGACATTGCCATTTCCTGGGATCTTCTTATATCTTGGGTTAATTTACTGGCTGAGCGCTGAAGAGCAAGTCGCTGCTGACTGGAGCGGTAATTAGGAAAAGTTACTACTGAAAGAATGCCAATAATGCTTATTATTATTAAAAATTCAACTATAGTAAACCCCCTGTTTTTGTTTACCCTCACACCAAAACAAACACAAATTTCATTTATTTGCGCGGAGCGCAGTGCTCGTTTGGTGTGGGGGTTTAAAAATTTAAACATAAAGAAATAAATCCAAATACCATTGAACTATTCTCTCTCCCCAGAACAAGGCAACAAATGTCCCAGTTACTAAGAATGGTCCGAAGGGCACTTCGCTTCTTAATGTCTTTCTTTTCGCTAAAATTAACCCTACTCCTATTATAGCACCAATTAGAAAAGCAAAAAATAGGGCAATTAAGATATTAGGAAAACCAAGAAAAAGACCCATAAGAAATGCTAACTTAACATCTCCGAGACCCATCCAACGACCTCGGGATACAAGAACAATGCTCAAGAAAAAACCCGCAGCAAGAATAGCTGCGAGACCCGACCTCATCAACAAGGCCGGACCTTGCAATACATTATAGATGAAAACTATTGCTATTGCAGGATAAATTATTTTATCGGGGATTATAAAATGTTTCAGGTCGTAGACGAAAATAATAATTAGAAAACAAGAAATCAAAATCCAAATGCCAAATGCCAAATCAAATCCAAAACCCAAATGCCAAAAAATTAAAACAAACAATAACCCTGTTACTATTTCAACAAGTGGATACTGAAAGGAGATTTTTTTCTGGCAATAACGGCATTTTCCTCTTAGAATTAAAAAACTTAAAACAGGAATAAGGTCTTGCCAAGATAATATGTGTTTGCAATAAGGGCAATAAGATCTGCCCCTTGGGAGAGCAAGCCCCCACACCAAACGTTCCTGTTGTGGCGTGAGGACAAGCCGATAAATCACGCAATTCAAAAAACTACCCACAACTAAACCAAAAATAAAAATAATCGGGTAAAAAATTCCCATATTATTTTAGTTTACCCTATTAGAGATTACAAAACAAGAAAAGATTACAAACCAAAACCCGCTAACAACGGGTTTTGATCGTAATAATCTTTTTATGACTAATTAGGGACAGCTAACTGCCGCAGTATTTGTCTTTGAGCCATTTACAGCTGTAACTTTTGCCTGTTTGGAGTTTCCCGAAGAATCTACACACCAATCTCCATCTGCTCCACCATCGGTCCCGGTACACATATCAGACCAGAGTACATACGATTGACAGGCTGCGCCAGTGGTACAACTACCAAAAGCTTTCTGATAATTAGGAGAGTCAATACTACAAGCTGGAGGGGCTAAGTTGGTTGGAACGGCGAGATTTTCATAGCAATCACTATCAATATATTCCATCTCTGCCTCAGCTCTCATCTGAGATAATTCAGCTTTTATTTCAGCGTCGTAGGCCTTGGATCTAGCAGCTGACAAAGAAACCAAAACGATTGAGGCAAGAATTCCAATAATAGCAATTACCACTAATAATTCAATCAAAGTAAAACCTCTGTATTTTTTAATCATTTTAACTTTAAAAATTATTTTAACTTTAAACCTTCGACCTTTTAGGTTTTTTAGCTAACCATTATTTAAATTATAGCACATTTATATCAAATAGGGGGTGTGGAAAACTCTTTTACCCCGTAGAAAAATTTCGGAAAGATTTTTCTTTGGAAAAATCAAATTCGCAAAGCGATCCGAAATTTCTCTACGGGGTTTAAATTCCGATTGAGTAAAGAGGCATTAAAACCGCTACCATTAAACCAGCTACCACCCCTCCCAAAAGTATAATAAAAATTGGTTCAAGAAGTTTTATAAAACTATCTAAATTTTGATCTACGTCTCTCTGATAAAACTCCACCACATTCATTAAAGAAGAATCTAAAGTGCCTGTTTTTTCTCCCACCGCTACCATTTGATAAAAAAGGGAGAAGATAAGGTTGGGATATTTCTCCAAAACTGAGCTTATTGGTTCTCCCTTTTTAACTTCGTCCCTGGTTTTAAGAATAATTTCTTTATAAAGGTTATTGCCCACCACCTCGCCGGTAATTTCTAAGGCCTGAGCTATGGGAAGACCTCCAGAAATTAAAGTGGAAAGATTTAGAGCGCAGCGAGCAAGATAAAGTTTTTTTAAGAAACTGCCTAATAAAGGTAATTTTAGCAAGTTTTTATCAAAAAACTTTTTTCCCGTTTTGCTTTTTACAAATCGGACAAAAGCAATTATCAAGCCAAGAAAAGCTAAAGCTGCGATTATGCCTTGGGTTTTCAAAAAATCTGAAATTGTCATTACTACCCGAGTAGCCAAAGGAAGCTCCTGCCCAGTTTCTTTTAAAACCTCGGTTAACTGAGGGATAACATAAACCATCATTATTGTGACCACCGCTAAAAAAACAAACAAAATAAAAAAAGGATAGACCATTGCCCCTTTTATTTTTCCCTGAAAAGAATACTCTCTTTCTAAATAATCAGCTAAATACATAAAAACATCGCTCAGTTTACCAGAGGCCTCACCGGACTTCACCATATTAATATAAAAAGGAGTAAAAAGTTTTGGATAAATAGAGAAAGCTCCAGAAAGAGGCGTTCCTCCTTCCACTTTCTCGGCGATTTTTAAAATTTTTTCCTTGAGAGTAGATTTTCTTGCCTGCTTAGCAATGGCCTGAAGGGTCTCAACTACCGGCACATTAGATTTAAACATAATTGATATTTGCCGAGAGAAAAGGACAATGTCTTTTTTGGTAACTCTCTCAAAAATTTTCAATTTTCTAGCATAGACAGGAATAGATGTTATCTCTTCTAAAGCAGTTATGTAAAGCCCATGAGTTTTTAGAACATCAAAAGCAGCTTCTCGGTTAGAAGCTTCTACAATCCCTGACTGAATTTCTCCTATCTCACTTCTTGCTTGATAATTAAATTTCATAAATCTGCTACCTTCTTACAAGACCTCTTAATTCAGATGGATTTAAGGAATAGTTCTGAGCAGTATCTAAAGCAATTTCTTTTGCCCTGACTAAATTAGCCAAATATCTATTTAAAGAAATCATTCCTATTTCAGCTGAGGTTTCAATGACTAAAGGCATTTCATGAACTTTATTTTCCCGTATTAAATTGGAT
This sequence comes from uncultured Candidatus Saccharibacteria bacterium, assembly GCA_964414135.1. Taxonomy (GTDB): domain Bacteria; phylum Patescibacteriota; class Minisyncoccia; order Minisyncoccales; family GWA2-38-27; genus CAYPVI01. Next base: position 9,048 of record CAYPVI010000017.1, on the reverse strand, counting down.
ATAGCCGGCGTATTCATCATTATTTCACAGGCAGGTATTAATCCTCCTTTAATTCTGGGCACTAATCTCTGAGAAACCACTCCAAGCAAAGACCCTGAAAGTTGAGCTCGAATTTGGCCCTGTTGAGTACCGGGAAAGGTATCAACAATTCGATGAATACTTTGAGCAGCTGAATTGGTATGCAGGGTAGCTAAAACTAAGTGCCCGGTTTCAGCCGCGGTAATAGCAGTAGAGATAGTCTCGGAGTCCCTCATTTCCCCTACCATAATTACGTCCGGGTCCTGACGAAAAGTAGATTTTAATGCCTTGGCAAAACTTAAAGTATCTCGGCCAAGCTCCCTCTGGTCAACAATTGACCTATCATCCTTAAAAACATATTCAATGGGATCCTCAATTGTAATTATATGAAGAGCCCTAGTATGGTTTATTTCATCAATTAAAGCAGCTAAGGTAGTGGATTTTCCTTGGCTTGAAGGACCGGTAACTAAAACAAACCCCTGAGAAGGTCTAATAAGCTCGTGTAAAATCGGCGGAAGATTTAATTCTTCGACAACGGGAATTTTAGACGGGATTAAACGGAGAGCAGAAGAAATACCTTCTTTCTGACAAAAAACATTAACTCTAAACCTGGCCTTCCCTTCAAAATTGTAAGAAAAATCAACCTCTTTATTTTTAAGAAATCTTTCTTGCTGTTTTTCGATCATTAATTCAAAAGCAAGTCCTTTGGAATCTTCCGGAGAAATTTTTTTCCTTCTGACTAAAAAAACTAATCTGCCGCCTATTCGTAAAGCCGGGGGATGACCAACTGAAATATGTAAATCAGACGCCTGTTGGGTAAGGGTTACACCAAGAAGTTCTTTTAATAAAGATGAGTAGTTCATAAAAATTTATTTAAGTATTTTTTTAATCTCCTCCACTACTTCGCTTGGGGTGTAGTGGGATTTTACTAAATATTTTACTGCTCCAAGTTTTAATCCTTTTTCTATTTCTTCTTTCTCGCCAAGATTAGAAAGAATAATTATTTTTAAATTGTTTAATTTATTATCTTTTTTAATTTCTCTAAGAATTTCCCAACCATTAAAACCGGGCAAAACAATATCCAAAAGTAAAAGGCTGGGAGATTTCTTTTTCATTTTTTTTAAACCCTCATTCCCATCAATAGCCACCTCTACGGAAAATTCAGCCTCTTTGAGTTTGGTAGTATAAATCTCTACCAAGAATGGGTCGTCTTCAATAAGGAGAATTGTTTCCATAAAAATTAATTCAAAATTATTTTTCTTCGGCTACCCTCAGTACTTCTTCCAAAGAAGTAGCGCCTTCTAAAACTTTTAATATTCCATCCTGTTTCATTGTTATCATCCCTTGATTTTTAGCTTCTTCTTGAATTTTAGCTTCAGAGGGCTCTTTTAAAATTATTTCTCCGAGCCGGTCAGTCATTTCCAAAATTTCAAAAATTCCAATTCGCCCGGAATAACCTATGTTATTACACCTTTTACAACCCACCGGCTCATAAATATAGAGGGTTTCGGTTGGTCTAACTCTCTTTTTAACAGTTGACGGGAACTTTTCTATTTCTTCTAAAAGCAATTTTCTTGCTTCTTTACTTGCTTTCACCTTTTTTTTACAATGAAGACAAAGCTTTCTTACTAACCTCTGGGCAAGAGCCAAGCTCAAAGTAGGAGGAATTAAAAATGCCCGTATCCCCATATCAACTAATCTTGGGACTACTCCAAGAGTATTTGACGTATGTAAGGTAGAAAGCAAGATATGCCCGGTTAAAGCTGCATGGATAGCTAAAGAAGCAGTTTCTTCATCTCTAATCTCTCCTACCATTAAAATATCGGGGTCTTGTCTTAAAGTATAGCGAAGACCGTTAGCAAAACTATAACCAATTTCCGGTTTTACCTGAGATTGGTTAACTCCTTCCATAAAATATTCTACAGGGTCTTCCAAAGTCATTATATTTACCTCTTCTTTATTAAAAAGTCCTAAAATAGCATAAAGGGTAGTGGTTTTGCCTGAACCCGTTGGGCCGGTAGCTAAAATCATCCCATAAGGTTTTTTTAATGCATCTTCTATTACTTTAAGATTTCTTCCAGTTATACCTAATTCTTTAAATTCCACTTTTCTTTGACCAGGGTCTAAAATCCTTATTGCTACTTTTTCTCCCAAGGTAGTTGGGAAAGTAGAAACCCGAAAATCAACACGTCTATTCTCAACTTTAGTAGAAAATCGGCCATCTTGAGGAACTCGGGTTTCATCTATTTTTAGATTAGAAAGAATTTTAACCCTGGCTACTATGGCAGGAAGAATCCTAATGGGTAAAAAAATGCTGGGATGTAATGCGCCGTCTAATCGAAACCTGACTCGTAATTTTTCTTTGCCTGGTTCAATATGAATATCGGAAGCATTTCCATCAACAGCATGTCTTAATATAACTGCCACCACTTTTGAAATCGGAGCCTCCTCTACCATTCTTCCAACCTCAGCCGCTCCAATTTTTTTAACTTTCTCTACTTTGAGTTCGGTCTCTAACTCTTCCAAAGCCCTGGTTACTTCTTTCCTTAAAGTTCGGTATTTCTTTAAAAGTTCATTAAAATTCGTCAAGGTAATTAAGAAAACTCGGTAGCTAAATTTGTTTTGGCGAGCTAAAAAATCCAAGGCCTCTCGAGCCTTCAAATCCTCGGGATAAACCATTCCTACATCTAAACGACTATCTTTTTTAGCCAAAGGTATCATCCAGTAATATTTAGCTGATTCCTCGGGAATTGTCTTTAAAGATTTCAAAAGAACTTCTATCGGAGAAACTATCTTAAGAGGTATTTTTAGGCCTTCGCTTTTTAAACCAAATAAAAAATCCTCAGAAACTATTCTTTTTTCTAATATTATCTCCTCTTCTCTTCGTCCGGAAGTCTTGATTTCGTATTCCAAGGCAGTAGCCTTTGATTTTTCCAGTACCCCTTTTTTGACTAATTGCTGAACTAAACTCATTTAAATACATCAACATATAAACATATCAACATTTTTGTTGAAATGTTTTATATTGATGACCTTATGTTGATGACAGTCATCGATAATTCGTTATTCGGAAATTCGTATTAGATTCGTTATTCGCTGATTTAATATGGGAGGAACGGGTTTTCTCGACCCTTTTCACCTACAAAGGGAGAAATCTCTACAAAAGGTTGAAGTTCTTTCAAGAACGGATTTTCTAAAACTTCAAAATTTATTTTTACTTCTTTAGGAGAGACAGTCGAAACTGGAAGAGCAATGGGCTTTTCTTTTTTAAAATATCCCGACCACAAAATAACACTAATAACTACAAGCATTATCCCAAAACCTATAATTAAATATCTTTGTTTTTTTCTTTCTTTAATAAAATTGACAGCCATATTTTTTTAATTTAAGATTATATGTCAATACATTAGCAGCTCGCAGTGAACTCGCTGTGAACTGAATCAAGGTTCTCGCACGCAGCGAGGTTCTTATTTCAAGATTATACGTCTATACCTTAACGAATCAAGGTTCCCCCGCCTTGGCGGGGGGTTCTTATCTTTATTCGGGGATTTCTGCTTCTTTTTTCTCCGCCTTTGGTTGATAAGCATGGGTTTCCAATACCAAATTAGAAGTGAACAGACCTTCTTCGGAAGAAGGAAAACTAATAGAATTTACTTCAATTAATCTAGTATTCCTATAAACAACGGAGAGGAAATTTTTTAAAGCAGGATAAGAACCTGTGACCGAAATAGAGAAAGGCATTTTTTGAATTCTCTCCCCGGGAGTCCCTTGGATCTCTGAAGAAAAAAGTTCGCCTAAATCAGTATCTTTTAAAATTAAACCATTTTCCGAGATTGTCTTCTGGAAAAAAATAAAGAGGGCAGCTATTGAGGGCTCTACGGGAAGAGCGAAATCAATTTCGGCAAGTTCATCATTATACCCTGATAATCTATCAGAAAAAACTTCTAATTTTGAAAGATATTCTTCTTTTTGTTTTATCTCTGTATCTTTCCCTTCAACCTCTAATTTCTTATCTCCAAACTCCTGATACTTAGGCCATCCTAAAAAATATCCTCCTACGGCTAAAAGGATTAAAAAACCAACAATAATAATAAGAATAGGTCGTTTCATATTATCTTAACCACGTTAGAAATTAGTTCTCTTTGCGTTCCTTCACTGCCCTGTGATCTCTAGCGGGGTGAATATTTGCGGAGCAAAAGTAAGTAGGAAGGTGAAATCAACTTTTCCTTCCTCGCTTATTGAAACTCCAGATATATTTAAACTTTTTACGAGGGGGTCTTGTTTTAAAACGAGGATTTGTTGTTCAAGAATCACAAAAGTATCTGTGTGGCCGGAAACGATTACCTCTCTATCTTCAGAAGTAAAATTAAAATCAGAAAACCAAACAGCAGGAAGACAGATTTTTTCTAAAAAATTAAAAATATTTAATGGGATTTTATGTTTTTGAAGCAGTTCGCCAAAATCATCTATCTTTTTCTCAATAGGATTAAGTTCTTCTTCTTTCTTTTCTATAGCTTCCATTAAAGGAGTAAGTGTCGTCCCTTTTTCTTGAATCTCCTGAGACATTTTTTTTATGGATATTTCTAAATAAAAATAACTGCCTAAAAAACCTATAAGCAAAATTATAGCAAAAACTCCAAGAACAATGAGCCAAAAAGGTAGTTTAATTTTTCCTCTGGGGGCAATTTCTATAGCCATATTTTTACTCTAGCCCTTTTAATGCTAAACCAACACCAATAGCATAACTCGGTCCTATTTTTTTTAGAGTATTGGTAAGAATCGCTGGGCAAGCAATGTTAAAAAAGGGATCGGCAATATCTAATTCTTTTTTTAATTCTGTGGAAAAGTATTCTTTAAAGCCGGGCATTGAAACTAACCCCCCGGCCAAAATAATCTTTTTTACTTCTTTTCCTTCATTGCGATAAAAATCCCGAAAAACTTTCCTAATCTCTTCTAAAATTGAATCAATTAAAGGAAGCAAAACTTCTCTAATGTTTCTCTGAGATTCACCGATTTCATTCTTAAAAAGCAATCCATATTTTCTTTTCATCTCCTCAGCTTTATTATAATCAATATTTAAAGATTTGGCTATAACCCCTGTCAATTCATTCCCAGCAATATTAAAACTATAACTTGTTTTTAAAATTCCCTGTTCAAGAATACTACAGGTAGTACTCCGAGCCCCAATATCTATCAAACCTGTTATTTCTTTTTCTTTTTCATTTTTTTTAGCTAAAGCTCTAACTAAAGCAAATACCTCTGATTCTAAGACCCTTAACTTTAAATCCGCGAGGTGGGCAATCTCTTGATATTGATTAATAACATCATTGGGGACAGCTGCCACCAAAATCTTAAGAGGAGTTTTAGAAACCTCTCCCTTAATTATTAACCAATCTAAAGTGACATCGGAAAGTGGAAGAGGAATATACGGTCTAACTTCGTATCTAACTGCCTGGGGAATCTCGTCTTTACCCATCACAGGAAGATTAAAACCGGTAAAAAAACTACAGAAATCAGGAATAGAAAAGTTAACTTCTTTGGTCTGGATTCCTGCTTCTTTACAGATGGCTTGGATAGCTTTGGCTACTTCCCTATTAGAGAGCAAAAGATTATTTTTTTGAAAAGCTCTAAAACGTTTCTTTTTAAAAGACGAGTTTTTTATTTCTCCATAGTTCTCAAGTCCGCGGCCCTTGCCTTGGCGCCTCATCTCAACAATTTTTATTGATGAAGTTCCGATATCAATCCCTAAAAATTTTTTAGACCGGGATTTTAAAAAATCGCGGATATTTTGAAACATTATTTAATTATATCATATATCATATTAAAATAGAAAGGACTATGTGGAAAAACCTTCGTCATTTAAACATTTTAATATCTAAACAAAATTTAATTACACAATGTTGATATGTTAATATATTAGAATGAAGAAAATTTTTATTTCTATAAAAAATTTTCTATTGGACCTTCTTTTTCCGAAATTTTGTATCAGCTGCGGCAAAGATGGAAGCTATCTATGCCAAGATTGTTTTTCTTTAATTGATATTTTAGAAAGACAATATTGTCCTTTCTGCTCCCGGCCAAAAATTGTTATTGACGGCAAAACCTGTAATTTTTGCAGTAGGTCAAAAAGTTTAAATGGTCTTTACTGCGCCGCTTCTTATAATAATTTCATTGTCAAAAAACTAATAAACCAATTCAAATACGAACCTTACATTAAAGAACTATCAAAACCATTATCTTCTTTAATTGTAGCTCATCTGATTAATTTGAACAAAGTTGAAAACTTTCAAGATTATATTCTCGCCCCTATTCCTTTACATAAAAAGAAATTAAAAAAACGGGGATTTAATCAAGCAAGCGAAATCGCAAAAGAACTTTCAAAAATTTTAAAGATTTCATTTTTTGACGACATCTTAATAAAAACAAAACAGACCCCGGCCCAAATGGAATTAAAAAAAGAAGAAAGAGAAAAAAATATCAAAGGAATTTTTTTGTGCCAGAAACCAGAAACTATCCAAAGAAAAAAAATTCTTTTAGTAGACGACGTTTTTACCACCGGCTCAACAATGGAAGAAAGCGCCCTTACCCTAAAAAAGGCGGGCGCCAAAGAGATCTGGGGCATCGTCGTAGCCAGGGGGTAACAAAAAACCGGCGAAGCCGGTTTTTTGTTTCTGGCAAGTCCTCGTGGACAACGTTTGAACTTATTTATCCGAAAAATAACTTCCATTTTTAAAAATCTGAATCTGTTTAATGTGACCAGGGAAAATCTCCTGAGGTAGATTATCTAAATCAAACCACCTCCATTCATAACATCTTTCGGGTTCGTTTAATATAGGTTCCTTATCTCCCGTGTCTTTGGCTAAGAACCCTACTTGAGGGTAATGTTCGTCTTTACGTACATCGTTTATAAGTCCTGCGAATTTAAATTCATCTGCTTTCAATCCCGTTTCCTCTCCTAACTCACGAGCGGCAGCTTCTCTCATACTTTCTCCATATTCCAAATGACCACCCGGTAAACCCCACGTTCCTGCACTATACACATTTTTTCTTTTTCCTAATAATAATTTCTTATTTTGAACAACAAATATGTTTATCCCTATATGAAATTTTTCATATTTATCTTTCATTGTTTCAAAAAATCATTAATACATTGAAATGCTTTATCTAAGTCATTATACTCTTTCAATATTATGTTCTTATTTCCTTTCATTATATTAGATATTTTCTTTCCGTCTTCTGGTTTTCTGCAAAGACACAAAATTCTTTTCCCCCATTCTTCAGCTTTTGCTGTCTCATAACCAACGCCAAGAGAAGGGGTTGAAATTTCTGCAACAAAAACATCTGCCTCCTTAAGCCAAGACATGTCTCTTTTATAGATTTCTTCTCCAGATATATTCTTCTCACCCGAATCAGTTAAATTTCTATCTCCAATATGTTCGGTTAAAACCTGTCCGTATTTTTTAAGACATTCAATTATTTTAAAATAAGTATTTTTGTCTCCTCTGCCAGCACGAATTGATCCTGCAAAATATATTTTCATAAATTTTTTGATTCGTTAGAAATGAATCAGGGGTTGCATATATCCGACTTCAGAAGTATCAAAAATACAACATCTACGGACCCTCGTGGACAATGTTAGAACTATACTTCAGAGACAAACTGACTATATTTACATACCGGATTTGAGTCCACAACTCTAATAATAGATTATCACATTTTACTACATCATTCAACTCGTTTATTTCTTAAATAAAAATGGACCAGTTTCTCTGAAACTGGTCCTTATAGCATTCGCTTTATGCTTTTTATATGTGGCTGACTTCTTCAATTAGCTCAACTGCTTGTTTTATTCTATCGTCTTCTCTGACTTTAGAGCTGAGACCTATAAGTTTTTGGAAAATGCTATGACACGTCACTGCCCACTCACTCTTGTCCGCCAAGTCCCTGGCTATTTCTGAAATTTGCTTGTTCAGCGGAGCATCGGCGAAATCAACAAGCAAATGTAAGTAGTTGATTACAACAAACTCTAACTTTTTACACCAGACTTCTCTATTCTTTGTCCAAGTTGGCCTTTTATCTGAGCCTGGCCAGAAAAAAGGATATAAATATTTAATGGTAAATAAAGTCGTTTTTTCCATCTCTCCCATTTTCTGGTCTTTTATATTTCCGAAAACAGTTAGATCGTCGTGAACAAAAGTATCCGAGTTCGAATGTAGGCTAAATTCCAAATCTCCAACCAATCTGCGACCGTCTCCTAAAATTAATTCCTTTTCTTTTCCGGTTAATTTAGCGATAACGTATCCAATTGCCTTTTTATCCTTGTCAGATTGCCTTAATACACGAATCACTTCAGTGGTCAGATCTTTGGTCCACAACCCTTTTTCGAGAATGTTAACATCAGGCAACTTAACACTGTGATAGTTGGCTGGAATCTTTACCTCCAAAATCGTTATGGAATCGCCCCATTTTTCACCACCACGATACAGCAACATTGCTGGGTCTAAAGCATATATACCAACCCTGAATTTTCCTTCGATTGATAAAAAACCACCTTGATCAATATAAGGGCCTCTTCGAACCTCTCGTCCATCAGCCAATTTAATGTATTCTTTTTCCATTTTTTCTACTCCTTTACCTTGTTTCCCTTGCTCAACAATGAGCTTAAAAACCTTGTAAAGCTGTTAGATTACTCTTAAAGAACAATATTCTAAGTCTTACAATCTATCACCTCCTTTCTATAAGGTTTAGACAATATTTAACAATGTTAAGAACTGGATATATAGTATACTTTTAATGTTAATTTGTCAATAAAAATCGCCTGTTTGGCGATAAAAAGTTCTAACGTTCCACTTGTCGGGTCAAAATTTGAATTCAAAATTTCGTTTGCGGCGGGAGTAGGATTCGAACCTACGGTACCTTTCGGTACAACTGTTTTCAAGACAGCCCCATTCGTCCACTCTGGCATCCCGCCTTGTGCGGAGAGGGAGGGATTCGAACCCTCGATAAGGCTATTACACCCTATAAAAGTTT
>CAYPVI010000016.1:0-15036 GCA_964414135.1 uncultured Candidatus Saccharibacteria bacterium | reverse complement strand
AGTTATGACATCAGAAGGGTTGCCGGTTAAATCTCCATAAGCAACAGTAGTTAAAACCGCACTCCCTCCTACTTTTAATACTCCTGCTGTTAAGTCCATTGAGTTATTTCCTATTGTCCAGACAGGATCTGTTGCTCCCGACAAAGAATAAGTATGAGTTACTGAAGCGTCTCCACCAGCTCCCCATACCAACGCTCCTAACTCGGTAGCGTCAAATGTTAATGTTCCTGTTGATATTGATAATCCTGTCCCTGTTATGTCTGTTAATTCATCGGAGCCAAGTATAAAGGTGGTGGCGCCCAGGGTTGATGCGGTAACTGTTCCTATTGCAGTTAAGTTAGATGATGCAAAATCAATATCTCCCCCTGAAGGAGTTATTGTTAAATCGCCATCAACGGCAACTGCAAATGTAGCATAATCGGCAGCTCCACCTGAAAGTTTCAACTGTGTTCCTACTTTGTATACTTCCAGCGTTGTATCAGGATCTGTAACCCCGATGCCGACGTTGCCGGAAGTTGTAAGGGTGGTAAAAGCAGCGGTGCTGGGGGTAGTAGTGCCAATTGCTCCGGGCGACTCCCAGGTATAACCTCCGAGTTGCTTGGCTTCAAAAGCAGATGGAACCGCGCCTAATTGCTTTCTGGGCGAGAACTCTTCCTCGTAAGTTGCGGGGGTATTGCAATCAGGATCATAGTCAACCTGAAGATACAGCGCCGACTGGTTAAAATCAACAGATGACAAACTTGTATTACTGCCGAGTAACACTGAAAACAAACCGCTGGTTGTCACCACATAAGAAGTGCTTTCCTTCCATTCTTCTGTCCAAATTGCTGACCCTCCGCTGGCTACGGTATATAAGGAAAACCTCATACATTTGTTTCCATCTGAAACCGCCACATTGCTGCTGTTTGTTAATTTGCCCTGATAATTAATTTGGTCGTTGAAAGCACCGTGAACAATGGTAAAACCACTAAGCAATAAAGCAGCTGCTATACATATATATACTGGCAGTTTGAGCTTTAAGCTCATATTATGTTCTTGTTTTTTAATTTCGATGTTTTATTTTTGATTTTTCTAATAAGATATATCATCACAGCTAATATAAAAAGGATAATTATTATAATATATATCCAGTTCTGCCAATTTTTATACCAAGGAGCTAATGCGGGAAGGAGCGCGCTCTCAAAAACTATCAACTGGCCGAGAATTCTTTTCAAGGTCTGGTTTTTATAATCAAGAACAGCAATGGTGATAGGATAGACCCCGGGATCTTCCGGCGGCATCAATGTCGCCAGGTAAGCGGTTTTTTCTTTATTTATTCTCAAAAGGAAAGAGAAAAATTTCTCGCCTTTTCCCAATGTTACTGTAACGGTTTTTAAAACCTCGGGCACTTTTTCGTAGTTAATTAAAATCTCCAGCGGCTCTTCTTTTTTTATTTCTAATTTTCCATCTATTACAGGAATTTTTCTGCCTGCCTGAATAAAATCAAAGTCATCTATGGTTATTTCTTCCACTTCCGGCGGAGGAGAAACCATCTTTGGCTCTCTATGACAGGTCTCGTCATACCAATAATAACCGGCTTCTAAACATTCTTTTTCAGTAAATATTTCTTCGGGTGGCAATGGTTTTATTTTGAAAGGAACGGCCGAAGCAATGGCGCCTGAGGAAAAATTGCCGCTAAAATCGTAAGCGAAAGCAGTGTAATAATATCTCTTTCCGTTAATTAAGCCTGTATCAACAAACGAGGCCTCTTCGTTGTCGTAAACCAATTTTCCTTGCTCGGGGTCTTGAGGATAAAAACCCTCGCCCCTCATTATCCGCACTGCTTTAAAATCAGGGTCAGCCGGATTCTGCCATTTCAAAGTAATCTGGCCATCGCCGGCAATCGCTTCAAAATTTGAAACGTTTGCCGGAGCTAAAATATCTGGACCCAACAAGGTCTTAAAAGTATAGTCGCCGGAACTGGTTCTATTGCCTGACCGGTCTGCCACAACGAGCTCAAAATGATAAACCGTGTCTGATAAAAGATTTCCCAAAACAATCCTATGACTCATTAGAAAATCCTTGCCAATAATTGTTTTTTCGTAGTTCTTTGTTTTTCCGTAATTTATTTGGGGAATAGACGGTTCTGAGGTCTTCCAGGAAATTGTTGCGCTTTCCGAAGTAATACCATCAATAACAATATCAAAAATTTTAGGCGGAGTAGTGTCGGGCACAAAGACCGGTCCGCCGCCGTCCGGCGGCTCTTCTTCTTCGGTTGGCACCAAAGCAGAAACATTCACCTCATCTGCATAAAGAAAAGTTGGCATTCCAGTTAGCCCAAAAACAATTGCCAGGGCAGCAACCACAATTGAAAAAAGACGAATAAGCATGGTCAAGTTAATTTTGAATTATTGTTTCTGGCTTTTTTAATTATCCATCGGTTATAACGTCTAATGCTAAACACAAGCAAAGTTAGAACAAGCGCCAAAACTATAAAGGAAACCAAAATTAGATGCCAGGGAAAAACCCAGAAAGCAAGAACAGCTGTAAGCTTCTTGTCGCTTTCTACGCCGTAATCAAGATTCAGTTTTGCCTGATATCTGCCTAAGGCAAAGTTTTCTTTTTCAAATTTCACTTTCTGCCAAAAGGTCTTTGGCTGGTTTTCCGAAGCACTTATCTGCCAGCTGCTCTCAAATTTTCTGACGCTTTCCGGCAAGATATTGCCAACCGGTCTTTCTTTGCCATCCGGCATCTTAGCAATATTAACTTTGACTTCAGCTGTCTTTCCGCCAAAGATATTTTTTATTTCAATTGTGCCAGCCGGCTTAATGTGGACTGTTCCAAAGTTTTCAACTCTGACCGAAAAATCAATTGGCAAATGCTCAAAGAGCCGCTTGCCATCAACCAGACTAAATTCAATTAATTTTCCTTGTTCAATGATTTCTCCGCCTATCTTCAAAAGCACGAGGGTGCCAATTTTAGCAGACAGACCAACAGCACCTGCTTCCTCAGTAGCAGGAGGCGAGGTGCTTAAAAAAATAGCAGCGTAATGACCTCCTGGGTCAGCATTTTCCGGCACTCTAATAGTAAATTCCACCTGCTTGAGTTCATCCGGCTCCAAGTGGATTGGGCCCGGTAATTCAATCCAGGAAGCCAAATCCTCTTTTCCGATTTCACCAACAAAATAAGGATCGCCTTCTTCGCCTTTGGCAGTGAAGTTCTGGGCTTCAAAGTAAAAAGTTCTGGCCTTATCGGTCTCGTTAAACACTTTCAATCCGGTTTTCAGAACTTGACCCGGCATTGCTCCAATCTCATAAAGAGGCGGAGATAAAGTCAAAGCAAAAACATTCGGAGCCAAAATCAAACCAGCCAAACTTGCTATAGCAACAAATAAACTGATAGAAAATTTAGTCATAAAATTTCTAATTATTCTAATTAAAACTTTCCTGTTCCGGTCAAGGTAATAACATCAGCATAAGAACCAGCTGGAGTAGTGCCAGCAATAGCTGCGTTCAGAGCCACATCAGCCGTGCTATTCACAACAGCGGTAGCTGCAGCAATCGTCTGGTTGGTCGTTGAAATAGCCAGATCGCTGACGGTGTCGTCATTAAAACCCTCGTCAATGGCCAGGGTGCCTGTAGTGTTTTCTACGTTTTTCACATAAAGGCCATAACCCGCTGTGCCAGTAACAACTGCTGAAGAAGCAGCAGCAGCAATAAGATTGGCTGGCGAGACTGACTTGTTCAGCCCAGCTGAACCATTGCCTTCTACTCCTGAACCATTGCCTTTGCTCCTGGCTGAAACAATGGCGCCGTTCGGAGCATTGGTGGTAATAGTAATCACAGTGGGTTCTCCGTTGGGCGCAGCTGACGTAGAGCCGGTTGCATCAGCGGTGGCAAAACGTTCTGTGGTAGAAGAAAAACTGCCAAAACCAATTGCCAGGTCATTGATGGAAAAAGTAATTATCGGGTCAACTGTAGCGCTAACTCCTACTGTAGAATCATCTAAAATTGAAACAGCAAAACTGCCGCTATCAATATTGGCTGAGGGTTCACCGCAGGTATCAGCATGGGTGCCGGTGGTAACACTAATTGCAATATTATTTGCTGCTGTTGTTGTCCCTAAAATACCGTCTGAATCAGAAAGCTCAACTCCGTATTTTGTACCACCAGTCCAGGCATTGCTTCCTCCGCTAGAACAGATAAAGATAGTATCGTAACTGCTTGCGCCTGATCCCTGGGTGCAGTTAGTAGTAGTTAATGTTCCCGGCAAACCAGTAGAAGAATCTTCAGTGATTGTGGTAGCAGAAAGAACTCCGGCGGTTCTACACCATTTTCCATCGTCACCGTCTGGAAATTGAAGTTTCAAAATGTTGTAAGCACCGCTATGAGTAGTAGTTGGCGTAAAAACAATATAATGATTTACCCCGCTGGCTGTATCAGACTGAACATCGCTTAATCTATCGTAAATCGTTGTAAGGGTAGCGGCAAAAACAAATTTCCCTGCCAAGCCCACCATTAAAACCAAAGCCAAAATCGCTAAACTGAGTTTAAAGAATTTTTTGTTTATTTTCATTTTTTTTGTTCACCTCCACTTTTTCTTTTTAAAAAATGGGAGTAAATTTTTAATTTTTAATAATTTGACCTTTTTTAATCTTACGAAGAAGTCGACCTTTTTTTATTTTTTATTAATAATTTCTTCGCCATTCAAATATCTGTTATAAAATTTCTAATTATTCTAATTAAAACTTTCCTGTTGCGGTCAAAGTAATGACATCAGCATAAGAACCGGCCGCGGTTACGCCGGCAGTGGCTGCTTTTAAAGCAACATCAGCAGTATTATTAGTAATCAAGGGAACAGAAGCAGTCAAAATTGTCTGACCAATAGTAGAAATTGTACCCGCGCAGGTTTCTCCATTAAATCCTGAAGCAGCAGTTAAATTAGAACCAACATTTTTAACATACAAGGCATAACTTTCTACACCATTATCTACCGTGGCGCAAGCAGTAGCAGTAATCAATTTGGTTGGCAAGCTTGATTTGTAAAGCCCGGCGTCTGAACTATCGCCCTCGCTACGAGCAGAAATAATCACGCCATTCGGAGCATTGGTGGAAACGGTAATATAGGTTGGGTTTTGATTCGCTGGCTGGGAAGTAGCACCGTTCTCATCAGAAGTCGCGTAGCGGACATTAGTGGAAGAAAAATCGCCAAAACCGATTGCCAAATCAGAAATGGAAAAGGAAATAGATAAATCATCAATGGTCCGATAACCGGCCATTAGTTTATAAAGAGCACTGTCTGAAATTCCGGTGGCAATTCCGCCAATAGTATCTACCATCTTATAACCGCCTGCGGCTGACGTCTGGTCATCTCTGCCCCCGGCATTAATATCACTTGATATAATTTTGTAATTCGTACTTGTCATTCCTTGAGCTTTTACAATCAAATTCGGAAAAAAAAGAAAAATCTGAATGCTTAAAAAAAGTAAAAGAGAAATAATTGCGGCATAAAAAACTTTTTTTAAAAAACCCTTTTTCATTGTTTTGAAAATAACCTCTTTCTAAAGACGATATAATAAACAAAAACTAAAAGTAGTAATGCCAAAGCGCTGCCAAATATTATTTCCCAAGCAGATATTTTAGAGGTAAAAATAACAACCGGTCCTTGTTTTGGGTTTTGGCTTGCTGCTAAAGCCAGCTCTTTTTCCTGCTGGCTAAGACCGGAAAAATCCCTCATCTCTCCCATTGCTCCCATATCAATTTCATCTGATTCAAGACGGTAATTCTCGCTCTCCATCACAGAAGCGTCAGTTGAAGAAGCGCCGAGTAAAAAACAAAGCGTTATTACAATTAAATATTTTTTAGTCATTGGTCGTTTGATTTTAATTAGGTCAATTAGAATAATTAGAATAATTTTATAATTAGTTCTTAACCGGCACTAAAATATACATATATTTACCTCCTTCTCTTTCTCTAAAAACAGGGGTAATAGTTCCCGAGGTCTTGTCTACCTGCTCCACTTCCACTTCATCAGAAAAACTTTCTTTTATTTTTATTTTTATTTCTTCGTCTCTTTCGGTTGAAGGAATTACCACCAAACCATCTTCGGCTGACTCGGGAACTAACTCTTTCTCTAAAACAATTTCTGACGGCTTAAATAAATTCAAAACAAATTCTTTTGTCCGCGAAAAAGTTGGAACTATTGCTCTGACAATTTTTTCAAAACCATCTACGAAAGCGAAATAGCCGTCCTTAATTCTGTAAACAATTTTTTCGGCGCTATCTGTTAGCTTGCCCCAGCTATCAAAAATTGTTTCGTCAAAAACTATGTATTTTTCATTAAGAAATCTATCTGCCGCAACATATCCATTTTTACTATTCTGCCAGACAAATTTTACATTTTTCTCAATTGTTTCTACCGCCGGGTTTTGTTCAACCCATTTAAAATAATTTTTGAAAACATTTGCTGTTTCGTAAACCGCTACTGAATAAACTTCATCTTCTGATATTTTTTCTTCTGCAGATGATATTACCTTGGCAATATCATCTGCCATAACTTTTAAAGAAGCTCTTCCAAAAACTCCGCCAGCAATTATCAAAACAAGAGTCATTGCCCAGGCAAATCCAAAACGAAAACTTGGCAAAACCACTGCTTTTTTGAAAAATTCGCTCAGCCGAAAAGAAAAGGGACAAACTGGAATAAGTTTAACGTCACCAATTGGAAGATTTCTTGGAACCTTACTCACCACCTTCACCTTCTTAAGACAGGGAAATCCATCCTCTGCTTTCTTGGTTTCTTTCTTGCGTTTTTTATTTAAATTATTATTGTAATCTTTAACTCTTGATAAATATTCTTCTAACCATTCTCTTTTTATTACCCAGTTCCTGCCAAGTTTTACTGCTTTTAATTTTCCCTGACAGGCTCGTAAACTAAGATAGACCTGAGAATAATTACAGTATCTTGTTGCCTCTTGTAAGGATATGTAGTAGTTAGCTTTGTTATATTCTTCTACCTGAGTAATATATTCTTCCAACCATTCTCTTTTTATTGCCCAGTTCCTGCCAAGTTTTACTGCTCTTAATTTTCCCTGACGCGCCCGCAAACTTAAATACTCTTGCGAGTGAGAGCAATACTCCGTAGCTTCTTGAAGGGATATATAGTCGTCTTGCTTTTGTTCCTTATCCATTATTATATTATCCCTTATGCCAAAACCAGTGTCAATCAAATAACTGGGGATAAGATATCGGATAACAAATATACCCTTATTGAGCCATTTTAAACTTAAAAAGCTCTTTATAAGAGCTTTTTTATCCGATACGGTAAAAAATAAACCGAGTTTATTATAACGCTTAATGAGTTCTTACGCTTTGGAGGATTCCTAATCCAACAAAAATTGCGATTAAGCTGCTTCCTCCATAGCTAACCAAAGGCAAGGAAATTCCAATAACAGGTAAAATCCCGAGATTCATACCAATATGAATAAAAATCTGAAAGATTAAAATAATAGTAAAGCCCGAAGCAAAAAGCCGAGGAAAATTTGACTGAGCGGAAATAGCAATTCTCATAATCCGCCAAATTAAAACCGTAAACAAAAGAAGAAGAACTGCCACCCCTATTAATCCAAATTCTTCTGAAATAGCGGCGAAAATAAAGTCGTTATGAGGTTCGGGTAAAAAGCCATATTGAGTTTGGGAACCTTTGCCTATGCCTTGGCCAAAAATTCCCCCAGAACCTATAGCAATTTTTGCTTGAATTTGACTCCAACTCATTCCCAGAGGCTCAATTTGAGGCGCTAAAAAACTTATAATTCTTTCTTTTTGATACTCTTTCAAGAGAAACGACCAACTTAAAATTAATAATAAGAGACCGCAAAGAACTAAAACTAAAAAATGCTTTAATTTAATTCCAGAAATAACCAAAATTCCGAGCCATAAAACAACCAAAATCAAAGCAGAACCTAAGTTCGGCTGATAAGAAATTAAAATAAAAGGAAATATAACATATAGGCCTGATAAAAAAATATGGGATAATCGGTACATTTCAACGTGCCTCATTGAAAAAAATTTAGCTAATAAAATAGTTAGAATAAGCATCGTAATGCCTATTGGATCAAAAGAAAAAGACCCTATTTTATACCAACTTTTTACTCCTCGTATTTCTGAAGCGAAAAAAAACAGGCCAAGTAAAGAAATAACGCAAAGAAAATAAAGAACTAAAATAAAATAAGGGTTTTCCTGAAATGCTCTCCAATCAAAAAAACTTAAAAAAAGCATTAAAATAAACCCTATTCCTAAAAAAATCATTTGCTTTTTAAGGTTTAAAAAATCTCCCTTACCTAAAGAAATACTATAAATTGAAAGCAGACCAATTCCAACAAGCAAAAGCGCTGAAATTATAAGCAACCAATCTAATTTTTTGAAATGCTGAAGCATATTGATTATAATATCATCTTTAAAAATTCTCGTTCATTGACTGTCCTAATACCTAATTTTTTAGCTTTATCGTATTTCGAACCTGGTTCTCTGCCGACTACTACATAATCTGTTTTCTTTGATACTGATTCAGAAATTTCGCCGCCTAAATCTCTAATTCTCTCTTTTGCCTCATCTCGAGTTATAGTTTCTAAACCGCCCGTAAGAACAAAATTCAAGCCCTTTAATTTTTTATTCTTAATTCTTAATTCATAATTTTTAATTCTTATTACCCTTCTAAGTTTTCTCAAAAATTCTATATTTTTCTTTTGTCTAAACCAATCATAAATTGACTTTGCTGCCACCGGTCCAATATCCTTTATATTTTCTAATCCTTCCGAACTGGCTTTTTGGAGTTTTTCTAAACTTTCGAAATGTTCTGCTAAATCCAAAGCGGTTTCTTCTCCAACGTTTCTAATCCCCAAAGCGTAAATAAATCTTGGGAGAGTAATTTCTTTTTTGTTTTGAATAGATTTAATTAAATTCTCGGCAGATTTCTCAGCAAATCTTTCTAAAGACAAAAGGTCGCCTTCTTTTAATTCAAAAAGGTCAGCCGGGTCAGAAACTAAACCTTCCTCCATAAGTTGGCCAACAATTTTCGGTCCCAAGTTCTCAATATCAAAAGCTCCCTTGGAAATAAAATGACAAAAGTATTCTCTTCTTTGAGCAAAACAATTTGGGTTTAAGCAGCGAGAAACTGCCTTTCCTTTCGGCCTTATTATCTTACTTCCGCAAACAGGGCAGCGCTTTGGCATTTTAAATTCTTTTTCTTTGCCGATTCTTAATCCAGAAAGAACCTTTATAATATCCGGAATAACATCCCCTGCCCTACTAACAATAACCGTGTCTCCAATTTTCACTCCTAATCGTTTTATTTCGTCTTCATTATGTAAAGTTGCGCGGGAAATTGTTACCCCTCCAACCTGAACTGGTTTTAGATAGGCAACTGGCGTCAAAGCGCCGGTCCTGCCAATCTGAACCTTGATATCCTCAACAACAGTAGTAGTTTGTTCGCCTGGAAATTTAAAAGCAATTGCTCCTCTCGGCGCTTTCCCAACTACTCCTAATTTTTCAAAAATTTTGTTTGAATTAACAATAACAACAATTCCGTCTATTTCGTAAGGAATTTTTTTTCTTATTTTCTGAATTTCTTTGTGGAATTTGAAAACTTCGGTTAAATCTTTACAGTATTTATTATAAGGATTAGTTTTAAAGCCAAACTTTTTTAAAATTTGATGTTTTTCTTCGTGAGTTTTTACCCCCGAATTTGTCATTAAATCATAAGCAAAAGAATCTAAGTGGCGGGAAGCTGTAATTTTTGGGTCAAGCTGTCTTATAGAGCCGGCCGCCAGGTTCCGAGGATTAGCATAAGTTTTTTTGAACTTTTCAAATTCTTTTTTGGGAATAAAAACTTCCCCCCTAACCACCACAAGTGGTGGAATTTTACTGGACGCGAAGCGGACTCCCCGGAGAGTTGCTTTTCCAATATGGAGAGGAATGGCTTCAATGGTTTTTAAGTTTTGGGTAATATCTTCTCCGATAATTCCGTTTCCCCTGGTTGAACCGGTTTTCAAAATTTCATTTTGATATATTAATTCAATTGCCAATCCGTCAATTTTTAACTCACAATAAAAACCCTCACTACCCCGCTTAACGGGGTGTGAGGGCAAGCCTATTTGCTTTTTTTCTTCTTCGGTTAAAAGCTTTAAAATTCTTTCTAACCAATCCTCCATATCTTTTTCAGAAAAAGCATCATTAAAAGAAAGCATTGGTTTAGGGTGTTTAGCTTTCTTAAACTTTTCCAATGGCTTGCCTCCTATTCTCTGTGTCGGAGAATCCGGGGTAATAAATTCTGGGAATTCTTGCTCTAAATCAAAAAGCTCTTTTTTCAAAGAATCAAGAGCTGAATCAGAAATTTCTTGACGGTCAAGAACGTGATATAAATAGCGATGATGATTTATTAGTTTTCGCAGTTTTTTAATACGCTGATGCGCCTGCTGCTTAGTCATTGTTATAAATTAAAAATTGAAAACATTATATTTTAACCTCAATTGCCCTTCTCGTCTCTTTATAAATTCCGACTGACCGAACGCAATAAAGAGAAGCAGTACAACTAGCCCCAGGCGAAAGCACTTCAACATAGTAAGAAGCGTCGCCAACAGGAGTATAAGTCCCCTCAGCTAAAGGATAACGGGAAGCGGGAACACCAACATCGTGGATTATTACTTTCAATACTTCCTCAATTCCAGTATCAGCTGCATAAAAAGCAACTACTGAATTTTCCATTTCTTTTATCATCCTTAACTGTCCTACTAAAATTGTAGTTACACCTAAAACAACAGATAAGAGAATAACCATTATCACAATAGCCAAATAGAGAGAAACACCTTTTTGTGAAAATTTAGACATATTATTTTGTGATTTTATTTTATAATTTAGCGACTAAAAAAACTTCAGCAAAAAGAAAACAAGAGTTCTAATAGAAACTTTTTATTGTTCATATTTAACAAGTTAAGTGAAAAAGGCCAATTACTTTTCTTTGTTCTCCTTCCTCCTCTTTGGATTCTTCTTTTATTATATTGAAGGTCTTAGTTGATTCTCCGGTTTTATCAATTATTAGCTTAATTCCTTTTTCTTTTATAAAATTCTGGGCACCTTCAGTAACCTTTGCTACTCCGCTTTCTCCAATTCCAATTATGATTATCTCGGGATTTTGTCCTACTGCTCTCTTAACACTTTCAACGTCAATCACATGGCTTTCTTCCCGCCACCACTCTAGAACTTCGTCGGTCCACCTAACCTCAATGTCTTGATTATAAGTTTTACCGCCAATAGTGATAGAACCAAAATGATATTCTTCTATCATGTTAAAAAAGAGTTGCTTGTTTTGATACTATTCTGGATGCGTGACACCTCCTGTGCCTAAAACTTTTATTCCCTTGAGCATATATTTATTATTTTATTTTACCCCGTTAGAGATCATAAAACAAGAATAAAAACAGAAAGCCGGCAAATTTCTAACGGGGTTATCCCCAAAAACTATTGACAAACACTTCTGAATCACTATAATAAAAAATGTAATGGATGGAAAGCAAAAGGTCGGAAAAAGATAAAAAATTCACCCCGTGACTTACGGGATAATATAAAAATTTATGATTAACGACAAATTATATCCTACTTTTATTGCTCAAGAGGAGCCCGAAGCTCCAACAGCACCTGAAGAAGAAAAAGAAGAAGGAGCTGAAACTTCTCCAGAAGAAGGCGAGGGAACCCCAGAGACTCAAGCTCCAGAGACGCCAGAAACCCCCGCAGAAACTCCTACAGAAGCTCCAGCAGAAGGAGGAGAAACTCCTACAGAAGCTCCGAAAGAAGAAACTCCGGAAGAAAACACAGAAGTTTAAGGGAAAATTTTTCTAAAATAGAGGAGGAGATTTTTGCCCTCCCCTTTACTATACTAATGCGCCACTCGGTTAAAATGAAAGTAAATTTTTGTTTTTCTTTTGTTCGCATTAACCAAAAACCCCCGTATTTTCGGAGGTTTTTGGTTAGTTTAGTTTTAATACAAAGAGGATTTCTTAACAATAATCTTATAAATATTCTCTAGAAAATCTCCACCAGCATAACCAATAATAAAAGCTAAAGCAGGACTAAGATAATCCAAGCCTAGGAAAGTAATCCCGGTTTCTTTTACGGCTACGGCGGCGAGAAGACCAACAACTCCCGACAGAAACATCATAAATAAAAAATAAGGAAGTTGGAATTTAACATCTTTGTAGGCAAATTGATGCTTTATAAATCCAACCAGCCCTCTAAGAGCGCCTCCTCCGAAACCAGCAATAAAAATTAATACATACATAAAATATAAGCTACAACTTTAATCTTCTCTGCCTAAAGGTTTTAGCAACACTCTCAGCCGTTTTCCTGCCGAGTTTAGTCAGAGAAAAAATTGTTTTTGGATTGCCAGAAATTAATCTTCTTTTCCTAAGTGTTCTCAACGGCCTATCAAGTTTACGAGAATCGGGCCATTTTGGAAGCTCTAACAAAGAAAACGACTTGGGAAAAAGAATAAAACATTCTTTGATTAATTTTTCAAACGAACATTTTCCTTGCAAAGAATATATACTAAAAAGAATTAGGTCGTTAATTGAAACCCTTCTATATAGTTCTTCTTCAATTGACCTTCTTTTAGCCATTTAAAAATGGTAAAACGTTAGTCACTAAATACCAAAACAAAAAAGAAACAAAAACAACAACAGTTATAATATCTAATAATATAATCATAGTTTATTTTAACACATAAAGTAAACTAATTCAAGGATAATTCCTAAAACAAAAACCCCTGCTAATAAATAAAAAGCAGGGTTTATTTTTTGAGAAAACTTTTTTTTCAAAAATTCCCGATACAAAAAAACAATAATTATTCCCTCAATTCCAAGAGCTATCGCCCCGGTAAAGCTAATCACTCCAATAAATCCTCTAATCCCTAAGAAAAAAAGGAACAAAGGCGGAAAACAGGTTAAAAACCAGGCAAAATTTTTGGAGATGCCAAAATCATACCAAAATACTTTTTTTAAGGTCAAGGCAAGAGTAAGAAAGGAAGTAAAACAAGTAATCACCCCAAAAATAAAACCTAACTTAACAACGTTGCTGCCTAACACTTTTTCTAAGCCGGAAATTGCTTCCTCAGATGTAACAAGTCCCGAGACGCCCAGGACTATAACAATAAAAAAAAGATAAATAGCCGCAGCTACAATAGTTCCCCAAAATATTACTCTTCTTAAACGGATTCTTAAGCCAGATCTGCCTGTCGGGCAAGCAGTCAGCGCTTCTTTAATTTCTGGAATCACAGCCGAACCCCAAAGAGAAAAAAGAATTACTCCGTAGGGAAAAAATAAAAATTTTAGATTTAAGGTCTTGAAATAACTAATATTAATAGAGGGAAATGCTTTTATAAAAAAGGCGGCAAGGATAATAAAAAGAACAAGAAGTAAAGACAACTCAACTCCAGAAACGCTTTTTATGCCCCGGAAAACTAAATAAGCTCCGAGCCCAAAAAATAAAAGAGTATATAATGTGGGATTACCTCCCAAATAAGGACCCAAAAAGAAATTCAAAAATTGACCTCCGATAATCAAATAAGCAAGAAGAGCCCCCATTAAACCAATCGTAATAACAAGAAAAGTAATTCTCTTCCATTTTTCCCCAAGATATTTTCCTACATATCCTGGCAAACGATATATTTCTTTGGTGCCCAAAATTACCTCACCATAAAGAAAGTTAATCAAGATAACAACTAAAGCCATACATAAAAAATAGGAAACCACAACAAAAAAACCGGCTTTAAAAGCCACAAAAGGTAAACCAAATATCCCCACTCCTATTACTGTTCCAAGATAAATAGAGAAGGCCTTAAGAAAAGACATTGCTTAAGAGAAACGTTTACTTTTTCTTAAAAATTTTTCTTTCGAGTTCGCCAAAACCAATTAGAATAATCGTAGCTAAGAAAACTGTCAGAAGGGCTAAGAAATAAAATCCAGCCCCAACAGCTATACCAATAGCAGCAGAACACCAAAGACCAGCAGCAGTAGTTATTCCCTCTACCCGAAACTGCCTATGAATAATAACTCCAGCCCCAATAAAACCAATTCCAGTAGCTACTGCTAAAATTAATCTGGAAGGGTCAAAATTAACGCTTGCCTTACCAGTAAAAAAATTAAAAAACTCAAAACCAATTATGGTAAAAAGACAGGAGCCAAGAGTAACTAAACTATAAGTTTGAAGCCCTGCTTCTTTTCTTTTATATTCTCTTTCCAGGCCAATTATACTACCAAAAACAACAGCCAGAGTTAACTGAAAAATAACTTGGATATCAATATCCATAGATTTGAAAATTGCTGGATCGAACGAAGCGAGAGACTCCCCGTAGGATTGCAATTGAAAATTACACCTTATATACTTTATATCCTTCTCTTACTTTTTCTTTAACTTTTATTCCAACCGCATCACCAGCTTTTGCCTTCTTTATTTTTTCGTGCTCCACCTCCATTGAACCAACATCCTGCTCAAAATCAGTAGCTTCTCCTCCAATAATCCGAACAGTATCCCCTGCTAAAAGTTTGTCTGATAATTCAATAACCGCTACTCCAATTTTGGAAAAGTAATGACTTATTTTTCCAATTAATTTTCCTTCTTCTTTAGGAAGATCTTCTGGCATAAATTTACAGAATTATGAATAATGAATTATGAATCAAGAATGTTATAATTCCTAATTCAATTACTATTTTCGACCTTTTGTCTATTATATACCAAAAACTGAAAAAACTAAAAACCCCTCCGCCTAAGGCAAAAGGGTCTTTAGTGAGGGGGACCGATCCAACAAACTCGGTTTATTCTTCAAGGCTGGGTTTGGACCTAACCAGGGATATCCATTAAACCTCCTTCATTAAATCTGGTGTCCTTAAGGAATTTTATCCCGCACCCCCTCGTTTCCAATATTAACAAACTGAGAGCAGCTGTCAATCCTTTTTATCACCAAATTATCCACACTTTATCAACAAAACAAAAGTGCCCTTGGGAAGAATCGAAC
>CAYPVI010000015.1:0-15496 GCA_964414135.1 uncultured Candidatus Saccharibacteria bacterium | reverse complement strand
GACAACCGCAACGACAACATCGGTGTCTCGTCCGCTCGGAACTTCTTTCTCTGTCCGAAGTTTTAATACTCTCCTTATTCGGGGGAGTATTTCGTTTATTGTTCAGTTATTCTTTTGTTGATTTAATCCATCCCCCAAGCATTCTGCCTATTTCATCAATTTTTTCTTGTAAAAGAACGTATTTCTTATTATCAATTGCTTTTACTTCTTTGCACAAACGCAGGAATACTCGCAACAGATTTAATTTAAGACTGGTTTGTTCCAGCACAGGAAGTTTATCTGCTTTTAATAAATGACTTGCTTCTAAGATATTTTTGAGAATATCTAAAATTAAGTTTTCGCAACGTTGCCAGAGAGTATAACGGTCTTGCTTAGATACCGTTTCCCTGTGAGGAAAATGGGGTCAGGAGCGGTTTTTTATTAGTATGGATTATGATATAATTAACTAATGCCAAGAACAAATAGAATAGATATTTCAGATATGGTTTATCATGTCATAAATCGTGCTAACGCACGGATGCAGATATTTGACGAAGATAAAGGTTATACACTTTTTGAAAAAGTATTAGAACAAGCAAAAGAGAAGTTTGAAATGAGGATACTTTCCTACTGCGTTATGCCGAATCACTGGCATCTTGTATTGTATCCTAAAAAAGACGGAAGCCTTCAATTATTTATGAGATGGCTTTCTATGACTCACACTCAAAGATGGCACTCTCAACATAAAACAATAGGATCAGGTCATCTTTATCAAGGAAGATATAAATCATTTCTAGTCCAAGAAGATGAACATTTATTACAATTATTTAAATACATAGAAAGAAATCCCTTAAGAGCCAAGCTAGTCCAAAAAGCTGAAGATTGGAAATGGTCAAGTCTGTGGAGAAGAGAACAAGGCAATGAGAAACAGAAAAAACTTTTAGACGAATGGTCAATTGATACGCCAAAAAATTATATAGATTTAGTTAATATTCGAGCAGACGAAAAAGAGAATCAAGAATTAGATTCTTTAAGGCATAGTGTAAACAAAAGTAAGCCGTATGGATCTAATGATTGGACGAATAAGATGATAGATAGATTTAATCTTAGATCTACATTAAGAGGGTCGGGAAGACCCAGAAACCGCTCCTGACCCCATTTTCTCTAAATGCGTCCTGTAGGCGGATCTACGATTAGAGGGTTAATAGCCCCTTTTTTGTTTGACATATTTAGATGATGGGTGTATAATGTAATATTGTTCTTTGAAAATATGGTTTCTGAATAAAGGAGATTTTACCATGACAGATAGTTTAGTAACTAAATTAGTAGCTATATTCCAGAATTGTAATCTGGGGAGTGCTGAAACAGCAGTGGGAGAAGCCATGAAGAAGACTTATCCCGAAATTCCAATGATTCGCCTGTTTGATGCTCAAATGGAAGTCCTCAGACGACGAAGTAAACATCTTGTTGATATAAGCAACATTATTGATGAATTCATCAGAAGAAAGAAAGAAATTGTCGACATAATTATGAAGAGAAAAGTACCAAAAGACTGGTTTCCATTTGTGCCAGTAATTCCACGATCTATGGTTAAAGTAGACAAACTTATGAGCATGATTGTTTATAATCACATGAGAGGTTATAACTTTCTTGATCAGGAAAAACTGACTGATTATGATGTCGACCTACCCACTGATCCTTATTTCATATTAAATATAAGGAAGAAGGAAGCCCAGAATTTTTCGAAAGAGACAAAGGTCGTTTATAATCTTACTGTCGATGAAGGAATTAGCTTTTGGATTCATCAAGTTGGTACACTTCCTTTGCGTCACTGCATGAGTTGTGCGGGTTCTTGTTATGATAACACTGGAACGCCGTTTATTCATTTTTCTAAGGTTGATACCAGACCAAATCTTCATCAGGATAATATTCGTGACAATATTAACAAACGAGGCTTTGCTTCTTGCTGTGAACGAGTTTAAGTTCTTGGCACCTTAAAGGGTAGACCCAAATGGTTTGCCCTTTTAGTATATAGTTAACTATATACTAAAACAGGTTCTAACGTCGTCCGTCCCCCGGAGCTACGTTTCGAGAGTTAATAGCCCTTTTTTTGTTTAAAATCCTTGACATCTGTGATTATTCGTGCTAATGTTATCGTAGTTTAAGAAGTTGTTTAAAAACAGTTATTTGAAAAGTTAATACTGAAAGGATATTATAATGATAAAGATTAAAGTATGGTGTCTTCCAATCGATCAGAGCGAAGAGGATTTGAATTCTCTTCATCAAGCGATTGTGAAAAGCGTAGTATCTGTTCCTGAGACAGAAGCCAAAGACGAAAACGATATGGTTTGTCTCTTTCCAGGAGATCTTATGAAGTATGGATTGGGACAAGAAATTATTATTGAAATTGACGGCTTGCCTATCATACTTAAGAATGATATGGAAGTTCGTGAGCAACTTGCTCAATTTATCTCTGTAAGCGTTTGTCAGCTTTATCCCGATGCGAAAGTCGAGTGTTCTGTTAAGAGATCTGATCCTACAACTAAGGTTTGGGTTACAACATTTAATTGAAATGAAAGGAGATAAAAGATGGATGGTATTTTTGTATTTTCTATGTCGATTATTGTGAGCTTATTAACTATCTTATGGCTCTACCTCGGCAGTCGCGATGCCGTAGGTTACTACAGGGATGACGTCAAGGAAGGTAAGAAATTAGAACCTTACTTTTCATTTTCTTTTAGTGTTGGAGCAGCTTACGGATTTCTTTTCTTTGGTGTCGCAGGGCCAATCCTGTATCTACTTGAATTCGCGGGGATTATTTCAGTGGATATGTTTGAGGAAACGAATCTTGCCAGTATCATTCTTGTAATTGCATTTTCAATCACCTTCGTATTTCTTATAACAGCTTGCGAATGGTTGTTACGGAAGATGGCCCGACGCAATGAGCCAAGGATTCAGTTTGATAGATGGCTTTGGCTAAAGTGATTCTTTAAGGAAGCTCTTTCTACAACAAACGCCCTTATGTGTATATATTTATGCATTAGGGCTTTTTTTTATACAAGAACTTTCTCTTTTTGCCTTAAATTAGTCAAAAACCAAGTTCTAACATCGTCCGTCCCCCGGAGCTGATTTTAGAGGGTTAATAGCCCTCTTTTTTTAAATCTTGACATATTTAAATAATGGATTTATGATTTAGTATTGTTATTCCACAATTTGTTTTACTAAAATTCCAGAATGAAAGGAAATATAAAATGATGCAACGAGATGTAATAAATGGTTTCTCCCTCTGTTTTTCTGGGAAGCTCCTTAAAAAGTTAAAAAAAATAAGGAGTGAAGGAAAAATATTCAAAGGAGAAGATGATTGCGGAATTACGAAAATTACCTCATCAGTACTTGCTCATCTTGCTCAACAAATGAAAGGAGAATTACAAGACCTTATAGAGTCGCAGATGCAGATTATAACGACTGATGAAATTGATGAAGTAATTTCAACTACGGAAGAATTTCTTGCTATCTTTAAAGAAAAGAGATAAGAAAAGAGATATTCCTGAAAATGCGGTTCCTCTGACAGAAAAGTTCGTTTTTACTTATGAGATATCGTTTGCAATGGAAGCAGTTATTGCCATTGTCTAGCAGTTTATCTTGTAAAAAAATAAAGGCCCACTCTACAGAATTAAGAGAGGGCTTTTTTATTAAATCAACAATTCTTGAACCGATTTAATCCATAAAACAGGTTCTCACATCATCCGTTCCTCGGAGCCGTATGTAAAACACTCAAATTAATGGGTGTTTTTTGAATTTACCAACTGTTAAAATTGCTGTCCTCTTACTTTCGTTTCAGTTTTTTTATTCTCAGTTTCTTTAATGAGAATTTCGCTGTTAAGACCCTATCTGTATTAAACAACCATACTACTATATACATTGTAACTGCAGCAAAAACAATCATATATGCTATTCCGCCGAGAACAATTGGATAGTTTTGAAATATGAGGGCTTTTGAGGCAATAATCGGATGAGCGAAAGGTATAGCGTATAAAAATATTTTCATCGGCATGGAAAGCATTTCTGCATCTTGAAACATTAGTAGAAAATAAGGAATCATTGCTAATAAAACAATGGGCATATTCATAATGTGGGCATTTTTTGTGCTTTGGGCAAATATTCCCAATATCATAGACATTGATAGGGCAATAAGAATTGCCAGGAATAAAGAGATTCCCAAGAGAATATAAGACAAAGGAGTCATCGTTAACCCTAAATCCTCAAGAATTGTTTCACTGCCAGGAATGGCTGGTATTGCAGATGACATATAATATCTAAAACCTCCTAAAAAAACACCTGCCATTAAAAGAGCAACTATTGTTGCTCCGGTCATTTTTCCAATAACAATTGATATTCTCTTTACTGGTAAAGTTAACAATGTTTCTAAGGTTTTATTCTCTTTCTCTGAAACCATTGAAGTTACTATTGTTCCTCCTGCATAGATTATCAACATCATTAAAATAATTGGTATCATAATTGATTGAGAGACAGCCAAACCATCAATCATTGCAGAATTTCCAGAAGTCATTTTGTCTTTTACTACAACAAACTCTTTTATATTTAGAGGGTTTATTATATCTTCTGGATTTTTATCAGGAAAAGCTTCTTGAATAAAATTTATTGATATTTCTCTGTTAATAGAACCTATTATTGCATTAACTGTTGCATCTGAAATCATTCCTTTTATGCTTAACCCCTTTATTATGGAGTAAATCTTTAAATCTACCCTTTTTTTTATTTTAATATCTTCTTCAAAATTTTCCGGGACTACCAAAAGAACTTTTGCCTCTTTTTCTTTTGCTTGCTCAATTGCTTTTTCAATATCAATTTCTGTAATTTCTGCCATTTCTATAGTTTTTTGTTTTGATAATTTATCCAAAATGTCTTCTGAGTATTGGGATTTATCTAAATCTAAAACCGCTAAATTTATTAGTTCATCATCTTTTTCTCTCATACCTTTTATAAAACCACCCATTATACCGAACATAACTATCATAAAAACCAAGCCCAATATCATTTGTTTGGTTAATAATTCCTTTATTTCTTTTTTGAGAATATTGTAAAAGTTTTTCATCTTATTGCGTTAATAAATACTTCTTCAATATTTTTAGCATTATATTTTTCTTTTAATCCTTGAGGGGTGCCGGTTTCTACAATTACCCCTTTATCTATCAAAGCAATTCTATCGCATAAGAATTCCACCTCCAGCATATTATGGGAAGATAACAAAACCGTTGTTCCTTTTTTAGTAAAATATTTTATTATTCTTCTTATTTCATGAGAAATTATCACATCCAGGCCCGATGTTGGCTCATCTAAAATAGCTAATTTAGGATTTATCATTAATGCTCTGGCGAGCAACAACCTTCTGCTCATTCCTTTACTGTAAGTGCTTACTTTATTTTTTAGACGTTTTCCAAGTTTAGCTAATTCTATCCCCCTCTCCATTATTTCTATTTCTTCTTCGTTGCTTGTTGAATAAAAACTAGCCATAAATTTCAAATAAGCTTTCCCTGACAAATTCTTATAAGCACCGGCTTCTTCCGGCAAATAGCTAATTCTCTCTCTAACCTTGTCTGCTTCTTTAATTACATTATAGCCGAACACTTTTACTTCTCCGGAAGTAGTTTGCAGTAGTGTTGAAATAACCCGTAAAGCAGTAGTTTTTCCAGCAGCATTAGGACCAATCAAGCCAAAAATCTCTCCTTGATTCACTTCAAAAGAGATACCTTTTAGGGCTCTAAAATTTCCGTAGTCCTTTATTAAATCTTTAACTTCTGTTGCTTTTTGCATATAAAGTTTTTTTATTTTAGCATATTTAAAAAAACCAGCCAAAATTCAGATTAAGAATAAGGAATTTGCCAAACAGGTTCTAACCCTTCAATAAATTCAGGGCAAGCCGTCGTCCGTCCCTCGGAGCTAATTTCCCGAGGTATATTTTCTTGGGATTTTATGTCTGGATTGACTGATTGTTTTTTAAATGTTAATCTTGTTTACATAAGATAGTTACCTAATAAAAATTTAGTCGAGTTTATTCGGGAAGCTAAACTTTAGGATAAAACCTTAAAACATTAATTAAATTAATTTATATCTAACTATGGAAGGAACAATTAAAACTCTTACAGAAAAAGGATTTGGATTTATTACCGTTGATGGTGAAGAGAAAGATTTATTTTTTCACGGTAATGAACTCAATGGCGTAACCTACGAAGAGTTAAAAGTAGGTGACAGGGTGTCTTTTGAGAAAGCTGATTCTGAAAAAGGACCCAACGCAACAAACGTAACTCGCATTTAAGAATTGATTCAATAAAATCAGATAGATGAAAATCAAGTCCACTCGGGCTTGATTTTTTATCTTTAGAAAAACTAGATTAAAGGGTTAGTAGTTTTTTTGTTTGACAAAAAGGCAAATTTGTTATAAATTTAGTTATCAAATAGCATCGTGCTATTAAGAAGCACTTTAACAATCTTTTAACAAGGAAGGAGAATAAAATACAATGAGATTAGAATGGTTAAAGATGCCGTGATTAGTATTTTTTTGTCGTAAATTTTTTCTGTCATAGTGACGGGAATACCATAAATCTTGAAAGAAGATAAAAGGAGAAACACTCATGTCAAAAGCATTTATGATAACGCCCGGTGATGGTAGGCCGACAGCTAACGCTTTTTGGATGCCGGATCACGCCAAAATTATTCCGAGGGTTGAAAAAGCTCTTCGGAAAAATGACCTTGAGCCTGTCTGGTTGCACGATCAAGGAAAGACCGTGTGCTCGCACTTTATGGCGGCAAAGATTGCTCGAAAACTTGTTGCTAAAGCACAGGATGGTGATAAGTTGGTCGTACTTACAACTGGCTGGAATTGGCCTGCTCATGCCGGTATTGTTTTCACCGCCAATCAAGAAATGATTCGTAGCGGTAAATTGCAAGCGATTAACATTTGCAATATGAAAGAGAAGGCACCGGGTTACGTAGGGCAAAGAGCAAATGTGCTTGCTTTTGAGATTATGCAATTGCCCTACGATTGTCTCACTGTTATTGATCAGTCCGATGAAGGGTGGATGGCATTTGGCTCCGACCTAAAGAATGTATTAAATCATTCTTATGAGCCGAGTGTTCCGAATGACGAGGTCGAAATCACAGGCAAACATGAAGGGACCGCCAAAGATGCCATTCGTCTCTTAAGAGAGTCGGCAAGCATTGTGCCTCTTGTCAATGTCGCAAGTATGACAATGTATCAAGGTTGGCCGAATCTTTACGAGTTTATGAAACTTGGCCTTACGCCGATTTTCGTCGGCTCTAACGAGTTTCAGAAACTTATGGCCGAAATTTCTATTCGTCGGGTACTTGAAACCTACGAATGGCTCAAGAATTCTAACCTCCAGTTTTGTTATGAAAGTGGCGGTTTGTGTGAAGAGGAGATTTTTTTAGCACTGCGCATGTATTTGGTTAAGCTTGACTGGTATATGCAAGGAGCTATGGGCATGGGTACTCAGGGCCAGATGGAACAAATCTCAATCGTGGCGACAGATCTCTCCGAAAGTCTCATGATGAGCACGATGAGTCCGGGCAAGAATCAACCGGTTATTGATGTTACCGAAGCTGACTGCGAGGCCTTAATTAGCTCAATGCTTGGACAGGCCATTCTTTATATTAAGTTCGGTAAACGGATGCCCGTTGGTTTCCACGACATCAGACACTATTGTATTCAAGAAGACACGCTAGTCCTTTTGAATTCAGGCGCACTGGCTCTGGATTACCTTACAGATTCACCTGGTGATTATAGCGATATTCGCGTTGTCTCGCAAAATCGCAAAGTCTATTTTCTCCAGGGAGGTGGCTGCATTGAAGGAAATATGCAACCTGCTAAAAACACAACCCTCTTTCGTTTACATGGCGCAGGTTCAACCTACAAGATGAAAACTGCATCCATGAATATCTTGCCATTGAGTTGGAAAAAACGGCAAGAAGTATACGGCGAATTGGATCATTGGCCCATGGGAATTGTTCAGATTCCCGACGGTAGAACTAAGGATACCACATTATCCTGGCTACCTAACCATGGTCAACACACTCAAGAGAACATCTTGCCCGAGTTGGCGGCAGCCTGCAAACTACTGGAATATGATTTCAGTTGCTTCGCAACAGTTCCGAATGATTAAATAGGTTTATTCAAGACGTCTCATTACCAACAATAAATAAAAGAGGCTTTTTAAAAGCCTCTTTTTTACTTCTTATTTAAATTTTATATTACAACTATTTATTTCCTCTTTTATTCTCTTCCAATCCAAAATTCTGAACGCGTCCAGCAGGGGGAGCAAATTTCCCGAGATTTTTCTCGGGCTTTTATACAATATTTGCTATACTAAATTAATATGTCCTCCAAAACATTTTCAGGAGTTATTGTTTTTTTTGCTTTCTTTTTATTCTTGCCTATTGTCGTACCGGGGGCTTCTTCAATAGATATTAATACCGCTCCATCAGAGGAATTGAAAGAAATAATCGGTATCGGACCTGCGCTGGCTCAAAGAATAATAGAAGCAAGACCATTTAATTCTTTGGATGATTTAATAAGAGTAAAAGGCATTGGAGAAAAAACTCTGCAAAAAATAAAAGAACAGGGATTAGCCTATGTTGAAAACCAAGCTATGCAACCCATACTCCAAACACCTATTGAAACGCCCCCTGAAACGCCCCGCGAGGCTCTGGCTGAGCCACTTGATGCATTGCCAACAGAAACACCTCCGCAAGTAGTCGTCCCGA
This sequence comes from uncultured Candidatus Saccharibacteria bacterium, assembly GCA_964414135.1. Taxonomy (GTDB): domain Bacteria; phylum Patescibacteriota; class Minisyncoccia; order Minisyncoccales; family GWA2-38-27; genus CAYPVI01. The sequence goes on along the minus strand of CAYPVI010000015.1, from coordinate 6,715 downwards.
TAGTTTATCCAACGGGCATAGTAATAAATGAAATCCTACCTTCGCCTGAAGGTGCGGATGCAGAAAACGAATGGATTGTCCCTACAAACAAACCAAGAATTTCAGCGTCTTCCTAACTACTCATATTCTCCCCAGAGAAAAAGTCCTTAGAAAATAATAATCTTTACCTTATGCTCTAAATATTTAAAAATAGGCTCTACTATTGACTAATTTAAATAATTGGTGTAAGGTTTAATATTGTTCATTTGAAAATATAGTTTATAAATGAAAGGAGATAAGAAATGAAGATTTACAGACTGACTATGATGACTATTTATGGCTATGCGATTTGTTCAATAATAGATGTATTTCTGGGCGTGCATACACCTTTAGACAATGCTCCTGTTCTATGTGAAGTTTTTCACAAGTTCATATATGTCTTATTGGGGGCTTCAATCTTTGCATTCTGCCAAAAGCCCCGAAAGGATATCTCGAGCACCTTAACAACAAGTTAATGGTGCTTTTTTTATACAAGAACTTTCTCGTTCTGGCGGAACAAAATCACTTGACGTATTTAAATAATGGATGTATAATGAAGATATCGTTAATTGTTGTTTGAAAATATGGTTTCTGATAAAGGGAGACAAAAAATGAAGGGTAAATATTTAACAGTTGGTGATATCTTTGTTCTTGTTGGTAGAGGCGAAAGCCCAGTTTACAGAAAAATTTCTGGAGGAATATTTGAAGAACTGATATCACTCGACAATCCAAATGTTTCGAAGTTCCGAAAATTACCAGATCTCCAACAAGAAAAACTTAAGCAAAAATTAAAAAGTCGTGGTGTGGTCAAAATAGATCGAATAAGAACTGGGTTCTCTATTAAATTTAAGACCGTTCTGTTCGTTCAGGAATTATTAGAAAAAGAGAAAAAAAATTAACAATCTAAGTGATGACTCAACAATAGGCGTGATATATTGAAAACATCAATATCATCACGCTTTTTTTATACAAGAACTTTCTCGTTCTGGCGGAACAAAACCGCTTGACATATTTAAATAATGGATGTAAGGTTTAGTATTGTGATTTCGGAAGTTGGACATTAACAATAATAATCTTTTAGGGTTTGAAGGGATAGTAATATGGAAACAAAGACAATAAAAATCATTAAAGTGTTGATTATAATAAACGCCATATTCTTTTTTTTGTCTGTTCCTATCACAGTAATATTCGGGGAAGCATTAGGATGGCAAGAAAAATGGTATACAAAAATGAATATCGCCTTAGGCCTTTTATTGCTTTTTCTTTCGAGTACGGCCGCTTATCTAGAACTGAAAGGAGATGAGAAATGAAAGAAAGCGAATATAGTTTTTGCTGGATTCCTTCGAAACCTGTCTTGGAATTGATCGTAATTCTTGGCATTTTGGTAGCTATCGTAATTCCTAAATTTCCTAAACGCCCGATGCAAAAACAGAGCTACAATGAATCAAATACGGTTTCTGAAATAACGAAACATTAATGTATTTAATGCCCTGCGACAACATCGTGGGGCTTTTTTTATACAAGAATTTTCTCATTTTAGCCGATGGTATAAAAGATAGTCTGATTTCTTTAAACTACTGCCATTTCTTTCAAGTTAACAAATACTAAACTATTCATTTCTTCTTTTATTCTCTTCCAATCAATGATTCTATACCATTTAGTTCTTCAGGGCAGGTGCGCCCTGTAGGGAAATAGGGTCAGTCATTAACCCGAAGGTTTTTCTCGGGCTTTTATATAATATTTGCTATACTAAACTAATATGCTTTTAAAGATATTCTTAATAATATTCTGTCTATTTCTGCCTTTTGCTGCTCAAGGGGCTTCTTTAATAGATATTAATACTGCTTCATCAGAGGAACTGGAAAAAATAATCGGTATCGGACCTGCGCTGGCTCAAAGAATAATAGAAACAAGACCATTTAATTCTCTGGATGATTTAATCAAAGTTAAAGGGATAGGAGAAATAATTTTACAGAAAATCAAGGACCAAGAATTAGCCTGGGTATATCCTCAAGAAGAATTAGAACCAAAACCCGAGCCCGATCCCGAACCCGAGCAGTCCCCACCGGAGCCAGAACCAAAACAAGAACTGCCGGAGATCGGGTCTCCGGCAACTGAAGCTGTAACTTATCCCACCGGTGTTGTTTTTAACGAAATTCTGCCTTCGCCCGAGGGACCGGATGCGGAGAATGAATGGATTGAAATTTTTAACCAAAATGATTTTGATGTTGATTTGTCTGGATGGACAATTCAAGACACTACGGGAAGCGCTAAAACATATATTTTAAATAGTAAAATCTCTGCTTTGGGATATTTGGTTTTTTTGAGGCCTGAAACTAAAATTACCTTAAACAATAGCAGCGATGGATTAAATCTTTTTAATCCTAATGGAAAAATTGCCGATTCAGTAAATTTTGGAAAAGCTTCTCTGGGCCAATCCTATAACAAAATACCAACCTCGCCACAGCGAGATCCCGCTATGGCGGGATCAGGTTGGGCCTGGAGTACAAATTTAACTCCTGGAGCAAAAAATATTGTGCCTACCCCTCAAACTCCCAAACAAAAATCCGAAGAAAAAAAATCAGAGAACGGATCTCCGGAAGCTAATTCTCTTACTGAAAAAGGAGCTGCTGCTGTTAGTACAATAACTGAATCTTCCGGGTTTTCTACGTTATTGATTGCTTTTGTCATTGCTATATTTTCAGGGATTGCTTTTTTAACGGTTAAAAGCAATTTAAAAGATTTTTGGCATTGAGGGCAAGCCCGGCAAGACTCGAACTATCATCAACTTTAGAAGTGAAAGAATAGGTCAAGTTCGAGGCACGACGACGAAGGAGTGTTAGATAACACTTCGAGGAGGAGTAACGAAGAAATTGGCCTATTATTTCGCTTCCCTTTGGGCGGGCCAATTTGAGCCATCTTCTACGTTACTGTGTCGCTCGTGTGTAAATAACACACTTTACTCCTCGCGCCTTGAATATGACTCAAATTGGCTCCGCTAAATTGATGCTAGTTCGAGTCTTGCCGGGCATACACTAAATAGAAATTTGTTGTTTTAGTTTAATAATCTTTAAGACAGACCGATCAATTCTTTGTTCAGAAATATCGCCACTTTCTATTGCTTCCCGAAGCGCTGAAACGCCATTAACTACCGGCATTCGCCAACCAGAAAAAATCAAAATATCTATCCCGGCTTTAATTGGCAAAGTAATAATTTCTTTTAGAGAAAATTTACTTAACAAAGAGTTCTGAGACAAATCATCAGAAATAATAAGATAATTTCCTCGAACATTGCTTTTTAAAAATCCGATTCCTTCTTTTGAAAAACTAAAGGGGTATTCTTCATACAATCCTTTGTAAATAACATTTGAGGCCATTATCATTTCGGGAAAAACTTCAGCCGCTTTTTGAAATTGTGAAACTTCTGGGATATTTTCTAATCTTGCCAGTTTTTCTTCCGGGTTAAAAGAAATTCCTCCATATCCAGGAAAATGCTTCACTGCCGTAAACACACCGGCTTTTTTTTGACCTTGAATTAATGATTTAGCCAATTCTCCGGTTATTTCATAATCTTTTTGAAAAGATCTTTCAAAAATAAAATCATTAAAAAAACTTATATCTAAAAGCGGCGCTAAATTAAGATTAATTCCTAATTCTCTAAGTTCTGTGCCTCTATCTTTACCAACCTGATAAGCCTGTATGTTGTTTTTAATTTCAAATTGAGGAGTTTTTTCTATCCACTCAATCCGAGAAATTAATCCTCCTTCTTGATCAACGGCGATAAATAATGGTAATCCCGTATCTTTTAAGGCAATCTCTTGAAGAGAAACAATTAATTCTTTCAATTGATTTTCATCTTCAATATTTCTTTTAAGCAAGAGAATTCCGCCAGGATGTAATTCTTTAACTAAATTTTCAATGTCTGAATTTAAGGACTTTCCATCAAAGCCAATTATAAACAACTGTCCAATTTTTTGCTCTAAGCTTAGTTTGTTTAATTTTTCTTCAGTTTTACTTGATACTTTTATAGATTCAATTTTCTGAACATCAAAATAAATTTCGTATACAATAAAAAATCCCGTTAAAATAAGAACAAACCCTAATAAAATTATTTTTACAAATCTTCCCATGTCTTTGCCATTATTATCCTAGTATAACCGTTTATGGCGTGGCAAACCGAGTCAGTTCTTACGTATTTATTCCCTTCATTCCAATAAACACCTCCTAATGCTATTTCTGGATTTTTTAAGAAAGAGCTGTTTTCTTTTGAATAAGTGCGTTGAATAATCCATTTTATAATATCAACCACTGTTTCTTTGTACTTCTCGCAATCGACTTTCCCTGAGGACGTCGAAGGGTCCTGCTCAAGACAAAATCTATATGTATCTGTCATTACTTCGCTTATCCAGCCATTTCCACTTGTTGAATAAGCGCCATCTATCCTGCCATCTTGCATCTGACGAAAAATAATCTGGGAACTTAATTCAAACACAATATTTTTATAATAATCATTAGGGTTTGTTTTGTAGAAATCCATTAATGACATTACTACCCAGGAATTTGATATTGGATTTTTTGTCCTGTATTCTCCAACAATATATTTTCTTCCAGCATCTTCATATTTTTTAGCAAAATGCTTAGCAATCTTTTCAGCTGCGTTATAATACTTCTGAATTTTTGTAACAGCGTAAAGTTTAGAAAAGGCGGAAAGACACTGGCCATTGTAAAGCAATGATTCTTTTTTGCCAAAAACCCACCTTCCATCTGAATATCTTGTATAAGGTTTTACTACACCGTCCTCCCTTTGCATTGTAATTAACCAATCGCCAGCTAATTTTGCTGATTCTAAATATTTATCTTGACCCGTTATTTCATATAATCTTAATAAAGTAAATATACTTAAAGCGCTGGTTCCGACAACATATCTTTTTTCCTTTTCTTTGCTGTTTAAAAAATATGAATAAGAAAATGCGCCGTATCTTTTGCTGCTTTTGTCTTTATCCTGCATAGAAAGAATAAAATCCCCCCAATCAGACAAATGTTTTAAAATCTCCTCGTCCTGGTTATAATCATAAATATACAAAAAAGTATAAATAATGGAAGCAGAATAAACAGTATATAATCTTTCTTCAAAAGTATCATTTATAGCATCGTATTTTTTATAAAACCCGTGCTCTTCTGGATGCTCCATTCTGTACAAAAACTCTTTCCCTTGCTCAATTTTCTCCTGGACTAACCCCTCAAAGATTTCGGGGATTTCAGAAGTTTCGGGGATTTCAGGGCTTTCTGAATCGGCTATAATCAAAGATGCTGCGAAAGGTTCAAAAGTAGGCCAGGGCTGATAATTCACCCATCCTAAAATAAATAAAAAAGCTATTACAAAAAGCGCTAAAAATATGTATAAATATAAATTTTTAATTTTACTGCTCATATTTATAATTACTTTAATTTCAAATTAGACAAAAGTCAATTTTTAAGGTAAAGTTAACGCAATATGAGCGGACACAGCCATTGGGCAAGCATCAAACATAAAAAAGGGACAGCAGACGAAAAACGAGGCAAGGCTTTTTCAAAAATGGCCCGGGTTATTAGTGTTGCCGCTAAAGAAGGAGGAGGCAGTGATCCTGATTCTAATTATAAGTTAAGAATAGCAATTGAGCAGGCGAAAGAAATCAACATGCCCAAAGACAATATAGAGCGAGCGATTAAAAAGGGTACGGGCGAGCTAACTGGAGAAAAATTAGAATCAGTAACCTTTGAAGCTTATGGTCCGGGAAGAATAGCTATTATTATTGAAGGGATTACTGATAATAAAAATAGGAGCTTGGGCGAAGTTAAGCAAATTTTAAATCAACATAATGGAAAGCTGGCTGGAGGAGGTTCAGTTAAGTGGCTCTTTGAAAGGAAAGGAGCGATAATGGTGAATAATGAAGAAAAAACAACAGATAAAGAAGGCTTAGAATTAATAGCGATTGAAGCTGGAGCCGAAGACATCTATTGGCACGATGATATTTTAGATATTTACACTAAACCGGAAGAATTAGAAAAAGTGAAAAAGAATTTAGAAAAAAAAGAAATTAAAATTGATTCTGCTTCTTTGGACTGGGCAGCTAAGGAAATGATTGAAGTTGAAGAAAAAGAAAAACAGACCTGTCAAAAACTTTTTGAGGCGCTAGACGAAAACGACGCAGTTCAAGATATATATTCAAATCTAAAATTATGATTATTTTAGGTATAGATCCGGGAATCGCAACAACGGGATTCGGCGTTATTAAAAAAATAAAAAATAAAAAATCTGAAGTCATTGATTATGGCTGTATAATAACTACTCCGGATTTATGCCCAGGAGATCGTTTGAAAATAATCAATAACGAGCTGAATAAATTAATTGAAAAATATCAGCCGAAAATAATGGCTGTTGAGAGTTTATATTTTTTTAAAAATCTAAAAACAGCTATGCCGGTAAGCCAGGCAAAAGGAGTAATATTGTTAACTGCTGCTAAAAAGAAAATCCCTGTTTATGAATTTACGCCTCTTCAGGTTAAAATGGCAATGACAGGATATGGCAGGGCAGAAAAAAAACAGGTTCAGAAAATGATCCAAACCATGTTTAATTTAGAAGAAAAACCAAAAGATAAAAACAAAAGAAAAGATGACGCAATAGATGCTTTAGGTATTGCGCTTTGCTACACTATCA
>CAYPVI010000014.1:0-15984 GCA_964414135.1 uncultured Candidatus Saccharibacteria bacterium | reverse complement strand
TTGTTTCGTTCAGTAAAAGAAGAGGATTTATTTTTCTTTCTTCTGAAATTTATGGGGGGTTTGGCTCTTGCTATGATTTTGGGCCTTTGGGAGTGGAGATGAAAAATAATATTAAAAAGGCCTGGTGGGATGAGATGATTAAAAAGCATAATGATATTGTTGGTTTGGATGCGGCAATTTTAATGAGTCCAAAAGTTTGGCAGGCATCCGGTCACTTAACTGCCGGTTTTGCTGATGAATTAGTAGAGTGTAAGAGTTGTCACCATCGTTTTAGAAAAGATTTTTTAAAGGGGAGCAAATGCCCAGATTGCGGAGGTATCTTAACAAAACCAAAAAAGTTTAATTTAATGATGAAGACTTTTGTTGGGCCGGTTGAAGATGAGGCAGCAGCAACCTATTTAAGAGCCGAGACCTGTCAGGGGATTTATGTGAATTTTAAAAATGTTCTGCAAACAATGCGTCTAAAAATCCCTTTTGGCATAGCTCAAATTGGCAAAGCATTTAGAAACGAGATTAATCCTAAAGATTTTATTTATAGAACTCGGGAATTTGAGCAAATGGAAATGCAGTGGTTTTGCGAGCCAAAAACAGCTCCGAAACTTTTTGATTATTGGAAAAAAGAGCGGCTAAATTGGTATTTAAATTTGGGAATTAAAAAAGAAAATTTAAGAATAAGAGAGGTTCCTAAAAAAGAACTTGCCCATTATGCCAGAAAAGCAAGTGATATTGAGTATAAATTTCCTTTTGGCTGGCAGGAAGTTGAAGGAATTCATAATCGGGGAGATTGGGATTTATCAAATCATTCAAAACACAGCGGAGAGGATTTGGAATATTATGATGAGGAAACCAGGGAAAAATATTTTCCTCATATTATTGAGACCTCGGTTGGAGTAGATAGGTCTCTTTTTGCTTTTTTGTGCGATGCTTATCAAGAAGTAAAAGGAGGCCGGACAAAAACCACTGAGTCAGCAAAAGAAATTGAGGTTTTGCTTCGACTCCATAAGTCCTTAGCTCCAATTAAAGTAGCAATTTTGCCATTAGTGAAAAATAAACCAAAATTAGTAAAAAAAGCCAAAAAAGTTTATCAAATGTTAAAACCCTATTTTATGTGTCAATATGATGAGGTTGGTTCAATCGGTAGAAGATATCGCAGGCAAGACGAGATAGGCACGATTTACTGTTTAACTTGTGATTTCGAAACCCTAAAACGAGATGATTTAACTATCAGAGTGCGCGATACAATGAAGCAAGAAAGAGTAAAGATTAAAGATTTAGTAAAAGTTTTAAAAGAAAAAATAAATGAATAACAATCAAGTTGCAGCTATTGTTCCGGCTTTAAACGAAGAAGCAAATGTTGAGAATGTTTTAAAAGTGCTTTTAAAATCAAAAGATCTTGATGAAGTTATTTTAGTGGACGATGGGTCCGAGGATAAGACAGTTGAGATAGGCGAGAGATTGGGAGCGAAAGTAATAAGATTGCCCAAAAAAGGGGGCAGTGGCAAGGGAAACGCAATGAAAAAAGGAATAGAAAACACTGACGCTGATATAATAGTTTTTTTTGATGCTGACTTGGTTGGCTTTACAGCAGAGCATGTTTCTTTATTGGTGCGGCCTGTTTTAGAAAATAAAGCTGCAATGTGTGTTGGAGTAAGAGGACGTTATTGGGGCCTGCCAAAACTTTTTATTAAAATTAATCCTCTTTTAGCTATTGGAGGAGAAAGAGCGATGAGACGTTTTGTTTTTGAAAGCATACCCGAAAGATTTATCCAGGGATTTGCCGTTGAAACATCTTTGAATTATTGCTGTCTAAAGAAAAAATTAAAGGTGCTTTATCCTGAATTAAAAGGTTTGACTGTGGTAATAAAAGAAAAAAAATGGGGTTTCTTAAAAGGGTTTAAAAACAGAATGAAAATGTTTTGGCAGCTTTTTAAAATTAGAGTTTTGATATATACAAATAAAAAAGAGTTTAAATAATAATTATATACATGAAAAAAACTACTCTTAAAAATGGTTTAAGGATTATTACTGTTCCTCAAAAAAATACTCAAGCGGTGACTGTTTTAGTATTGGCTGGGACCGGTTCTAAATATGAGAAAAAGGAAGTAAACGGTATTTCTCATTTTTTAGAACATTTATTATTTAAGGGAACAAAAAAGAGACCGACCCCTATTGATGTTATTCTTCCGCTTGATAGAGTGGGCGGGGTTTACAATGCTTTTACTTCAGAAGAATATACCGGATATTATGCTAAAGTAGCTGCAGAACACTTTGATTTAGCTTTGGATATAATTTCTGATATTTATTTGAATTCAAAATTGGACCCAAAAGAAATAAAAAAAGAGAAAGGGGTGATTATTGAAGAGATTAATATGCAACACGACCACCCTATGTCTTATGTTCAGGTTCTCTGGAATAAGTTGCTTTACGGAGACCAGCCAGCTGGATGGGATGTTGCTGGGACGAAAGAGAATGTTTTAGGAATTTTCAGAGAACAGCTTCTTTCCTATAGAAAAGATCAATATGTTGCTTCCAATACTGTAGTTTGTTTGTCAGGAAATGTATCAAGAAATTCCAAGGTGATAAATAAGGTAAAGAAATATTTTTCTGGAATAAAAGTTAGAAAGCCGATTAAAAAACCCTCGGTTATTGAAAAACAAATAACCCCGGAATGCCTTTTAGATAAAAAAGGAACTGACCAAACCCATTTTTGTTTAGGAGTAAGAGGGTATAATTTATTTCATCCTCAGAGATACAGCCAGGAACTTTTAGCGTCAGTCTTAGGAGGGATGATGAGTTCTAGATTATTTATGAAGATTAGAGAAGAATTAGGGCTTGCTTATTACGTAAGAACCGTCTCTGTTTCTGATACCGACACCGGATGTCTGGTTACTCAGGCTGGAGTGGATAATCAAAAAGTAGAAAAAGCAATTTCGGCAATCTTAAGAGAATATAAGAAAATCTCTCGGAAGAAAATTCCGTTTCAAGAACTTAAAAAGGCTAAAGATAATTTAAAAGGAAAAATGAGTTTGCTTTTGGAAGCTTCTGATGCTCAGGCATCTTTTTACGGAATACAGGAACTTCTGGAAAATAAAATTTTAACTCAAAAAGAAATCTATGCTAAAATTAATAAAGTGAGCGCCGATGATATCTTGAAACTTAGTCGGGATATTTTCCAACCTCAAAAATTAAATTTGGCTTTGATAGGACCATTTAAAGATAAAGCAAAATTTCAAAAATTATTGACGTTTTAAATCTAATTTATAGAAGACTAATATCTTATATAATTACTTCATTCGGTCGAAATGAAAACAAGCTTTCATTTTTTCCTCATTTGTAATTATGGACGGTGAAAAAATTTTAGACATCTCCTGGAAAACAATTCTGAAAATTTCTATTGCTGCTGTTTGCTTTTACGTCCTTTATTCGGTTAAAGATATTCTGATTTGGTTTATTTTTGCTTTGATAATTTCAGTTTTGTTTAATCCAGCCATTAATTTTTTACAGAAAAGAAAAATCCCTCGTATTCTTGGGGTTGTGTTTGTTTATATCGGCTTCTTTGGGCTCTTAAGTTTTTTAGTTTATTTAATAACTCCTTTGTTTGCTTCTGAAATTCAAGGATTTTTGCAATCTTTCCCCCAGTATTTTGAAAAGATTTCTCCTCCTTTGAAAGGACTTGGCTTTCAGGCATTTGAAAATATTGAGAGTTTTCTAAAAGTTTTGGGAAGTACTTTGGAAGGAATGGCAAATAATATTTTTAGTGTTTTATTTACTATTTTTGGTGGAGTTTTCACAACTTTATTTGTTATTATTACGGCAATTTTTCTTTCTTTGGAAGAAAAAACGACTGAGAAGGCCTTAATTCTTCTTTTCCCCAAAAAATATGAAGTGCAGGTTTTAGATGTTTGGACAAGATGCCAAAAAAAAGTTTCAGGTTGGTTTGGGGCAAGGATATTAGCTTGTTTATTTGTTGGAATTGCCTCCTACATTACTTTTTTACTTTTTAATGTAGAATATCCTTTTACTTTAGCATTGTTCGCCGGTGTCTTTAATTTTATTCCTTACGTGGGGCCTCTTTTAACCGGGATTATCCTCTTTTTGATTATTTTCCCAACAGAAGCGTTTAAAGCCATTTTTGTTTTAGTTGCTTTTGCCCTCATTCAGCAGATTGAAAACAGTATTTTGTCTCCGATATTAATGAAAAAATTTGTTGGGCTTCCTCCTGCCTTAGTTTTAATTTCTTTAGTTGTTGGAGGAAAACTTTGGGGATTATTGGGAGCAATTTTAGCTGTTCCTTTGTCTGGAATATTATTTGAATTCCTTCGCGAATTCCTCAAAAAAAGAAAAGACAGAAAAGCCGAAGTGGTATAGGGAAAGGGAGGTTAAACCCTCCTTTTAAGATTATGAAAAAGTTTTATATTTCAACTAGCATAGTTTATACTAATGCCCCTCCGCACATAGGGTTTGCTTTGGAATCTATTCAAGCAGATGTTTTGGCTCGTTGGAATAGGGCTTTAGAAAAAGATGTATTCTTTTTAACAGGAACAGATGAGCATGGGGCAAAAATTGCTAAAAAAGCAAAAGAATTAAATAAAAATCCTCAGGATTTTGTTAATGAGATTTCAGAAAAGTTTAAAGAATTAACAAAAGTTTTAAATTTATCTAATGATGATTTTATCAGAACCACTGACAAAAAAAGACATTGGCCAGTAGTAGAAAATGTTTGGAAAAAATTAGAAGAGAGCGGAGATATTTACAAAAAGAAATATAAGGGCTTTTATTGTGTAGGATGCGAAGCATTTATTAAAGAAAAAGATTTAAAAGATGGTAAGTGTCTTATTCATGAAAGAGAACTAGAAGTTGTAGAAGAAGAAAATTATTTCTTTCGTCTTTCAAAATATCAAGACGAACTAAAAGAAAAGATTGAAAAAGATGAATATAAGATAATTCCTGAAACAAGAAAGAATGAAGTTTTAGGATTAATTAAACAAGGATTAGAAGATATAAGTTTTTCTAGGTCAAAAGAAAAATTAGAATGGGGGATTCCAGTTCCTGGAGACGACTCTCAAGTAATATATGTTTGGGCTGATGCTCTTTCAAATTATATTTCTGCTCTTGGTTATAATAAGGATAAAAAGTTTAAAAAATATTGGCCTGCTGATGTTCATTGTATTGGTAAAGATATTTTAAAATTCCATGCCTTGTTTTGGCCAGCAATGCTTTTATCTATAGGAATAGATCTTCCTAAAAAATTATTTGTTCACGGTTTTATAACTGTTAATGGACAGAAAATGTCTAAATCTTTGGGGAATGTGATTGATCCTTTTGAGCTGGTTGAAAAATATGGGACTGACGCAGTTAGATATTTTCTTTTGCGGGAGATCCATTCAACAGAGGATGGCGATTTTACTTATGAAAAATTTGAAGGACGATATAATTCTGATTTGGCCTCAGGCATCGGAAATTTGCTTGCCAGGGTTAGAGTAATGGCAGATAATACAGATCCAAAATCCAAAATCCAAAATCCAAATATCAAATCAAATCCGAAATCCCAAAAAGCAATTCAAGAAACCAAAAAAAGATATAAAAAAACATTAGAAGAGTTTAAATTCAATGAAGCGTTGAGAGCAATTTGGGGTTTGATTAGTTTTTGTGACAAATATATTGAAAAAGAAAAACCATGGGAGAAAAAAGAAAATTCTCCTCAAGTTTTAGGTAATTTATTAGTTATTTTGGATAATATAGCTAAATTACTTCAGCCGTTTTTACCAGAGACCTCGGAGAGAATTATTAAAGAAGTAGCCAGAGATAAGAAATCCGGAAAATTCATAAACAAAAGAGGTGAATTATTGTTCCCAAAGGTTTAGTTCATATAAAAATAAGCCAAAAGAGGTGTGGCGATATGCCGCGCTTTTTTTACTTGTTAAAAAACTTGACATAAATTTATGGGTTTGTTAAAGTAAGCGATTAAGAGTTTTGTTTTTTAACAAATGAATATGGACATATAATCTCAGAAAGGAGAAACCAATATGAACCAAAAGAATTGTTCAAAGACTAGTCGGAGCAGCATATTCAAAATGGCTGAAAGTGAAGGCGAATCTAGAGAAGGTAAAAGAGCAGAAACAATATATGTTACCGGATCTGCGCGATTACCCGACAGTGTTACTGAATCAGTAGGAGTTAAGAATATGCAGATGGGATGGGAAGTTAATACTGAGAATAATAAGGTAACCGATGTATTGTGTACCCTTACTCTATACGAGCTACTGCCTAAGAGCTTTCTATTTAGCTTATTCGTTGGATATTCTCTAGGGGATGGGATAGAAGGCAAAGTTAATGAAATAGACAGTAGGTGTCAGATCTCTTTTAAAAAGTCATTAATAGCATGTGTGGAGGATACTTACAACAATTTTCTTAAATACTTAAAAAGATCAAAACAGTAACATATGAGTTTCTGAGGAAACTTGAAAATTGGAATGTTTTACTATTTAACTAGGTAAATATGGATATAGAATTTCAGAAAGAAGGTGAAAGTGAAGCAAAAGATTGTTTTGTAGAGTGGTGTATTTTAAAGGTAATAAATTAAAAGAAAAGAGATTTACTGTGAAAACGATTAGAGGACCGGGCATATTTCTTGCCCAATTTCTAGGGGACGAAGCACCCTTCAACAATCTCGAGAACATCTGCCAGTGGGTGGCTGGACTTGGCTACAAGTTTGTCCAGATACCTTGCTGGGATCCCAGAGTTATTGATTTGAAGAAGGCTGCCGAATCCAAGATCTACTGCGATGACTTGAAGGGTAAGCTGAAGGCGATGGGGCTCAGAATCTCCGAGCTTGCGGCACATCTTCAGGGCCAGGTCATAGCCTGCAACCCGCAGTACGGTGTGGCTTTCGATGCTTTCTATCCCAAGGGCCTGGACGACAAGGATAGATGCGAATGGTCTCAGAACCAGCTCAAGATGGCTATTAAGGCATCTTTTAATCTCGGTCTGAAGACGATTCCGACCATGTCGGGAGGTTTTCTCTGGCCCTTTGTCTATCCCTGGCCGCAAAGACCAAAGGGGCTGGTGGAACAGGCAACGGAAGAACTCGTCAGGCGTTGGAGGCCTGTTCTTGACTTCGCGAAGGAAAATGATGTATCCTTCTCTTATGAACCGCATCCTGCCTCGGATATTATGGACGGTCTGAGCTTTGAGCGTTTCAGAGAAGCAACCGGCAACAATAAGGCTGTGTGCCTCATCTATGACCCTAGCCACTTTATCCTGCAGGCGCTTGACTACCTGGAATTTATTCGGATTTACGCTGAATTCATTCGATCGTTTCATGTCAAGGATGCTGAACTCAGGTGTGATGGCAGAGTTGGGGTGTATGGTGGTTATGCCGAGTGGAGTCAGAGAGCAGGACGATTCCGCTCTCTGGGAGACGGCCAGGTTGATTTCAGTCAGGTCTTCACACTCCTCACAGAACTCCTCCCAAGAGAAGTTGTAGCTGTCCTTGAGTGGGAGTGCTGCGTAAAGGACAAGGTACAGGGTGCAAAACAAGGCGCTCCGTTCATTGAGCAGAACATCATCCAGGTAGCGACAACGGCCTTCGACGACTTCGCTGGCGGCAAGACCGATCCAAAGAAGAACAGAAATATTCTCGGCCTTGTCTGAGAATTCGAACATGGCAGACATAGGGCTGGCTGTTAGTAATATACAGCCAGCCCAACTATTTTTAAGTTGTTTGTTAAAGTGTTCAGAATTTGAAACCGTATTTAATAAAAAAGGAGTAAATTATGAGCAAGCGGCAACAAGCTGCTTAGGAATTCAAAGCGCGACCGAAGGCCGTGCTTTTTTAATTCAAGATTATATATTCTACAATAGCGAATCAAGGTTCCCCCGCCTTGGCGGGGGGTCTTATTTCAAGACTATATGTTTTTTATACAATAGCGAATCAAGGTTCCCCCGCCTTGGCGGGGGGTCTTATTTCAAGACTATATGTTTTTTATACAATAGCGAATCAAGGTTCCCCCGCCTTGGCGGGGGGTCTTATTTCAAGACTATATGTTTTTTATACAATAGCGAATCAAGGTTCCCCCGCCTTGGCGGGGGGTCTTATTTCAAGACTATATGTTTTTTATACAATAGCGAATCAAGGTTCCCCCGCCTTGGCGGGGGGTTCTTATTTGAATTTATTTCTTTTTTTAGTTAAAATTTAAACATGCTAATTGATACTCATGCTCATCTTAATTTTAATGCATTTAGAGATGACTTTAATGAAGTTATTGAGCATTCTTTGGCTGAAAATATTTGGATGATAAATGTTGGGACTAAATATGAGACAAGCAAAAGAGCAGTTGAGATTGCTGAAAAATATAGCAGAGGGGTTTATGCGGCAATTGGTTTGCATCCCATTCATTTAAGGACTGGTCTGGTTAAAATAAAAACCGATTCCGACGAGGGAAGTTTTAGTCCAAAAGGGGAGGATTTTGATAAAAAAAAATACAAGGGATTAGCCCATTCAGCAGGGAGTTCGGCTGAGGCTCACCCGAAGCCCTCAGGGCAAGCAAAATCAAAGGTAGTAGCTATTGGGGAAATTGGGTTAGATTATTATTATGGTCCAAAAGATGAAGAAAAATTTAAAGCGTTTAAAAAAGAACAAAGAAAATTACTATTAGAGCAATTAGAGATGGCTAAAGAATTAGACCTTCCGGTGATTTTCCATTGCAGAAAAGCCCACGATGATTTGATAGAAATATTAAAAGAATTTAAAGGAATAAAAGGAGCGGTTCATTGTTTTACCGGAAAATGGAGGCAGGCAAAAGAATATTTAGAGATGGGATTTTATCTCGGATTTAACGGGATAATTTATAAATTGAACCTGAATAAAATAATTGAAAAAACACCTGTTGAGAAAATATTAATTGAAACAGATTGTCCTTATTTAACACCGCCCGAAGCAAATAAGGAGCGCAATGAACCAATATTTGTCAAATACATTTCCAAAGATATCGCCAAAATTAAAGATATTGATTTTCAAGAAGTAGCTGAAACCACGACCCAAAACGCAAAAAAGCTATTCAAAATTTAAAAAAGGAGCTAAAATAAAAAAATGGAGAAATATAACCCAAAAAAATTTGAAAAAAAATGGCAGAGGATTTGGGAACGAGAGAAAATTTGGGCCGCAGAAGATAAATCAAAGAAACCAAAATATTATATTTTGGTTGAGTTTCCTTATCCGTCGGGCCAAGGCCTTCATGTTGGGCATTGTAGGAGTTATATCGCTTTAGATGTTTTGGCTCGAAAGAGAAGATTAAATGGATTTAATGTTTTGTTTCCCATGGGTTGGGATGCTTTTGGTCTGCCAACAGAAAATTATGCTATTAAAACCGGAATTCACCCGGCAGCAGCTACTAGAAAAAACACCGCTGTTTTTAAACGTCAACAGAAAAGTTTGGGGCTTTCTTTTGATTGGAGCCGGGAAATTAACACCACTGATCCTGCTTATTATAAATGGACTCAATGGATATTCTTGCAGCTTTTTAAAAAGGGTTTAGCTTATAAAGCTAAAATGCCAATTAACTGGTGCCCTGCTTGTAAGATTGGCTTGGCTAATGAGGAGGTGGTTGAAGGAAAATGCGAGCGTTGTGGAGAAAAAGTGACGAGAAGAGAAAAAGAACAGTGGATGCTAAAAATTACTAAATATGCCGAGAGATTAATTCAAGGTCTAAATAAAGTTGATTACCCAGAAAGAATTAAGATTTCCCAAAAAGAATGGATAGGAAGGAGCGAGGGAACTGAAATAAAATTCATAATTCATAATTCTGAATTCATAATTCCGGTCTTCACTACTAGACCCGATACTTTGTTTGGTTGTACTTATTTGGTTTTGGCGCCGGAGCATCCGTTGATTAATGATCTTAAAAACCAAATTACAAATTATAAACACGTTAAAGATTATATTGAAAAATCAAAAAAGAAAATAGAGAAAGAGAGAATTAGCGAAGATAAGGAAAAAGCTGGTATAAAGATTAGAGGCATTAAAGCTATAAATCCAGTTAATAACAGAGAGATTCCTATTTTTGTGGCAGATTATGTTTTGATGCATTACGGCACTGGCGCTATTATGGCAGTGCCAGCTCACGACCAGCGTGACTTTGATTTTGCTAAAAGATATAATCTTTCTATTATTGAAGTCATCAAACCAGAAAATTTTAAATATGACCCTTCAAAACAAGCTTATGAAGGAGAAGGTATTTTAATCAACTCTGGCAGATTTACCGGAATGAGATCAGAAGATGCCAGAGAGAGGATGGGCCAGTGGTTAGCTAAAAAGGATTTACCCCCACACCAAACGAGGACAACGTCGTCAGGGAAGAATTGGCAAAGCCAGTCCTCGTTATGGTGTGGGGGTTTAGCTAAAAAAACAGTTCATTATAAATTAAGAGATTGGATTTTTTCCAGACAAAGATATTGGGGTGAGCCAATACCAATGGTAAAATGTGAGAAGTGCGGTTGGGTTTCGCTGTCAGAGAAAGATTTACCAATTAAATTGCCTCGGGTTAAAAAATACAAACCAACGGGAACCGGCGAGTCGCCTTTGGCGAGAGTGGAAAGCTGGCTAAATACTCAGTGTCCCAAATGCGGAGGGCCGGCTAAAAGGGAAACAGATGTTATGCCGAATTGGGCGGGTTCCAACTGGTATTTTCTTCGCTATTGCGATCCCCAAAATGATAAAAAATTAGCCAGTTCAATGTTATTGAAACATTGGATGCCGGTTGATTGGTACAATGGCGGCATGGAACATGTTACTTTGCACTTATTATATTCTCGCTTTATATATAAATTTTTATGGGACATTAAAGCTGTGCCAAAATCTATTGGTTCAGAACCTTATAAAAAGCGGACTTCTCACGGGATGATTCTTGGAGAAGGAGGAATTAAAATGTCAAAATCAAAAGGCAATGTGATTAATCCCGATGAAGTTATAAAGCGATACGGAGCTGATACTATGAGAGTTTACGAAATGTTTATAGGTCCCTTTGAGCAAATGATTCCCTGGGATACCAAAGGGATAAAAGGAGTAAGAAGATTTTTGGAGAAAGTTTGGAAATTGCAATATAAAGTTGGCCAAAAATTAGGCGATGGCCCTGAGTTAGAAAAATTAGTTCACAAAACAATAAAAAAAGTAGAGGAGGATATTGAAAGCTTGAAATATAATACAGCGGTTTCTGCTTTAATGGTTTTAACTAACAAAATGAGTGGCTATAAAGAGATTTCTCTGAATTATTATTCATTACTCTTGATTCTTTTGTGCCCTTTTGCTCCGCATATTACAGAAGAGCTCTGGCAGAGGGCAAAAATTAAAGGATTGTGCTGTAATCAAGAATGGCCAAACTATAATCCGAAATTAATTAAAGAAAAGATGATAACTTTGGTTATTCAGGTTAACGGCAAAATTCGTGATAAAATAGAAGTAGAAGCTGGTGTATCTGAAAAGAAAGTAAAAGAACTTGCCTTAATCCAAGAAAAAATAATAAAATGGACAAAAGGCAAAAAAATTAAAAAAACAATATTTGTTCCTGAAAGATTAATTAATTTTGTCGTTTAGCAATAAAGAACCTGACAAAATAAAATATAATGATTAAAAAAGTAGTTATTGCTGCTGCGGGTCAGGGGACCCGTATGCTTCATCTTACCAAAGAAAAATCTAAACATCTTATTGAGATCAAAAAAAAACCATTTTTAGCATATTTATTAGATAATCTTTTTTTGGCTGGCTATAGAGATTTGATTTTAGTAACCGGCTTTAAAGAAGAATTGATAGAAGAGTTTTTAAAAAGATACAAACCGCCCCTAAAGAGCTTAAGAAAAGGCCAGTATAAAATAAGGACGATAAGCCAGTATGAGATTTTGGGTCCTAAGGATAAAATGTATGGCACCGCTTGTCCTTTAAAATGTGTAAAAGATATTGTTAGAAAAAGTCAATTTCTTTATCTTTGCGGAGATAATCTTTATTCGGTAAGGGATTTGAAGGCAATGAATATCGGAGGGAGATATAGTTATATCGCCGGTATTTATCAAAAAAATCCTGAGAAATACGGTGTTCTTGTCGGAGACGATAGATTTTTATTAAAAATTATTGAAAAGCCGAAAGAATTTATAGGTAATTTAGTTAATACCGGCCTTTATAAATTTACCTTTGATATTTTTGATAAGCTTGGAAAAATTAAAAAATCTCCTCGTGGTGAGTATGAAATTACAGACGCTATTAATCTTTTGGCAAGAAAAAAGAAAGTGAAAATTCGGAAAATTAAGGATTTTTGGTTGGATTTTGGCAATCCGGCAGACATAATAAAGGTTTCTTACTTTTTAAGGTCTTTTAAAAAATTCAAGAAACTTTTTTGGAAGTACAAAGATTTTGAAATTATTTCTTATCGGGCGCGAGATGTAGTTGAAAAAACTGTAGAATTTCTTGAAAGGGGGCAGGTTATAATGTGTCCCACAGATACGGTTTACGGACTTTTGGCTGATGCTACTAACGATAAGGCAGTAGAGAAAGTTTTTGAAATAAAAAGAAGAGACAAGAAAAAAGCCGTTCCTGTTTTTGTTAAAAATATAAAGATGGCAAAAAAGATGGCTAAGATGGACAAAGACATGGAAGAATTTTTACAAGAGCTGTGGCCCGGGAAAATAACAGTAGCCTTAGAAAGAAAAAAAAATTGCGGTTTATCAAAATTATTACCTAATAGGAAGAAAACAATCGGTTTAAGGATTCCAAATAATAAATTGATAAGAGAAATACTTAATAAAATAAACAAACCCTTAACCGGGACTTCGGCAAATATTTCCGGTAGAACTTCCTCAACAAAAATTAAAGAGATTTTAGAACAGTTTGAGGACCAAGAGGTAAAGCCAGATTTAATTTTGGATGCCGGAAACCTGCCAAAAAGTTTTCCTTCAACCGTAATTGATTTCAGCGGGAAGAAACCCAAAATTTTAAGAAAAGGGGAGTAAAGATAAAATTATTAATAATATTATAGAAGGCTAGCGCCTTATATAAGAATCATGCCTCGCTGAACGCTCGGCAGAACCTTGATTCGTTATTGTATAAATATATATTCTTGAATTAATTGCTTCATTCTGTCGGAAAAGAAAAGTTTACTTTTCTTTTCCTCCCTCATTCGCAATTATGAAACTTAAAAAAACAGATTCTCAAATCGCAAAGCTTATTGAGAAAGAAATAGAGAGGCAAAAAACTTCTCTTGAAATGATTCCTTCGGAAAATCACACTTCACCTGCTGTTAGAGAGGCCTTGGGTTCGGTTTTAACTGATAAGTACGCTGAAGGATATCCCAGAAAAAGATATTATGCCGGTTTGAAGTTTTATGACAAAATTGAAACCCTTTGTCAGGAAAGGGCAAAGAAATTATTTAAAGTGGCTCATGTTAATGTTCAGCCCTATTCTGGCTCACCGGCAAATCTGGCGGTTTATTTTGCCGTCTGCGAGCCCGGAGATACAATAATGGGGATGTCTCTTCCTCACGGAGGCCATTTAACTCATGGCTGGAAAGTAAGTTTTTCCGGGAAGTATTTTAAATCTGTTCAGTATGGGGTTGATAAGGAAACAAATTTGCTTAATTACCAAGAGATAGAAGAATTAGCTAAAAAGGTAAAACCAAAACTTATTTGGGTAGGAGCTACCGCTTATCCTCGTATTTTTAATTGGAGAAAATTGGGCAAAATTGCAGACTCGGTTGGCGCCTATCTTGCAGCCGATATAGCTCATATTGCTGGTCTAATTGTTGCCGGCGTCCACCCCAGCCCTGTTCCATTTGTCCATATTGTTACCACTACAACTCATAAAACTTTAAGAGGTCCTCGAGGAGGGATGATAATGGTGACAGAAAAAGGACTAAAAAAAAATCCGGAGCTTGCTAAAAAAATTGATAGGTCAATTTTTCCTGGTCTTCAAGGCGGTCCTCATGAAAATAATATTGCCGCTATCGCTGTTTGCTTGAAAGAAGCATCAAAGCCAGCTTTTAAAAGATATGGGAAACAAATAGTAAAAAATAGCAAAACATTAGCTTCAGAGCTTTTGAAATATGGCTTTAATTTGATTACTAATGGCACTGATAATCATTTAATTCTGATTGATTTGAGAAATAAAGGAGTTTTAGGGCCAGAGGCTCAAGATAGATTAGAAAAAGCAGGTATTACTGTAAATAAAAATAGTATTCCTTTTGACCCAAATCCTCCATTTAAGCCCTCGGGAATACGACTGGGGACTCCGGCTATTACAACCAGAGGGATGAAAGAAAAAGAAATGAAATTAATTGCTTTTTGGATTAATGATGTAATAGCTGATGCTAAAAATTGTTCAAAAGTGAGAAACGAGATAAAAAAATTCTGTCAAAAATTTCCGCTTCCTCAATAGATTACTCGACAATGAAGTTTTTTTATGAAGGTTTTAGATGGTAAAAAAATATCTCAAAAGATTTTAGAAAATCTTAGGAAAGAAATAGAAAAAAAACAGCTGAAATTGAAATTAGCTGTTGTTTTGGTTGGAGAAGATCCAAATTCAAAAATATTTGTCAGGCAAAAGAAAAAAGCTTGTCAAAAAATTGGGATAGATTTCCAATTATTCCAATTTCCGGAAAAAATTAGAGAAGCCAATCTTTTAAAAGAAATCAAGATCATTATTAAAGATGACTCTATTTCAGGAATAGTTGTTCAATTGCCTTTGCCGGAAGATATTAATACAGACGAAATCCTGAAATTAATTCCAGAAGAAAAAGATGCTGAAATTATTTCACCGGTAGTTTGTGCAATAGACCGAATTTTAAAAGAATATAAAATATCTTTAAAAAATAAAAAAATAGTTTTAATTGGCAAAGGAAGATTGGTTGGTCAACCTATGGCTATTTGGCTGAAAAAACAAAATTTAAAGTTTTCATATTCAGACGTTGATAGAATTAAACAAGCCGATATTATAATTTCTGGAATAGGCAAACATAATTTTATTAAGGGAAAAACGATTAAAAAGGGGGTAATTATAATTGATGTTGGTGGAGATGTTGATTTTGAATCTGTTTCCGAAAGAGCAGGATATATGACTCCTACTCCCGGCGGAGTTGGTCCGATGACTGTGGCTTGTCTTTTAAAAAACTTAGTTGAGTCTAAGAAATGATGGATTTATATTTATTTAATTTAATGAACCAATTTGCTTTGAAATGGCTCTGGCTTGATACTTTAGGTATTTTTTTTGCTGATTATTTTGAATATGTTTTGGTTGGTTGTTTTTTTTTATTTTTAGCTGTAGCTTTTAGAAAATACTTGAAAATGGTTATTCAGGCCTTTCTTTCGGCTATTTTAGCGAGATTTGTTATTGTTAATTTTATCCGCTGGGTTTGGCAAAGACCGAGACCATTTATAAATAATCATGTCAATTTACTTTTAACTCATAATTCCTCTTCTTTCCCTTCCGGTCACGCCGCTTTCTTTTTTGCTCTATCTACCATTGTTTATCTTTACAATAAAAAAGCCGGCATCTCGTTTTTTATAGCCAGTTTTCTAATTTGTTTGGCCAGAGTTTTTGTTGGTATCCATTGGCCCTCTGACGTTTTGGCCGGAGCAATGGTGGGAGTATTCTCCGGCTGGCTAGTATATAAGATATCTAAAAAGTTTTAAAGATTTGTCTCATAAAATTGACGGCCGTCAATTTTAGTAGACAATAAAAAAATGCTTCATTTGAGGCATTTTTTTATGTGCTTTTTGTGCCGAGGGAGGGGCTTGAACCCTCAAGGGCTTGCGCCCACGGCATTTTGAGTGCCGCATGTTTGCCAATTTCATCACCTCGGCAAGTTAAAGTCAACTTATTTTGCCATATTTTTTTCAAAGTCGCAACCCTTATTTGAGCATTTTATTTTCTTTCCTTTTTCAACCAAAAAGGAATCGCACTTGGGACATTTTTCTCCTGTTGGTTTGTCCCATAAGGCAAAGTCG
>CAYPVI010000013.1:0-16984 GCA_964414135.1 uncultured Candidatus Saccharibacteria bacterium | reverse complement strand
AACAATCTCTCTACTTCCGCTATCAAAAGCAAATTTTGATGATTCGCTTTCAGGAGATACATTGCCAAATAGGTTTACGTCTGAAGGTAAAGTTGCTTTTACTTTAATGTTTTTAACATCATTTAAATAATTCTTTGCTTGCCAGGTTATAGTATAAATATCACCTTGTTGAGAAGCCTGCTGAGAAATTTCTAACTTAGAATTAACCTTTGTTTCAAACTCTTCTTTCGCTTGAGAAATCAAAACCGAACTCTTCAATAAGGCGTCTTTTTCTCCTGAACTCCAACCTTCTTTTAAATTAATCCAAAACTCTACTTTCCCTTCTTTGCCTTGATCTAAAAATTTAAGTTTTGGTACACTCCTCCAGTCCCAAATTATTGAATTATCTCCTTGCTGAAACTGACCCGATTCGGCTTTAACTGTTTCAAGATCAAATCCATCTCCATCAAGAGTAAGCACTAAAAATAAATCTTGAAAAGGCTCATCGCTGATATTTCTGAAAAAGATTTCATAATGAAGCATATCTCCCGGATTAGCAATATAATTAGACTGACCGTTTATATGCTGGAAAACAGAAAGTTGGGGCTTGGTAATCTCTGTCCCCCTGGTTATTTCTTTTAAAACAATGAATTCGTCATCTTTCCAAATTCCAAGAGCAGCTTTAAAAATTTTCTGTTCTTTAACTTCCCCCGACAACCTTCCTGTAATCTCGATCCTTCCTCCTTCGGCTTGATTTAAAAGAGAAATTTCCCATTCGGTTTTTGCCAATCCTTGAGGATCGCTTCCTAAAAATTCAAAGCCTGAGGGATATTCAATTTTTATTCCTAAATTAGAGAGCGGGTAGTCCAAGCTGGAATAATAATTCAAAGAAAATTTAAAATCTCTGCCTGCCTCTATTTTTGAAGAAAGGTCAAAATCAAAAGTCAAAGGCACAGATTTAACCTCAGTGGTAAAAGTGGTAGTTGATTCATAACGAGCTTGAAGATTTTTAGGACGATAACTCAACCAGGCCTTAGCTGTTTTTATATCGCCCTCTTTTCCAAAAAGCCGGCCTTTAAACTGAACGGTTTTCTCTTCGCCAGAATAAATATCTCCCAATTCTTCGGGCCCTATTTCTTGCCTTCTTGAAAAACCCTCCTCCAGCAAAGTATATTCTGGGAACTCAAAAATAAGACGCGGCTCTTCCAATCTAACATTGCCATTATTTTTATACTTCACTGTATACTCAACTTCCTGAAAAATTGCTGCCTCTCCAGAACCTAAAATTTCTAATTTCAAAATTTCTTTTGAGTAAGGATTTCTTTGCCAATACCAAAACCCAGCTGCCCCCAGCGCTATACACAAAATAATAATAATAAAAATAAATTTCTTCATATTTCCTACAAATTATTTCGCCAGAAACTCGACTTCTGTCAGCTTTACTGCTCGTTGACGACAGTCATCAATTAAAGTTGTCTTCTGCTGCTAAGCCCTTCATCTTTGCTCCTTCCACATATAGTTTTCTAATCTGGGCTGAGCTAAGAGCTTCGCTGTAAATGCGGACGTCATCGATAAAACCACTGAAATAAGCTGACCTATGACCGATATATAAATTATCAGAATTATCTGACATAACAGAAAAAGCACTATCTAAGTTACTATCCAATTTTAGCTCGCCATTAATATATCCTTTTGTCCAAGTTCCATCCCAACTAATTCCTACGTGATGCCATTGACCAATAATATGACTAATGTAAAAATTTGCTCGCCAGTCATTATCTAAATTAAATCTAAAACGATATTGGGTTGCCCCTACTTCGGTAAGCCACCCACCGTTTCTCCAAAAGATAGAATCCTGGGGCACATCAAATTTTGCCCAGAATGCTATAGTAAATTGAGTAGCGCCTCTAAGATTATCGAAAGGAGAAACACTAACATAATCACCCGCTCCATTAAGGTCCAAAGCATAACCCTTTCCACTTGGAGTATCAGCAGTGAAGGTGGCGCCGGTAATGGTACCGTGGTTGTCGTAACCACTGGCATCTAATGTAGGATTTACTTGGTCATCAAAATCCCATATTCCTACGGCATAGGCTCCAAGAGCGTGATGGACTTGGGCAGCAAAATTAAGGGATTTGGCAATTTTGGCTCTTTCTCTGGCTCCTTTTGTAGTTATCAAAACAATACTTGCCAACAAACCAATAATTGTTATTACCATTAATACTTCAATTAGGGTGAAAGATCTTTGATTTTTCATAAACCAAGAGCTTAAATTAGAGGTTTAAATATATTTAACAACATCTTTAACGCCCAATGTTAAAGATTATCTTTTAGCTAATTATTGCGGCTTCGCCGCATAATTACTTCGCTCGGTTGAAAAAGAAAAATTTGTTTTTCTATTTCTCCCTCACTTGCAATTATAACAGATTATACTGTTTTTTTGTAGTTAAAAACCTCTTGCGAAGTAATAGGTCTGGAGGTAATTTTCAGAAATATTTTCTAATTCTTTTTTATGTAAATCTTGAATTTTTAATCTTGATAAAATGTTCTGGTTCTTTCCAAGAAAAAGTCGTAAAATTTTAATAATATCAGGGGAAATCTCTGATTTGTCTTTCAAATTCCCAGAACACTCTGAACAAATTATGCCTTCTTCTGAATTAAAGCAAAGTTTTTGAGGAACTAATTTTTTCTGACAAACAGCGCAATTATAAAGGTCAATCTGATATCCCAAAATTGAAAGCAAGTTCCAAAGGAAATAATAATAAACAATTTTCAATTTACAATTATTTAATATACTAAAAACTTCGTTTAATAAATTAAATATCTTTTCGTCTTTTTCTTGACCACTGATTAAATTATCTGCGGTTTCAGCAATTTGATAAGCAATCTTTAATCTTTCCAAATCCTTTCTTGTATTTTTAAACTTATCAATTACTATTGCATCAGTTAAGGTTTTATAAGTTTTCCCTTGGATAAATTCAATTTCAGATAAATAAAAAAGCCCTGCTCCAGCTCTTAATTTTGACTTAATTTTTCTGATTGCTTTGCCTAAAATCTTTAGCTTGCCAAAATCTTGAGTATAAATAGAAAAAACTTGGTCTGCTTCCCGCAAATCATTTTTTTTTAACACAAAACCTTGGGTTCTATAGTGGACCGCCATATTATTACAATAGCTTAAATATTCTTTCCACCTATATTTTTTAAATATCTGATTTTTTGATCTATACCTGCTCTTTCGCCACGGGTTTTGGCAGATTTTCTAGTAGATTCTAAATCCCGAACTGCTCTTCTATATTCGCCTTTAGAAATCTGACTTCCGTATTTTGACCCAAATATATCTTTTGTCATGCTGCTCCTTTGCTCATTATAATACTTTTTTCCGCCAGTTTCTGGTATTCTGCCGTGATGCTTCTTAAGAGTTGATTTCAGCTCCTTTCTTGATATTGACTTTTTTTTATCGTAAATGCCCATAATTTTATAGTTTTTTAATTTTAATATAATGTTTTTCTTTAGCTATTTTTATTTCTTTGCCATCTACTTGTTTTTTAATATTAAATTCTTTAGCCCCAACTTCTTTTTTGAAATCTTCTACATTTATCACATCAACAGTGGAATCAATAATTATAACATCTTTTGGAGCAAACTTCATCTCTTTTCTAATTTTGTTCACATTGCGAACCAATTCTCTGTATCTACCTTCTTGTTCTAATTCTTTGCTAATTTTAGTATCTAACTTAATCTCCTTGCCAAAAGTAATTTTCTTAACATTAACTTCATCTTTTATTAACTCCAATAAATCTTCGTCTAATTTATTTTTAATCTTTAATTCAGCCAATGGCTGTCTAACTTTAATCCCAGCTTCTGCTCTCAGAGCCAAAGCTTCAGTAATAATCTCCCGAATCTTTTCCATTTTTTCCTCTAATTCTGCATTAATTAATTTCTTATCTGATTTTGGATAACCATCCAAATGAACTGATTTTTCTACGCCATTTAATTTTTGATACAGCTCTTCAGCAATAAAAGGAGTAAAAGGAGCTATTAGTTTAGTTAGCTTTAAAAGCACGTAATACAAAGTTTGAGAGGCCTCTTCTTTTATTTCTTTTGTCTCTGGTTTTTGAAATCTCTTTCGTGAACGCCGGATATACCAGTTAGATAAATCATCAACAAAATCTAAAAGCGCCCTGGCAGCCGAAACTACATCATAGCTATTTAAATTTTTTGATACCTGGGAATTTAAATTTTCTAAACGAGAAACAATCCATTGGTTAAGCAAGTTCTTTGGTTTGAAATCCTTTTTAGGTTTAAAATCCTCGTCAGCATAAGTTGAAAAGAAAATACAGCTTTGCCATAAAGTATCAAAAAATCTCCTGCATAGGCTTTGAGCATCTTTAAAATCAAATCTTTTTGTTTCGCCTGCAGGATTAACAGTATAAAAATAAAACCTAGCGCAATCAGCCCCAAATTTATTTATTACTTCTTGAGGTTTAATTATATTACCTCGAGATTTAGACATTTTTTGTCCTTTATTGTCTAAAACAAGACCTAAACAAATAACATTTTTATAGGAAACGCTTTTCTGCAACAATGTTGAAATAGCTAAAAGAGTATAAAACCAACCCCGAGTTTGGTCTATCCCTTCGGAAATAAAATCTGCTGGAAAAGATTCACCTTTATCAATTTTATTTTTATTTTCGAAAGGATAATGCCATTGGGCAAAAGGCATACTCCCTGAATCAAACCAACAATCAATAACTTCAGGCACTCGCCTCATTGTTCCGTCACATCTCTCGCATTTGAAAGTAATTTTATCTACAAATGGTCTATGAAGATCGGCAATTTTTTCACCGCTTAATTTCTCTAATTCCTTTATGCCTTCTATGCAAATCTTCTCTCCGCATTTATCGCATTCCCAAATCGGTAATGGAGTCCCCCAATATCTCTCTCGGGATAAATTCCAATCTTTAACTTCTTTTAACCATTCGCCAAATCTTCCTTTTTTAATATATTTTGGCTCCCAGTTTATTTCTTCACTATTTTTAATCAAATCTTTTTTTATAGCACTCATTTTAATAAACCAAGAATTCTTTGCATAATAAATCAATTTTTCTTTACAGCGCCAACAAAAAGGGTAATCGTGCTCATATATCTGTTCCCCGTAAAGCAAATTTCTATCGTCTAAGTTTTTTTTGATTAAAATATTCGTTTTCTGCTCTGTGACAAGCATTCCAGCCCAATCTTTTATTTCTTCCTTAAATCTTCCTTCTTCATCTACGGTCATTAATACAGGTAAATTATTTTCTTTTGCAACTTCCATATCATCTTCTCCAAAAGCTGGAGCTATGTGGACCAAGCCCGTTCCCTCCTCCAAGGAAACAAAATCACCCGCTATAACAAAGTATGCCTTTTTATCAACGTGTCCGGGTCGCGTAAAAGGAAATAATGGCTTATATTCCAGGCCAAGTAAATCTTTTCCCTTAAATTCTTCAACGATTTTACCTTTGACATCACAAGCCTCAATCCTTTCTTTGGCTAAAATCAAATATTCGTTATTGATTTTCACTTTCGCATAAGTAAATTTAGGGTTAATAGCTGCAGCCACATTCCCCGGCAATGTCCAGGGCGTCGTTGTCCATGCCAAAACATAGGTTCCCGGCTCGTCAACCAATTCAAATTTAACGGTTATTGATTCTTCGGTTACCTTTTTATATCCTTGGGCTACCTCGTGGCTTGAGAGGCTCGTGCCACAGCGAGAACAGTAAGGAACAACTTTATAATCCTGATATAAAAGACCCTTATCCCAAATCTGTTTTAAAATCCACCATAAGGACTCAATATAATCATTGCTACAAGTAACGTAAGCATTCTCGAAATCAAGCCAAAAACCAATTCTCTTACTAAATTCTTCCCACTCTTTTTTGTAAGTGAAAACATTATTTCGGCATTCTTCAATAAATTTCTGAACTCCAAGTTTTTCAATTTCTTTTTTACTTTTAATATTCAGTTTCTTTTCTGTTTCCATTTCAGTAGGCAAGCCATGAGTATCCCAGCCGGCCCTTCTTTCAACAAAAAATCCTTGCATTGTCTTATATCGCAAAATTATATCTTTAAAAGCGCGCGCTAAAAGATGATGAATGCCAGGCAAACCATTGGCAAAAGGCGGCCCTTCGTAAAAAATGAATCTGGGTTTATCTTTGGTTTTTTCCAAGCTCTTCTCAAAGATTTTTTTCTCTTTCCAAAGCTTCAATATTTTTTCCTCATTTTTTGAAAAATCAAAAATCATATTATAAAAGTTTACGCAGTTCCCCGGTTTTAATTCTTTTCTTTTTAGGATATTTTTTGAGAATTCCTTGGTTAGAAAATCCCTTAACTTTTCCCTCAAGCAAAATAAGGGGAAGCTGATGGCTGATTATTAAAATAGTTTTACCAGAATATCTTTTATCTATTTCTTTTAGAAAATCATACATCCTTTCTTTAATATCAATATATGTCTCGCCTTTTGGGGAATGAATTTTAAACCTTTTTATTCCAGTAGGTAAAAATTTCCTAAAATCTTTTATTGTCTTCCCATTAAAAATTCCTACATTATATTCCCGCAATCTTTTATCGCGCCTTGGTTTAATTTTTAATTCTTTTCCAACAATCTCAGCTGTCTGGCGCGTTCGTAAAAGATCGGAAGAAAAAATTAAATTAATTTTTTTCTTCTTTAGTTTCTTCGCTTGAGTTTTTATTTGTTCTCTTCCTTTGCGGGTAAGTGGACTTGGAATTTTTTCCGGCCAGCAGGAAATAATCTTTTTCCTGTTTGCTATTGATTCTCCGTGCCGCAAAATATAATATTTATTATTCATAACTTCTTAACTACATCCTTTCAAGAACTTCAATTCCTAAAAGATTGAGTCCGTTCTTGATTACTTGAGCCGTGGTTGTTACTAAAGCTAAACGCATCACTTTTAAGTTACTGTTCTTTGCATTTAAAACAGGCGATGATTCATAAAAAGCGTTAAAATCATGAGACAGCGTAAAAAGATAACTGCAGATTAAATTAGGGCTATAACTTTCTGCTGTCTGTTCTACAGTTTCAGGAAATTTCTGAAGCTGTCTTAAAAGTTGAATCTCTTTTTTTTCTTTAAATTCACCTTTAATTTTTATTCTACTTGTTCCTGATTTTCTTATTATACTTTTGGCTCTAGCATAAGTGTACTGCAGATAGGGTCCGCTGTTTCCCTGCAGATTTAAAACCCTTCCCCAATCAAAAATAATATTAGTTGAAGGACACCTGGATAAATCATTATATTTAACAGCTCCGATGCCGACAATCTCAGCTATTTGCTTCTTCTCTTTCGTTTTTAGACCTGGATTTTTTTCTTCTACTATTTTCTCAGACCTCTTAATCGCTTCTTTCAACACATCTTCTAAAAGAATGATTTCTCCTTTTCTCGTTCTCATTCTGCCGGTCGGTAAACGCATCATTCCATGGGCGATATGGACATAATCTTCCCTCTTGCCCCAACCCAAAAGTTCGGCCGTCCAAAACAATTGTTTAAAGTGCAAGGTCTGGTCAGCTCCTACCTCGTAGATAATTTTCCAAGGTTTAAATCTTTCTCTTCTATACTTTATTGTTGCTAAATCGCGAGTTGAATAAAGAGTAGCGCCATCTGATTTTCTAATCATAAAAGGAGGAAGAGCGTCATTGGGATAACGAATAATAATAGCTCCTTGGCTTTTTACTGCTATCTTCTTATCTAGGGCTTCTTTAATAACATCTTTCAGCATTGGCTCATAAAAACTTTCGCCTAAAGTAAGGTCTATTTTTACTCCTAAAATTTTATAAACCCTCTCAAATTCTTCCAAACTCCATTGAACGCATTTTTTCCATAATCTTCTGGCTTCTTTATCTCCTTGTTCTAATTTTTTAAACCATTTTCTTCCTTCTTCTTCTAATTGCGGATTTTTTTCTGATTCTTCATGAAACCTTACATAAAGAGAAACAAGATTTTTAACCGGATCTTTGACGATTTCTTCTTCTGAACCCCATTCTTTAATAGCGTATATTAATTTACCAAACTGGGTTCCCCAATCACCAATATGATTATCGCCAATTACTTTATATCCTAAAAATTTATATAAATTACAAATCGCCTGGCCAATAATGGTTGATCTTAAATGGCCTATTCCAAATGGTTTAGCAATATTCACCCCGGAATAATCCACTACTATTGTTTTTCCTTTTCCTATTTTACTCCGGCCGTATTTATCTTTCTCTTTCAAAATCTTTTCTAATTCAGCGATTAAAGTTTTTTTAGAGAGAAAAAAATTAATAAAACCGGGTCCGGCAACCTCAATTTTTTTAAACAATTTGCCCTTTCCCGTCTTCGCTTTTAATCTATCGCATAATAAATTCGCTACTTTTGTTGGGTTTTCTCCGATTTTTTTGGCAACGACCATCGCAATATTTATCGCATAATCGCCGTGAATCCTCTCAATAGCGCTTTCAACTGAAATCCCCGGAACTTTAAATTTCGGCAATTTTTTCTCTCTCTGGAGAGATTTGAGCGAGCTTTCTATTAATTTCGTTATTTCTTCTCTAATCATACTTTCAGCTTACCTCATTTTCTGCTAAAATGTAAATAGTTTATATATGAAAGTTTTAGCTGAAAACAGAAAAGCGAAATTTGAGTATGAAGTCCTGGATAAATTTGAAGCCGGACTGGTTTTGCTCGGTCAGGAAGTAAAATCAATAAAAACAGGAAGAATTTCTATAAAAGGTTCTTATGTGGTTTTGAGGCAATCTGCTAAAGGCGTTTTGCCTGAAGTGTATTTAGTCGGAGCTAATATTCCTCCTTATCAACCAAAAAACACTCCTAAAGATTATGAACCAGAAAGATCAAGAAAACTTCTTTTAACTAAATCAGAAATCAAACATTTAATCGGGAAAACAAAAGAAAAGGGCTTGACTTTAATACCCTTAAGAGTGTATACTAAAAGAAGTAAAATTAAGCTTGAATTTGGAATCGCTAAAGGGAGAAAAAAAACTGACAAAAGAGAGCTAATTAAAAAACGAGAGGTAGAAAGAGAATTAAAAAGAGAATTAAAATCATGGGGATGAATAGTTTCGACAGAAAATTTTACTAAAATAGGGCAAACCGAGCATTATAGTCAACTCGTTAAACCGTCTATTAAAAAAATAAGTGCTAACTTATTTAAAAAACCTGCGTTAGCATTTGCCTAACGTCATCCTTTTCGCTGATTCTCGATAGGCGAAGAAGGGTGTTATATCATCGAGATAGATAGTTTTTTCTGCCCAAAAATAACTACCAAATCAAATCGGGCTAAGATATTAGAGTTTTGTCCATTTTTTATCTAATATTTAAAAATAAAAACGGACTAAGTTTGTAGAACTGTTTTAGCAAAAATTCTGGACGAGGGCTCACCCCCTCCATCTCCACAGTGCAAAGAAAACCATTAGTCAACAATCGAATAAGGGCCAGAGAAGTAAGAGTGATTGACGAGACCGGAAAACAATTAGGAGTTTTGGTATTAACAAAAGCGCTTCAAATATCCAGGGAGCGCGGTTTCGATTTAATCCAGGTTACAGAAAAAGCTGAACCGCCTGTTTGTAAACTAATGGATTATGGAAAATATCTTTATCAACTAAAAAAGAAAGAAAAATCAGCTAAAGAGCACAGGATAAGCTTGCTCAAAGGAATAAGATTAACTTTTGGAATTTCTGAACACGACTTAGAAACAAGAGCCAAACAAACAGAAAAATTTTTAAAGTCAGGGTATAAAGTTAGAATAGAAATGAAACTGAGAGGAAGAGAAAAAGCGCATCAAATTTTTGCTAAAGAAAAAGTAAAAAAATTTCTTGAGGTGTTAGAAAAGTCAATCCCAATAAAAATTGAAAGAGAATTAAAAAGACAACCAAGAGGATTAACAATGATTATCTCCAAATTATAGAATTATAGAAAAATTTAATTATGAAAACGAGAAAATCAATCAAAAAACGTTTTAAAATAACTAAAACCGGTAAGGTTCTAAGAAGAGCGATTGGCCAGGACCATTATCGGGCGAAAAAAACAGGCGAGAAGAAAAGAAAAGGCCGGAAATGGGTTAAAGTTGCGAAAAGCGAAGCTAAAAAGATTAAGAAGCTTTTGAAATAATATGGCTCGAGTAAAAAGAGGAAAAACTGCGCACAAAAGAAGAAAAAAAGTATTAAAGCATACTAAAGGTTTTCGTTGGGAAAGGAAATCAAAATACAAAGCAGCAAAAGAAGCATTAATGCATGCGTGGAAATATGCTTATCGGGATAGAAGGGTCAAAAAAAGAGAATTTAGAAAACTCTGGCAAATCCAAATAAATGCTGCGCTGGGCCAGCAAGATTTATCTTACAGCTTGTTCATTCACGGACTAAAAGAAAAAAAGATTGAAATTGATAGAAAAATTTTAGCTGACCTCGCTAAAAACCACCCCAACATTTTTGAAAAAGTTGTAGAGAAGATAAAAAAATAATTTGATTTATCTCAAAGAAAAGCCCTACATTAGTAGGGCTTTTCTTTTAGCAAATCATTATGTCGTAGCAAGGAAATCATTTGCTTGCCCTCACACCCCGCTTAGCGGGGTAGTGATGGGCTTTTTTTAAAATTTCTTTGGCCTTCTTAAATGTTATTTGTTCTAGCGCCTCTTTATATGTCAGCCATTTAAAACCCGTATGTTCAAAAGAAATTTTCACTTCTTTGGTTTTTGTTTCAGCTAAATAAAAAGTAACTATCTTGAAAGTCCAGGAAGCTTTTTTCTTCTCGTCTTCATTTAAATCATATGTTTTGCGATAAAAATATTTTATCCACTCTTTAAAACCTTCAATTATTTTAATATCCTTAATTCCTGTCTCTTCCGCTACCTCTCTCTTTACCGTGTCTTCTTCTTTTTCGTCTTTTTCAATGTGTCCTTTGGGAAAATCCCAATGCCCTGCTTCATAATGCAAAAGCAGATAATAAATCTTACTATTCTCCCTCCTAAAAACCACGGCTCCAGCAGATGTTTCTTTAGGCATATTTTACTCAGCGAAATTAGAAACCCATTTAGGCGCTTCCGGAGGTTCAGAATTCAATTTTTCCCTCCATTTTTCATCGGTAAGCCGATCTGATATTGGATGCTTAAATTCGTAATAGGTCATTACAGGTCCCGCCCCAATCAAAATTCTTCCATCAGGAACTTTATAAGCTACGACAATTAAATTAACGTAACCCACTCCTTCTTCTAAGACCTGGCCGGTATTGCTATCAGTATGGACATCAGCGACAATAGTTGTTTTCTTAGCTTTCTCATCAACTTCAGCAATCACACCATTTAATTCTTCACCGAAATCTTTAATAAACTCATAATCTTCTTTTGTGAGTTCCTCATTTTTTAATTCTTTTGTTGATAAATTAACTAATCTCTCTAATATCCTTTCCAAACTTTCTAATCTCGATTTTGACGCATCATCTAAAACATCCATTTCATCTAACCCCTTGGTAGTCATTTTAGTTAAAGCGAGTAATCTGTTATAAAATTCGGGAACTGGCTCAATATAGCCAACAACCGGTTTTTCCGGTAGCGGAGCCATCCCTAATTGCATCGTATAACTCTGTTTAGCATAAAGGATAGTATCGTGTCTTAATTCGGCCCAAGAAGATAAAGCAGCAGTTAGCTCTTTATCTAACCAAGCTTCTGTTTGCATAAAGGTTGGATAACCCGTGCCAAAATCTTTTAACAAGGCCTTCAAAGAAAATAGCCAGCTCCAATAAAGATTTTTATTCCAGTCAACTTCATCAAATTTATCAAATTCTTCTTTTAATTTATTATAGGCAGTTTCATAAGTGATTCTATTTCCTTCAGCATCTTGGCCTTCATATTCAGTATCACCTAATTCTATTAAAAGCTCTTTTGCTCTTTGAGACCCTAACAAAGCCATTGCATCCAAACCGCGAGGGAAAACTCTGGCCGGTCCGCCATCTGTTATCTCGCAGGTAAATACTCCAGCACAATCACTTCCAGCATACATACCAACCCGGGGTGAAACTAATTCTGAAAACATATAAGAATCTGGAATAAATCTTTGGCCCATCAATCTAAATCCTTTGGTATTTTCCAAGCACTCATCTGCTTGTTCCGGAGTAAATGGCGGCCAAACTACACAATCGCCCGTCCCTCCATATATTTTAGGCGACATATATTCAGCCAACTTTGCTTTTAATTCTCCAATATTTTCTTCAGTTAATTCGTTTGGATCAAATTCTCCTTCAAAAACATAATTTAACGCCTCTATATATTCATAAGGGCCCAAATCATCAGACAACCCTACATAAAATGCAGTTACTGAATAAATTCTGTCCCATTTACTTTTTAAATCTTCGCTCTCGGCAAACTTAGCTGCTATTAATGAAGCTCCCGTTGTCTGGATTTTAGCGTCGTAGTCAGATATGAGAGCTGTACAAGGAGGAACATCAGGACAACTTTCTCCAGGTCCCACCTGGTCAGTTCCTTTTAACAGCATACTTATTCTGCCATACCACATAAATGCCTTAAAATAATTCTTTAATTTTTCGCTCCTGGTATAGTGACCTCTGGGAACATATTGAGAATAATCTTCTTTGTAAATAAAGATAGGTGAATTTGAAAACCCTTTATGTCCTTCTATTAATTTTAATTCTTTTTCAACTTCTGGCTTTACAAAATCAGGAACTTCAAATTCATATTTTCCCAAATCTTCTTCCGTAAAATAAGCGCTGGATATACCGGGATCTTCGCATTCCCAATCTTCTCTATTTTCTTTGCATAATTGCTCTTCCTTCGGCTGAAGCAATCTTAAACTAACTACGAGATAAGCAATATTTCTTTTTGTAGCTGTTTTCAAATCACCCGTAGCGACATTATATTTCTTAATTGAATCATCTAAAAGCTCTTTGCTAATCTCCCAAATCTTATCGTAAAACTCTCTTTCTTCAATTTGCCTTAAAGTTTCATCAAATTGAATGTGATATAAGTGCAACAGAGAATCGGAGGTAATAAATAAGGGAATTTCTCTATCTTTTAAAATATTGTATGGCCGAGTAATATCTTCCTCTTTTGAGTTAAAAGGATTATTGACAACAACAAATCCATTTTTCCCTAAAAGATTTAAGGCACCGCTGCTTAAGGAGATTTTTTTGGAAAAATCTCCGAAGTTGGCTATCTGGCTGGTTTCTAATGGAAGATTATATTGGGAAACTTTTAAGGAGATATCTAGAGAGGCTAAAGAATAATATTTAGCTAAACTCAGTTTTTCTGTTTTAACTTGAGATAAATCAATCGGTTCGGTTTGAAGCGTAGATGTTCCCGAGGGCAAGGGAAGTTCTGGATGCAAGGGCATCCACCAATATTGATAAATTAAAACCGCTCCAATAAAAAGAACAATAATAGTTATTGCTATTGGAATAGAAATTTTCTTGCTCATAGTTTTTCTAATATTTGGAGAACTGTTCTCGTAGAACTCTACGAGAACTGTTCTCGTGATATTATTTAAAAAATTTTAATAATTTGTTTAAGGATTGGATATTAATAATATCTTTTTTTTCTCAAAAGAAACCTCCTGAATAACTTGAAAAACAGTCAATAAAGTTAGATCTGGCCGCGGCAAAAGTTCTAAAGCTTTTATTCTTAGTTTATTAAAAGCAGAGTCTTTAGCATGAATACGACGCTTTCCAATAAAGGGATGTCGATACTCTTTCCATTTCTTAAACAAACTTCTTTCGTCCAAAACCGTAAAACCATTAATACTAATAAACTGTGGCTTTGTTCTATCTTTTAGATTATATGATTCATCGAGATAAATATACATATTCTGAATTTTGAATTTGTAATTTTGCCGGCCGGCGGGCAGGAATTTGGTGCTTGATTCTTGGTTCCTAATTCTTAATTCTTAAAATAAGCTCTTAAGCTCGTTTATTGCTTCTTGGATTGCATCTAGTATTGACGCTAAACCATTCAAATCCAATTCTTTTGGCTCTACTTTTGTTATTTCTGCCGGTTTCTGGGCATCATATATATTCTGTATCTCCTGTTCCGTCAACGCCCTATTGTAAATCATTACATCGTCTATGGAGCCCTCAAAACTCCCATTATCACCTCGACCTATTTTAACAACACTGGGAGTAGACTCTAAGGCTGATATAAAAGCAACTGGGGAACAATTTAAATTGCCATCTATATATACTTGAATCGTTGAGCCATTGTATACTCCAACGATTTGATGCCAATTTGTATCAGTCCAAGACGAAGAACTATCAACTTGCGTTGCTACCTGATTGTCATCATACACACGAAATCTAAATTTTTCAGAGTTGATTCGAGATAGAACGAAAACTCTTGGTGAGGTATCGTTTTGCGAGACAATTCCGTCCTGGCCTGCTGCAGTAGCCTCCGTAGGTCCCATTTTGATCCAAGCAATAACTGACATCTGGGTAGAATTGCACACAAGATTAGGGCTACCAACATTAATACAATCCCCATCCCCATCAAAACTTACCACATTCCCTTTATTGGGATTGTTAACAAATGAAGCATCTCCATAAAGAGTTCCGTTGTTTATTCCTGTTTCATCTAAGGCATTATTCTCAAACTTCCAAAAAGATATGTAGTCAGTTGGTATTGCTGTTGCACAAGCAGGTTCTGCAGAACAATCTGTGTCTGAACAATCTGTTGCTCCGTCACAATCATTGTCTAAACTGTCGTTGCATACTTCTGTTGTTGGCTGATTATTCTGAACACAACTTCCCCAGATTCCATTTGCCTGGCAGGTTTTAGTTCCTGAAGAACATATTCCTTGCAAGCCAGTTGCACAAGACGAAGTTTGGCCTGAAGTACACTCCTGGCATCCAGTATCATTAAAATCTATATTTCCATCACAGTCATTATCTATTCCATCATTACAATTACTGTTAGCTATTGATTCTGTTGTATTGTATCCACCACAAGAACAAGAACAATCTGTACAATTGTTTTCTGTAAAAACACAGCTTGTTCCTGAACAAGAATAGTTTCTGTATGATGTTCCCGAACATCCATCTAAGGCATTGCAGTTTGTGCATGAAGGCCAGGTTCCACAAGAAGTGTCTGTGCCCGAACATGATGGTGGCGGCACTTCTCCTTGATATTCATAAGCTCCTATATCAGGAGCATCGCCGTACCATTCTTTACAATCTTCTCCGGGATACGCTCCAACCGTAGAACAATGGTAACCAGGAATTATTGCACCGTTGTCAATCAATTGACTGGACTCATTTAAGCTAAATGCTACTCTCGCCTGGCTTCGTATATGTTCAAGTTTTTGTTCAATAGTCCAACCAGAACCAAAATTAGCGTCAATGACAACTCCCGGATTGGCTAATTGAGGGTCACCAGTTAGGGAATGTGTATCCAGTCCTTTCCCATGCATCCCACTCAAATCGCCTGCATTCCCAATAAAATTGTAATCGCTGTCAGTACATTCTTCAAAGGCGTGGTATATATCGTGATTGATATTATTAGTCATCACATTGTTGTGCAGATAGCTACTTTCATAGCCAGGAAAAGTGAGATTATAATTAGAGACATACCCCAAAGCAATACCCGTGCTACCTTTATACATAATGTTATTGTAAATTTTGCTCGGATAATATATACGCTGAGGATTACTTGGGTCAGACCCCTCCAATGAAAATCCATCATTATTAAATACCACATTTCCAGCTATAGTATGTTTCCCACCGCCTCCAGCGGAAAATTTAATCCCCGCATTATTACCGCCTTCATATGAATGCCCAAAGACAATATTATTTCTTACCGTTGTTTCAATAGACGCATAATTATCTATTCCGTCATCACTATTATTAAAAACAACGTTATTTTCAACAATACAGCGATACATATTACTACCGCCTAAACCATCTGTATCTCCCGGATCTCCTGGATCATTATTATTATAGGACAAACAATTCCTTATAGTAGAATACCGTGCAGCACTCTGCTGATCATCAGGTTCAGGATCATGCCAAAACTTAGCCATCCTTCCAAATGAAATACCAGTAATCTGATTTTCATACGCCTCGCAATATTCGATGGTGACATTAATAAGTGTTCCTTGTGAACTTATTCCCCTTCCACCCGTTCCAGTATTATAACAAGCAATAACATGACGTATAATCACATTTTCTGTTGGGTTTTCGGGATCATTATACGCATCAGCGGGTCCAAATATACTTAATCCAGCATATGCACCACCTTCAACAATTAGCCCATCGATAATAATATTCTGGACTCCCTGCCCTGTCAAAGTTTGCTCACTACTGCTGGGCTGATCACCCAATTCTACTGCGCGACGCTTCCTTCTATTATTCTCTTCATCCCACGCATCGAGAATCACTTCTTCGTTATTATAGTTCCTATAAGTGATTGGATTAGCAACTGTTCCGCTTATTATTACACGCAGAACCGGAACTACTGCCTGAGTAGACGCCCGCGAATAATAGGTGCCAGCTCGGAAGTAGATGGTATCTCCAGGAGTAGAAGTATCCGCCGCTTCCTGAGCGGTATTATACGCATCTCCATCGTTTCCAGAACAACTTCTGTTAGCGATAGAATAATTCCCGTCACAATCATTTATTAATTGATTGTCTACATAAATAGCGTTTTCAGAAACTATTATATCTTGAACACAAATTCCTGATTGGCAGGTGTAGCCAGAACTGCATGTCCCGCAGTTAAGAGTTCCTGAACAGCCATCAGATATAGTTCCGCAGTTTTTGCCTTGGGCTAAGCAAGTAGTAGGAGTACATGTTTCTACATTAGCTACTGTAATAGTTATTGTTTCTGTATCTGTTAATTCAGAGTCAGAAACAATAAAGGTTAGGTTGTAAGTTCCTGATTGTTCATATGTGGGTGTCCAGCTAAAGGTTCTGGTTGTTGAGTTAAAAGATGATCCTGAAGGTCGGTTAGATACAGAATAGCTTAA